>CAYQUE010000016.1:0-41062 GCA_964420615.1 uncultured Alteromonadaceae bacterium | reverse complement strand
CGCCAAATCGCGATTTGCTGCTCTGCCCTGGCCACCAGTCCCTGTGCATTCACCAAATCCAGATCCGGGTCGCCGTCCGCCTGATCGACGCCCCCACTTCGTGTCACATCTCCCGTCTGCATATTTTCGATTGCCGCTTCGAGGCGCGTGGCGTTGCGATAGAGCTGATCCCATTGGGTCATCAATCCGTCTGCCTGCGTCATCAATTCCGCATCGATACAACCATGCGGGAATCGATATTCCGCCTGTTCGGCATCGATATCTGGGAACAAGCTCCACAGGTGCGCACTGACGTCCTCGACGCGCTGTACCAGATCTCCCAGCAGGGAGGTCATCGCGGGTAGTAACCTGTCATCCAGGCCCTGAGTGCCCCAGCGGGCACCAGAACTCCCCAGCCAGCGATCACTGTCCCGCAGTCCTTGCAACACTGAAGCCGCGTGAAATCGCAGTGCGAAATGATTAAGGCACTTGCTGGGCAGCTGATGGCCTTCGTCGAAGATGTAAAAACTGTCCTCAGGTGCGGGGAGTATCACGCCTCCACCGAGCCGCAAATCAGACAGCACGAGATCATGGTTGGTCACAATGATGTCCGCGTCGTCCAACCCCTCTCGCGCACGAAAAAAACTGCATTGCCCCACGTGAGGACACCGCCGGCCAGTGCATTGGCTTTGATCCGTGGACACGAGCTGCCGGATCTCAGGCTCCAGATGATCGGCCCACGCATCAAAGTCACCATCCCACTGACCCTCAGCCATTGCCTGAAGCATCTGCTGAAGCACCGGCGTCACGCGCGCCGCATCTAGCGTGGGAAACTCATCGGGATACAGAGGGATAATCGGCTCGGGCACATGCTCTGCAAGCTGATGGTCCAGCTTTAACAGACAGACATAACGACTCCGCCCCTTGGCCAGCGCCGACTGGAAATGCAAGCCACTGTGACGCATCACATCAGGGAGATCGCGGAAAAGAAGCTGTTCCTGGAGCGCAATCGTGGCTGATGCCACCACCAATTTCTTCTTTCTAGCTCTGGCGATAGGCAAAGCCGCAACCAGGTAAGCCAACGTCTTACCGGTGCCGGTACCCGCCTCTACCACGGCGATCGGTGTCTCCTGCTCAGGATCACCCAGCGCATTGGCCACTTCTGCGATCATTTGGCGCTGCCCCCATCGAGGCCGCAATCCCAGTGTCTCGGTCAGTTGCTGATAGGCCACCCGGATTTCGTCCTGGAGCGCCTCATCAATCACATTGGACGCCTCGATCCGTTGCGCTTTGCTCAATGGCCCGGATAACGGGATTGGCGTACATTCGGAGCATCCAGTCTCGATGGGCTTCAGGCACGGCGTCGAGTCGCGATCGGAACGCCGTCTTGCTGACGGAGCCGCGATGGTAGGTGATTTCAGCAGGCGCCGACTCACCGTGGAGCCATTCCCAGGCCCAAACATTGGTCGCATAGAGCCGATAATAGATCACCATCTGAGCGTCGATCTCCGCCGCTACCTCCTCCACGCTCAACCCGGGCGCCAATGCGTCCCCAAACTGGAGGTGAACACATCCTTTTTCGCCCGTAATCCCGCGAGCGATCGAGGTGACATCCTCAAACTCAGATTTCACATAGCCTTTCCCCGCAGACAGCTCCGCCGCTTTGAGCGCGTCGCAGGGATCCAGCTCATAGGAAATGATAAGAGGCAAGATATCCAGTTCATCCAGTACCGCCTGAGGCGTCTCGCCCTGGCCCTTAGACATCGCTAACATCTTGATCACCGCACGCTCAGTAACATCGCGTCCATCCTTGGCCCGGCCCTCACGATGCGCGATCCAGATGGAGTTGAGGTCCTGAGAGACAGAATCTCTGATATAGCCAGACAACTGCTTCGCCGCGGTAAGCAGCGCCCTCGGACCACTAAGATTTCGTTTAACCACGAAACTCTTGTTCAGCCGCATCAGGTCCGCGACCCAGGGTTTTGACAATAGGTTATCGCCGATCGCGATGGCGAGCGTTTTTACGCCCGCGCGGTGTAATGCATAGTTAGCGTAAGCGGCATCCATAACAATGTCGCGGTGATTACTCACATACACACGACTGCGCGTGACATCCAGCACGTCGATACCGGCGACGGAAAAGCGGGATGTTTTTTTGATCATTTTCGCGAGATTCGGCGCAATCAGATTTTGTAAATCCTCGACCGATGCCAATCGACGCCCCACGAGCAACAGCCAGAATCTCGACAACCAGTAGGCCGCAGCCGGCAATAATCGTCTCAAGCGAGGCAATCGCCATATCGCGATTGTCGTCGCAAGCTCCTGATCTCGGGCGAGGCGCCGCAAAACCATGGGCGCCTCGAGATTTGAATAGGGCCTGATGTCCGCATAGGGATCACCCTCTTTTTCAGGCCCGGATACTTCGGTCATATTTTTCCCGCCAATAGGCAATACAATATTGTGCCGTCGCCGAGTCGTTTCTGGTACCCTGCGCGACTCTTGGCGCCACGTTAAACAGGCAGCGCAAAACCTACTCGCGAGAGCCCACAAATGGAAGCTTCCAGTTCGTTTTTGATGACCCTCGGCGCGACGTCGCTGGCCGTTAGCTGGGTACTGCTCTTAATCGCAGCCTGGAAGGAAGAAATGGCCTGGGGCATGTGCGCACTTTTGCTGCCGCCGCTGGGTTACGGCTATGCGCTTTTCCGTCTCGACAAGGCGGGCTCGTCCCTCGTCACGGCCCTGATTGGCTGGATTCTGATCTGGTTGGGCTGGTAACCGGTAAAACCCCCAATTCAGGGGCTTACGGTGCCCCCGCCGGTTGACATTGAATCGCGTATCTCTGATGATTCGCGCCCTCTTTTAGATCCCTCTGGAGCAAAGCGGTGGCGAACTCACCCCAAGCAAGAAAACGTGCGCGTCAAAACGACAAGCGCCGATCGCACAATGCCAGCCTGCGGTCACTGGTACGAACCAAAATCAAGCAGGTCGTCGCAGCACTCGATACGGGCAATGCCGATGCGGCCCGCGCCGCCTATGACAGTGCCGTTCCGGTCATTGACCGTATGGCAAATCGCGGCATTATCAAGAAAAACAAGGCCGCGCGTCACAAGAGCCGGCTGAACGCGAAGGTTAAGGCCCTCGCGAGCTGACTGTCAGCTTTCTGTATCGCACCCTATGCGGTCCCGAGATACAGGTCCAAAGCAGCCCCGATCTCTCTGTTGATGACGCCCTTCATGGGCTTCATCAGTATTCCCAAGCGGACGAACCCGCTCACCCTAGTTTCGTCGATACGGATGGCACCGGAGTACCCGGTTCCGGTAAACATGATTTCACCTTCTACGACTTCTGTTCTGGCCTTTAACGTATCAGCAAGGTACGCCCGCAAGTCACAGAGCGCCTGCTCTCGGGCTATAGCATCAAGGGAATGGGAGCGGGAAACGCGAATATCGGACATAGCGAGATCGAATTGGGGCAGGATTGCGATACCGTTATCCTACACGCCCACGAAGCCTAGATTAACGAGATAATGACGACCGGGAACGATTGCAGCCAGCGCTTCTTATTTGACGCGCTCGATGTCCGTGGCGAGGCGGTCAGGCTGAATGCTGCGCTGGGTGAAATGCTTGCTAACCAACCCTACAGCGAGAGTATTCGACAGCTATTGGGCGAATTTGCGGCGGCCGTGGTGTTGATCAGTAATAACCTTAAGTACACCGGCAGAATTACCCTTCAGGCCAGAAGCGACAGCGCCCTCACCCTTGCCATGGTTGAATGTACCAGCGAGCGACAGATCCGGGGTATTGCCAGGGGCAATCTCGATGCGGAAGCTCAGGACCCGATGACGCTCCTAGCCGGCGGACAGCTCGCGCTGACTATTGAGCGGGAAAAAGGCCAGCAGTACCAAGGCATCATCGCCATTGAAGGCTTTCCCCTCGCCACCGCCCTAGAAAACTATTTTGCGCAGAGTGAGCAGCTGGGGGCGCGTTTCTGGCTCGCGTCAAACGGAACCAAGAGCGCGGGCCTGATGCTCCAGCAACTGCCCGCGCAGCTGACATCGGGCAGCGAGCGCGAGGAGCAGTGGTCAACATTATGCATTTTGGCGGAGACAATTCGGGCTGAGGAGTTACTCTCCCTAACCTCTGAGGACCTCTTGTACAACCTCTATCCAGAGGAAAGGATAAAGGTATACCCACCCGCCCCGATTTTGTTTAAATGTCGCTGTAGCCGTAAACGCAGCGCCGACACGATTGCCTTGTTGCCGGTCTCTGAACAAGCCGAGATTCTCGAAGAAGCTGGTGAGATCACGTTGACCTGTGAGCTGTGCGGTGCCACTTATCGATTCGATGAGGTGTCTCTAGCGTCCGCGATCGGGCCTGAGAACAGGACATTGCACTGAAGATGCAAGTTCGCAACGCAACCGCCCAGGGTGGGCAGTGCCCGTAAAGACAGACGGGTGAAAACACAGAACGTATAAAATAAAGCACAGAAAAACCGATAACAGCATTTAGCACTCAGCACGGAAACCATCATGACCGAATCCGCTCCTTCACCTTCCGCCATACACAGCGATGTATTGCCCCCCGATCTGATAACAATGTCGCTGGATCGTGGCGAGGGCATCTTGTCCGATACTGGCGCATTACGGGTAGAAACCGGTGCGCGCACCGGCCGGTCCCCGGCGGATCGCTTTGTAGTGAGAGAACCATCAAGCGAGGATGCCATTGATTGGGGCGGGGTGAATCGCCCGTTTGATGCCGAGCGGTTTGATGCTCTGTGGCAACGCGTAAAGGCGCATGCAGCGCAGTCGGACACTTGGGTACAGCACCTTCACGTCGGCGAGCACACCGACCACTACCTGCCGGTTAAAGTGATTACGGCGACCGCTTGGCAGTCATTATTCGGCCGCAATATGTTCATTAGGCCAGACGCATACAATCCTGCTAATAAACCCGAGTGGAAAATCCTCAATGTCGCTGATTTCGTCTGCGATCCTGAGCGTGATGGCACCAACTCTGATGCGACGGTGATTATCAATTTCGGTCAGCGAAAGGTGCTGATTGCCGGGATGCGCTACGCCGGGGAAATGAAGAAGGCAATGTTCTCAGTGCAGAACTTCCTGCTACCAGAAAAGGACGTGATGCCAATGCACTGCTCGGCCAATATCGGTGAAGCAGGTGATACCACCCTATTTTTTGGCCTCTCGGGCACGGGCAAGACAACGCTATCAGCAGATCCCGACCGCTACCTGATCGGTGACGACGAACACGGCTGGTCGAAAGGGTCCGTCTTTAACATCGAGGGCGGTTGCTACGCGAAAACGATCGACCTGAGTCGTGAAAATGAGCCTGTGATCTGGGATGCCATTCGGACCGGCGCCATCATCGAAAATGTCGTGCTCGATGACCAGGGTCACGCTGACTACTCAGATACCCGGCTCACGGAAAATGGACGTTGCTGCTACCCCCTGGAGCACGTCGCTAAGCGATCTGACACCAACGCGGGTGGCGAACCCAAGTGTGTGATCTTCCTTACCTGTGACGTATTCGGCGTTTTGCCGCCGATCTCGATTTTGTCGAAAGAAGCGGCGGCGTTTCACTTTCTCTCGGGATACACCGCACGGGTAGGATCGACCGAAGTTGGCGCCGCGGCGGGGATTAATCCCACTTTTTCGACCTGCTTTGGCGCACCCTTTATGCCGAGGCCAGCCGGCGATTACGCTGAGTTACTGATTAAGCGTATCGAGGACTTTGACAGTCAGGTGTACTTGATCAACACCGGCTGGACGGGGGGGTCGGGCGCTCCTGGCGGCACCGGTTCACGCTTCCCTATTCCAGTCACACGCGCGGTGGTAAAAGCAGCCCAGGACGGCGTCCTGATCGGCGCCGAAACCCGCCATATCGATCGATTGAATCTGGATTTCCCGGTGAGTATCCCGGGCGTCGACGCGCGCTACCTCGATCCCAAAGCCGGCTGGGGTGATGACGCCGCCTACGAGGCGCAAGCGGGGCAGCTCGCAGACCTGTTCATCGAAAATATTGCCAAGTTCGATGTCAGCGACGCCATCATCGCTGCAGGACCCAAACCCCACTGAGATCAGCAATCACGCTAACAACGAGAATCTGAACTCGTTCGGACCGGCCGAGCGCCAGGGACGAGCAGCGTCAGTGATGTCAGGGTTCAAGGATGACAAGGGGTCGGGCTGGTCGACCCCGGCGTCGACCATCACCCTAATCGGTTATCACAAGGGATCCGCCGCGGGAGCGCTTACCGATACCCGCCCAATAAGGCGCGATCTGAGGACACCCGCGTCTTCGGCAATCAAATAGAGCGCAGGAACCAGCAGGAGGGTCACGCCGGTCGCGAACAGCACGCCGAACGCCAGCGAGGTCACCATAGGGATCAAAAACTGCGCCTGTACGCTGGTTTCGGACATGATCGGTAACAGTCCAACAAACGTCGTTAATGAGGTCAAAATAATCGGCCGAAAGCGATCCACGCCAGCCTGCAACAACGCATCCACCAGCGCCTGCCCCTCCTCTCGCAAACGATTAATGCGATCAATGAGCACAAGGTTATCGTTCACAACGACGCCCGCGCAGGCGGTAATTCCCATGATTGAGAACAGGCTCACCTGCCAGCCCAGAATCATGTGGCCAAAAATGGCGCCCATCAGACCAAAAGGAACCGCTGTCAGCACCAGCAGCGGCTGCCAGTAAGAGCGAAACGCGACGGCCATCAACGCATAGATGATCATCATGGCGAGCGCCATCAGCTTTACCGTCGCCTGCCTAAATTCGATCTCCTCCTGCAACTCGCCGTCCATATTCACGTATAGGTCAGGATACTGCTGCTGCCACTTGGGCAAATATTCGCGGAATAGAGACTCCACTACCTCTCGCGGCGCCGGCCCATTAGCCTCCACGTCAGCATTCACCTCGAGCGTGCGCAAGCGATCGAGTCGCTCAAGCTTCTGGTAACCCGGCTCTACGCGGTAAGCGGCTACAGCCTCGAAGGGCACCTCGCTGCCCGCGGGTGTGCGGATATACATATCATTGAGATTAGCGATGGCGAGGCGCTCAGATTCGGGGTAACGCACCATCACCTTGACATCCTCTCTACCGCGCGGGATCCGCTGCGCCTCGGCACCATAAAACGCCTGACGCACTTGTCGCGCGACGTCAGACAGAGAGATCCCCAACGTTTCTGCTGCCGGCTTTAGCTCCAGAACCAACTCGTCACGCGGACTATCGAAACTGTCCGAAACATCGAACACACCGGTATAGGACAACAGCGCCTCGCGCACGTCGCCGGCCATTGCCTCAAGATCCTCAACATTGCGCGACGCCAATACCAATTTGATCGGTTTACCCGGATCGCGAATGGTGTAGTCCATGCGCACCTCCTTCGCCTCACTCAGGGCGCCGGAATCGGCACGTAACTGCATCGCAAATGCCTCGGTATCGACGCCTTGTGCGACCGTCTGGATCACCACCTCGACGTTATTGTCGTTTGCTCGGCCCAAAATGCTGCCGATGGCAGGCTCTTCGCTGTAGGTTGGTCGACTATTCCACTCGCTCTTCAGCCCTTCAGCCGCTTCGACTACCCGCTGCATCACCTCTTCGGCCTGCGAGAAGGAACCTCCCTCAGGCATGGTGATTTTGGCTTCGACAAAGTCCGAGTTAATGCGCGGAAAAAACGCCGATCGCAACCAACCGCCACCATATAGCGAGAGGCTGAGACTGAGCATCACAAGAAAGAAGCCCGCAACCAGAAAGTGGTGCTGTAGGGCCCATCTGAGTAACGGCTGATAACGATTCCTCGCTACCGACATCAACCAGTCGGCACAGATATGGCGCCACCCTTCCAGTCGCTTGAGCAGTGGCTGTTGAGCCGGCTTTTCCGGTCCCAACTTTGACAAGTGAGAAGGCAAAATCCACAGACACTCAATGAGCGAGAACGTCAATGCCAACAGAACAACGATCGGAATCCCCTTCGAGGCGTGGGCCCATTCTCCGGGCATGAACATCATGGGAGCAAAAAACACCATGGTGCTGATAACAGCGAACAAAACCGGCTTGAACACTTCGCGGACGCCCCACAGTGCGGCTTGGTCACCGCTCAGCCCTCTGGCCTGCGCCGTATGAATGGATTCACCCACGATAATGGCGTCGTCCACCACAATGCCCAGAACCAGTAGAAACGCGAACAGCGAAATCATGTTCAAGCCAACGCCCGTGTAGGGGAGCAAAAAAAACGCGCCCAAAAACGCGACCGCAATACCCACCGATACCCAGACAGCAACCAGCGGTCGGAGAAACAGCACCAGCACTAAGAACACGAGCATCAAACCGCCGATGCCATTCTTCAACAGCGTTTCCACCCGATCTTTAAAGGGCACCGCGGCATCGCGCCAAAATGACAGCGTCGCACCCTCAGGCAAGTTGAGCGCTTGCTCTGCAACCCACTCCTTGATAACGCGCGAGGACTGCACCACATCGGGATGCGTTGTCACGTAAGCGTATAGCCCGTGCCCCGGCATGCCATTGAACCGGCTGAGCGTATCGACATCCTCAAAACCGTCTTCGATCGTAGCGACTTCTCCAAGGAAGACCTGGGTGCCATCACGGGCCGTCAACAAAACAATCCGCTCGAAGTCCTCGCGATAATAGGCCTGACCGCGGGTTTGCACCCGGATATCGCCGTCCTGACCCTTAATTGCACCGGCAGGCAAATTCAACGACGCGGAACGAATCGCCGCCACTACGTCATCAAAAGATAAATTGTGTCGGCGCAAATCGATTTCCGAGATATTCACTGAGACTTCGTAACGCCTGGGTGACACCAGATCCACAACGGAAATCCAGGGCTGGCGAGCCAAATCGTCACGCAGGCCCTCACCGAGTTCCTTTAACTCCCACTCATCGAGATCTCCGGCCAGCTGTACGGTTCCCAAAAGATGGCGATAGATCAACTCGGTCACAACAGGGCGTTCGGCATCGCTGGGAAAAGTGGTAATCGCATCCACGCGGGTTTTAATTTCATTGGTGAGTCGCTGGGTGGGATATCCGGCGAATGCCTCTACGATAACCTGCCCCATACCCTCTGATGCGGTCGAGCGGATTTCCTTAATACCGTCCAGATCATGAATCGCTTCTTCAATCCGGACGCAGATTTGCTCCTCGACTTCCTTGGGGCTCGCGCCTGGAAAAGGCATGGAGATGCTGACGCGGTCAATGACCGGTGTGGGAAAAAACTGCTTATCGAGGCCCGGTATGCTGTACAGACCTCCAATGACTAGCACCACCATCAACAAATTGGCGGCGATTGGATTTGAGATAAACCAGCCTAGTAGGCCGGATTCATCAGCCCCTTTCACGCAGGACCTCGGCGATTTCCACCGCCGCTCCCGCAGCGAGCAAGCTGCTTTGCTCGGCAACTACCTGAGTGCCTGACGGGATACCTCGCACCCAGACGCGATTTGGCTCACGACGCAGTAGCTCGACGGGTAGCCGTTCAAGCCGGCTGTCGTCATTGACCCACAAAATTGTGTTGTCCCCACGAAGTGCCGTGGCGGGGAGCTCGACGGATTCCTGCAATGGCTTACCGCTGATCATGGCCTCGACAAATAAGCCCGGGGTGAGGGGGGGTCTTCGGGAGGCATCGTCACTGAATGGGTTGGTGACCTCTGCAATAGCAAAGGTGACGCGGCTATCGCGATCGATGCTTGCCTCCACCCGAGCGATTTGCCCCAGCCATTGCCAACGCTCTCCACCAAAGCGCGCGCTGAGCACGACCTCTGGCAACGCCGTCACGTCTGTCTCAAATAAGGGGAGCTCGAGTAACGCCATCTGCGAGTCGCTGATGGGTAAGTGCACTTCAACACGATCAGTCGCGTAGATTTGCGCCAACACGGTACCGGGCGCCACATATTGCCCTAGGTCGACTGATTTTTTTTCCAGCCGGCCGTCGAAAGGGGCGCGCACCATGGTGCGATCCAATGCAAGCTCCGCGGCTGCCACGTCCGCACGCGCAGCGGCTAATGACGCTTCAGCTGCCCGCAACTGGGGTTTGCGAAGAAACAGGTCGTTCGCTTCACTGGTGCCCAAATCACGCCACTCTCGCTGCGCCTGTAAATTACGTCCGCGCTCTTCTGCCACACGCTGCGCCGCGGCGGCCTCCTGCGCTTTGGCCCGGGCGATGGCGAACTCATAGTCGGCTTTCTCCAGTTCCAGCAGAACATCGCCGGCTTTGAAAAATCGACCGTCCAGAAACTGGTGAGCGACCGTTTCGACCTTGCCCGCTACCTGCGCTACCAGGCCCACTCGCCTGACGGGCTCGACCGTGCCCTGCGTACGCACCGAAACGCGATGATCAGCCGGGGTAGCCACCACCACATCGATCAATGGCCGGCGAGGCTCGGGAAAAACCGTTGGCTGGGTCGCAGGCTTTCCAACCAGAACGAGGAAGCAGAGCCCCAGCCCGACGGCAGTAAACGCTATCGAGCCCAGAAGGCGACGGCGGGAAGTCCTGCTTTTATGCGATTCAGTCATTTGCATTGCTCTCAAAGCCCACCCTGTTACGCGCAACCCACCACTGAGGATTGGTCCTACGAACCCTGCTCGCTGCCACCGAAAACGCGTGCATTTCGTGCCCCTATAACAGGGCTATCGGAGTTGCTTGGGCGAAAGGGGTCGGATTGTAGCCAGTTATTGTCCCGTCCGGTATCGACAATATTCAGCCCGTGCGTCATCCAACGCTGAAGAAAATGTGAATTGTTACCGTCACACGCCGCTTTTTTGCGGGTGTTTAGAGGGCGGATTCTAATTTCTGGCCGCAAACTGATTCCGTGTTCAGAGACAGTCACAAGGAGACGTGTCATGGCAGAAGCCAAAGTGAAAGCAAAAGCAAAGGTAGCGGCGAAGAAAAAGCCGGCCACTAAAACCGCTGCCAAGAAAAAGCCGGCCGCGAAGACCACCGCCAAGGCGGCTCCCCGCGCGAAGACCCGTGCCAAGCCCAAGGCCATTGATGCTGGCCGCAATGCGTTGCTGGCGGGCCTAGGCGTGTATGGCAAGGCTTACGACCAGGCACTCGAGCAGTTTGCGACTCTGCAGGAGCAAGTCGACGCTGCCCAGAACCGGTTGACCGAGCGTCGCAAGCAAGCTGAAGCGCTGTACCAGTCGCTGGTCAAGCGCGGCGCAGCGGTTGAGAAAGACGCGCTCAAGGCGCTGGCTGACCTTGAGTTGGATTCGTTGGCTGATCGTTCAAAGCTCGAGGCGCAGATGAAAAAAGCTAAAGCGCGCTTTGATGATCTCAAGGCCAAATTTGGCAAAGCGGCTTAAACACCTGTTGTAACCATCCGGTCCGTATTTTCAGGGGGAGCATTTGCTCCCCTTTTTTATGCCTTCTTCGCAGTCCCATCGCGTTACACTTTGCAGGGATGAAAACTGCACAGCACATTCTCGTTACCGCGGCGCGCTTATTTAATGAGCAGGGCGAACGCAATATCACCGCCAGCGATATCGCCCTAGAGATGGATATCAGTCCGGGCAACCTTTACTACCACTACAAAGGCAAAGACGGCATTTTATCTGCCTTGTTCGCCGCCTGTTATCAGGATTTAGCGGGTATCTTGACGGCGCCGCTGATCGAGGAGTCTTTCTTTGACGAGGCTCAGCCGCTGGAGCGAAGTTGGCTTTTTCTCACGGTGGCGATGGAGGTCATGTACTCGAACCGCTTCGTTTATCACAACCTGACCGACCTGATGCAGCGCTATCCCGACATTGATAGGGGGATGCGACGGCTCGTGCAACTCAAGCGGCAAACAACCCGTCATATCGCCAAGGTGTTACTGGCGCCAGTCAATATTGGTGCTCACCCCCAGCGCCTTGAACACGTGGCGGATAACATGGCCATGACCATGATGTACTGGCTAAATTTTCAGCAGTTCGCGACGAGCAGCCAATCCGCGCAACGCCTCATTCATCACGGCGTACTGCAAGTACTCTCGCATTGTGCACCTTATCTGGGTGATCAACAGTCAGATTTCTATCGGGAGTGCGAATTAATCGACGCCAGACTGCTAGATCAGGCACCGGCATGAGTTACTATTCAGGCCGACTCACACGATGATCGGGCGCGTCCAGCGCTCGATAAACCGTTATCCATGTAATAGAAGGAGTATGAGATATGACGATTGCTGTAGGAGATTGCATTCCAAGCTGCACATTGGCCGTAATGGGAGATGAGGGTCCGGGCCCGGTATCTACCGCGGATTTGTTTAATGGCAAGAAGGTCGTGCTTTTTGCAGTGCCCGGCGCTTTTACGCCCGGCTGCTCGATGACCCACTTGCCCGGATATGTCGTCAACGCCGATACGATCAAAAGCAAAGGGGTCGACAGCATCATCTGCATGTCCGTTAACGACGCCTTTGTTATGGGCGCTTGGGGCAAAGCTCAAAATGCCGATGAAATCATCATGCTCGCTGATGGCAATGGTGAGTTCACCGCAGCATTGGGACTTGAGCTGGACGGCTCCGGCTTCGGGCTCGGTACACGGAGCCAGCGGTTTGCCATGATCGTCGAGGACGGCAAAGTCACCCACCTCAATGTAGAGGAAGGCCCCGGCATCGATGTCAGCTCCGCCGAAACCATGATGGCGCTGCTATAAGACTGGCGCTTATTCGTACGCCATGCATTTGCGTGGCGTACCGTCCAACCTCCCATGCGGAATAACCCCTCCGCAGAGTTACTAGGTCAGCAGTGCCCAAGAAATGGTTGTGATGACCAACGCGCCGATTAAGTTCAACACAAACCCCTCTCTGACCATACGTTGAATCGGCAGCTCACCGCTGCCAAACACCACGGCGTTTGGCGCCGTCGCGACGGGCAGCATAAAAGCACAGCTGGCACTCATTGCCGCGGGCACCATCAACCATAACGGATCCAATTCCACCGCCAGCGCGACGGCAGCAAATACCGGCATCAGTAGCGCAGTGGTCGCGGTATTAGAAGTGGCCTCAGTCAAAAACGTGACGGCGAGTGCCAATAGCAACATCATGAAATAAACAGGCAATACCGATACCAATGTCAGTGCATCGCCCACTTGAGCACTCAAACCCGAGGCCACGAAGGCTCTGGCAAGACAAATGCCGCCGCCAAACAGAAGCAAAACACCCCAGGGAATTTGGCTCGCCTGCTGCCACTCGATGAGTGGTTCACCCTGATTGTCGCGAGCGATAAAGAGGGCCAATACCGCGAGCAGCGCTACCGAGGCATCATTGGCATTGGGCAGCCCGAACCACTGCTGCCAACCACCAAAGGGTTCAGCCCTTGTGACCCAGGCCAGGGCCGTCAGCGCAAATATGACCAAGACCCGTCGCTCGGCGCTTCGCCAAGGTCCGACGGCAGGGAGTGAGATCGCAATCTCACGCGCTAAGTTGCGTGTCACCCACCACCATGCCAGTGGTAGCAGTAGCGCGACGACCGGGACGCCCCAGGACATCCACTGACCAAAGCTAATCACTTGGCCTGTGCTCTCCTCATAGACTTGCATAAAGATCAGATTGGGAGGCGTGCCAATCGGCGTACCGAGCCCGCCAATGCTGCAAGACCAGGCCAATCCGAGTAGCAGTGGTACAGCCAGTTGCTTGCGGTCAGAGCAGGAAGCGAGTACCGCCAGAGCAACCGGCATCAGCATGAGCGCCGAAGCGGTATTGGATATCCACATGCTGAGCAGTGCCCCTGCCAACATAAACCCCAGCACTAACCGGTGTGGCCGCCGGCCGCCGACCAAATTGACCACCGCCAGCGCCACTCGCTTGTGCGCGCCCGTACTCTCCATCCCGCGGGAGAGCAGAAATCCCCCCATGAGCAGAATGATCAGCGGTGACCCAACAGAAGCGCCCACCTGCTCAGCGGTTAAGACGCCGGTGATCGGAAATACGGCAATCGGGAGTAGCGACGTGACAGGGATGGGAATCGGTTCGAAAATCCACCAAGCCATGCACAGCCAGGCCACGACCGCGGTAATGATGATCGCCGACGCCTGCCCCATCGACTCGAGCATCACCGCCAAGCCAATGGCCGTCAGTAAACCGGGCAATATGGTTCGCCTAGGGTCTAGATAGGTGAGACTGTTCATCTGCTGTATGCTCCCCAACCTGCGCCCTTGTGTAAACTCCCCCGCATGCCTCAACTCACTACCGCCGACAAGCTGATCGATCGCTTTGATCGCAGGATCTCGTACCTGCGGCTGTCCATCACCGACCGCTGTGACTTCCGCTGCCAGTATTGCATGGCGGAGACGATGACATTCCTGCCACGGTCCGAGGTATTGACGATCGAGGAGCTACTGCGTACTGCGCGACTGTTCACCGAACTGGGGGTGAGGAAAATTCGCGTTACCGGTGGGGAACCGCTGATTCGCAAAGGCGCAGACGAGCTATTTACCGGCCTTGGCCAATTGCCGGGGCTCGAGACCCTGGCGCTGACGACCAACGGTAGTCATCTGTCACAACAGGCACCGGCTCTTAAAATGGCCGGCGTACACTCGATTAATATCAGCCTCGATAGCCTAGACGCTTCCAGGTTTCGCGATATCACCCGTATCGGCGACCTAGAAGCCGTGCTGGAGGGCATCGAGGCTGCGGTGGCCGTCGGTTTCGACCGAATCCGCTTGAACGCGGTGATTCTCGATGGCTTGAATCGCGACGAAGTCATCCCGCTAACCGAATTTGCCATTGCAACAGGTGTGGATATCGCCTTCATCGAAGAAATGCCCTTGGGGCAGGTCACCGTCGCTGGAAAACCACTCTCCTACGTGTCTTCCGATGCGCTGTTGCATGAGCTGGCAGCGCATTTCAACCTAGAACCTATTACCGCAGGCCCCACAGCAGGTCCCGCACGCGATTATCAGGTGGCGGGCACCGCTACGCGGGTGGGCCTCATATCACCCCACAGCCACAATTTCTGTGGAGACTGCAATCGACTACGAGTCAGCGCTGAGGGCCGACTGCTGATGTGTCTTGGCAACGAACATTCCATCGATCTACGGTCACTCTTGCGCGAAGGTCGCCCGGATGAGGAGATCAAACAGGCTATTATTGGCAGCCTGACTATCAAACCCGAACGCCACGTCTTTGACCATCCAGACGAACCGCAAATCGTGCGCTTTATGAACGCCACTGGCGGCTGATGTATACCGACTGAGAGGATCCTGTGTCTGACACTCATTACCCTGCACTGAGCGATATCGATGCAATCCAGAAAGCTTTCGAGGCCGCCGGCTATATATGTACGACTCGCATCGCAACGGTGATTCGTCTAGCGGCCGCACTGGAAAAACCCGTCCTGATCGAGGGTCCACCGGGGGTCGGCAAAACCGAGCTGGCCAAAACTTGCGCAATGGTCGTTGATCGGCCGCTGGTGCGCCTGCAATGCTACGAGGGCCTTGACGAAAGTAAGGCATTGTATGAGTGGAAGTATGGAAAGCAGCTGCTCTACACCCAACTACTTAAGGAGCAGTTAGGGGACGTATTGGATGGCGCTCAAGGTCTAACCGAATCCATGGCGCGATTGCACCAATTCGGCGATGTTTTTTACTCCGAAGCCTTTCTCGAATCCCGCCCGCTGTTAAAAGCCATGGAAGCCGATAACGGAGGGGTGCTACTCATAGACGAAATTGATAAGGCTGACTTTGAATTCGAGTCGCTACTGCTCGAAGTGTTGTCAGATTTTCAGGTCTCCATCCCAGAGCTCGGCACCATTACTGCCCACTCCAAACCCCTGGTCTTTTTGACCAGTAACGACACCCGCGATCTGTCGGATGCGCTCAAGCGGCGCTGTTTGCACTTACATATTCCGTTTCCGTCAATAGAACTCGAGGCGCGTATCGTCGCGAGTCGAGTGCCGGAGCTCGCGCAATCGATGACCGAACAGCTGGTCCGCTTTGTGCACGCAATTCGCTCGTTGGATCTCAAGAAAGCCCCCGCTATCTCAGAGACGGTAGATTGGGCGAAGAGCCTAGTGCTACTGCATGCCAAGGATCTCGACGGCGCATTAGTGCAAGATACCCTCAATGTGCTCTTGAAGTATGAGGAGGACATCCTCATTGCCGAAGGGCAGCTTGCGAAGTTGATGGCCGCCGCTGCGGGCTAACACTCATGAGTCAGTCGCAAGACGGCACCACCCGGGTTGCAGCCAGTAGCGATCAGCTACTGGCCTTTATCCACTATCTCCGCGGCCTTAAGATCCCGGTGTCACCGGCCGATACACTCGACGCCATCGGCGTGGCGGAGCTATTGGGCTATGAGGACCGCACACTCCTCAAAAACGGACTCGCGGCCGCCCTGGCGAAGTCACATTATGAACTCGGCGCTTTCGAGACTGCTTTCGAACAATTCTTCCAGAGGGTGGCGAACAGAGAGCGACCGCAAGGTCCTCGTGAAACCGAGAATAATGCGGGCGAAACGGGCGCTCCAGCGAACGCAACTCCAGATACCTCCGAGCCGGATCTACTCAATGGGTTGCGCGGCAATGCCCTGTTCGACGCACTGGAATCGCAGAATGAGAGCGCCCTGTCGGTCGCGATAGAGACAGCGGCGGCCGAGGCCAAAGTCGAGGAAATCTCGCTGTTCACGCAACGTGGGCAATACGTTCGCAAAATGCTCGATGCCCTTGGCGATGAGGCGCTGCGGGATGCTGCGATCGAGTTTGAACAAACCGAACCCGCCGCGTTTGAAGCCGTGCAGGCACTCCGGGAGCAGCTGAGAGAGCGCGTGCGCGACCGCGTTGAGCGTGCGTATCTGATCCATGCCAGTGCGCAAACAGAGGACTTACTCGACGAGTCTCTGGCCAAGCTGAAGCTCGGCAATGTGGACCACAGTCAAATGGCGCGGCTCAAGCGACTCATGGACAGGATGGCGCGCAAGCTGGCGACCCGGCACGGACGCAGACGGCGCCGTTATCGACGCGGAAAACTCCACGTCGGCGAGACAGTGCGGCGAGCCATTCCCACCGACGGCATTCCTTTTCATCCCCGGTGGCGCAAAATCGAGCGAAAACGACCCCAGATTATGGCGGTCTGCGATGTCAGTGGTTCAGTAGCGGCCTACGCCAAGTTTTTGCTGATGTTTTTGTATGCACTGCAGGACGTACTGCCAAGAACCCGCAGCTTTGCCTTTTCTGCAGCATTGGGCGAAGTCAGCGATTTATTTGCTAGCCTGCCAGTTGAAGAGGCGATTGAGCGGGTCAACCTGAAGTACGGTGGCGCAACCGACTATGGCCGGGCGCTAACTGAGTTTTCAGAGCTCGCATTATCTGAGGTGAATCGCGCCACCACCGTGATCATTTTGGGGGACGCGCGCAATAATCAGGCAGACCCGAGACTCGACTTGTTGGCCGAAATTAAAGCGCGCGCAAAGCAGGTTATTTGGCTCAATCCCGAATCGGTCCGCTTGTGGGGTACCGGAGATTCGGAAATGTTACTGGTGAAAAGACACTGTCACGTAGCTAAAGAGTGTAATAATCTCAACCAGTTGGAGCGCATTATCGATAAATTACTGTCAGATAAGCGCTAAATGTATCGAGCCGCACCGTCATCGGAGCGCTCACGTGACCCGCCGATGGGCTGGAGAAATGCCACATGGGAGATGGCCGCCTGCCATTAACGACGTCGCTGGAAGCCGAGATCAGAACGGCTTTTGCGAGCGTGGAGCCCAGAGATGGGCTCTCGGGCGAGGCGTTGATCACCGCGCTATCTGAGCTGTCCGTCTCATCGAATGAATCTCTGGGCGAAGCACTGGAGCGGGCAACCGGTCGTCGCGTGGCGGCTGACTCAGCAGCCTTACTCGATTGGGTCGATGCGACGTTCCGTGTGTGGCAAGACCATTATCCGACCGCGTCGGACATGGCGGATGAGCTACAGGCAGGCAGGCCACTCGCGGCTGCCTTTGCCTGCACCGACAGCCGCTTCCTCACACCGGGGGCGCACGCACTACAGAGCCTACTGGACACGCTGCAAACAGGTTTTGCGGGATGGGCACCGGACCTCGGAAATAGCGCACGCGCGACTCTCGACGCCGTCAAAGAGGTCATGCAGCGTTGCCATCAAGATTTTCCGAGTGAAGCAGCGGTAGATCACACACTCGGACTGTTACAACAGAAAATAACCGCGCACACCCAGCAACTCGAGCGCCTCGATGCAGGGGTAATTGAACGCGAAAGCGTCGCCATAGCCGATGTTCTGGCGCGAGAATCAGTGGGGCGATATCTTGCCTCGACCATTGGCAACCAGCCCCTACCCATTAAGCTTGCGGAGTTTTTCGGTGCCGACTGGTTCAAGGCCGGCATAAGCATACTTGAGGGTACGGGCGCTAGAAGCGACATGTGGGAAACTTATCGCGCTACCACGGAAGCGCTTCTGGCCCACTTTGCCAATGTCGATGCTCAGCAATCAGGTGCAAAAAACGGATCAGCGGACCATCTTCCGGCGAGGGTTCGCAATGTGCTGGAGCAGGTTGGTTCCAGCGCTGAGAGAAGCCAAAACAGCGCCGCGACGATCGAATTCCTCATGTTGCGCCGCGCTTCCGAGCAGCAATCGGGATCACTCGGCGCAGTCACGCTAGACTCCAAACCAATATCAGAGTGGCTCATAGACAGTGTGGTCGATTGGGAAGCAGCGGGTATCTCACCCGGGGCTTGGTACCACATTGACCAGCCCGATGGTGCGCGCAGACTGAGGTTAGTCGGGGCTGTCGGAGACAGTGAACACCTGGTGTTCATGGATTTTGCCGGTGGGCGCGCACTGCGTCTCAACGCCAAGGAGTTCGCTAATTTGCTTCGGTCCCATGAAGCCCGGTTACTCGATACTCGGCAAACCTTTTCACGAGCAATGGTCGAGGCCGCCGAGGCACGTATGGAGGCAGTGTCGCGGGACAAGGCGCGACAAGCGGAGCGCGCGCAGCAGCAGGCGCAGCGCGACGACGACGAAGCGAATAGATTAGCGAGCGAGCGCCAAGACGCGAGTCAACGGTTACGGGAGGCCGAGCGGCGCGCTCTCGATCAGCGAGCGGCACCGGCGACAATGCATAACTCAGAATCAGGCGGCGTGCCCAGTACGGAGCAACCCTTCGACCGCAATACCGTGCTGCAGCTCCAGATCCCCATCGGGACATGGTTAGGGTTTCATGATCGCGAGCCACCCATCATGGCGAAGGCAGCCGTCCGCGATCTGGATAAAGACAGCTACATTTTTACTAATCGCGACGGCATCAAGCTACGAGAATTGACCGTACCGCAGCTGGTCACGCTCATTGAGCGCGATATGGTGGACATCCTTGAGCGTAAAACCAGCTTCAGGGATACGCTCGCGAGCCCCTCGGCGCGGGATCGCATCGAGCAGCTTCCACCCAACCCCCTCTAAACGCGCCTACTCCAAACTGAAAGAGGTCTTTTCTCCCTGCACACCCTGATCACTCGCCAATTTTAGTTTGAGGCGGAGGTTATTCTGGGAATCTGCGTTTCGCAGCGCCTCCTCTTCGGTAATCTCACCGGCGCTACACAAATCGAACAGCGCCATATCGAAGGTTTTCATACCACGGTCCTTGGATTTCTCCATGATCTCCTTGAGACCGCCAATGTCCCCACGCAGGATCAGCTCCTTGATCGTGGGCGATCCCAACATCACCTCAACCGCCGCGCTTCTCCCTCCCTGCTTATTGGGGATCAGACGCTGCGACACGAAGGCCTGCAGGTTGAGTGAGAGATCCATCAATAACTGCTGACGCTTCTCTTCGGGGAAAAAATTGATAATGCGATCCAGCGCTTGGTTGGCATTGTTTGCATGCAGGGTGGAGATGCAGAGGTGACCCGTCTCGGCAAAGGAGATGGCATGCTCCATGGTTTCGCGGTCTCGGATCTCGCCGATCAAAATCACATCAGGGGCCTGACGCAACGTGTTCTTTAGGGCGTTATGCCAATTGCGTGTGTCGACGCCCACTTCGCGTTGATTGACGATTGATTTCTTATGGCGGTGCACGAATTCGACGGGATCTTCTATGGTGACGATATGCCCGCTGGTATTGCTATTGCGATAGTCAATCATCGCCGCTAATGAGGTGGACTTTCCCGACCCCGTCGCCCCAACAAATAAAATCAAACCACGCTTGCGCATGATGAGATCGCTCAAGATCTCAGGCAAACCCAGGTCCTGCCACTTAGGGATATCCATCACGATGAAGCGTGCAACCAGACTGACCTCATTCCGCTGCCTGAAAATATTGACTCGAAAACGACCAACCCCCGGCAAGGAGACAGCGAGATTCATCTCAAGATCTCGCGCAAATTCCTCTCGTTGAGTTTCATCCATTAGCTCATTGGCGATTTCAGCGATCTCGCCGGGCGCCAGCGCTTCGGATCCAATTGACTTCAGCTCGCCCTCAAATTTGGCGCAAGGCGGCGCTCCGGTTGCCAGATAGAGGTCAGAGCCCTTGCGGTCAGCGAGCAACTTTAACCACGGGTGTATTCGCATGATTCACACTTCTCCTCGGGTTGATCTCGTTGCAGCGGCTTATTTTCCCGCTAGGATCGCTCTCACTACTGTACGGTGCGGCATTCGCACCTTACACTCCGCCCCAATTTAACGCTCACGCAGGGATAAGCCCAGCGCGATTGCCGTCAATTCATCACAGAGGAGTCGTTGTGTCAGACCACGTGGGTGCACTGCGGCAAGCGCTTGAAGTTCAGCCTTCACTGCTGCTCGGCGTCCGTCGGGGTGTCGAAAAAGAAAGCCTCCGAGTCGCTCAAGATAACGCGACGCTTGCGCAAACCCGCCACCCGGCGGCATTGGGATCCGCACTGACGCACCCCTATATCACCACCGATTATTCAGAAGCGCTGCTTGAATTCATAACGCCGGCTTCCGTATCCATTGACGCCACTGAACAAGCGCTGGCTAACCTGCATCGCTTCACCGCGCAACAGCTTCAGGGAGAATTGCTGTGGAACGCCAGCATGCCCTGCGTCGTCAGTGGGGATAACGGCATTCCGATTGCGCAATTTGGAGAATCCAACGTTGGCCAGATGAAGCGTATCTATCGCAACGGCCTGAGTGTTCGCTACGGAAGGCGAATGCAAGCGATTGCCGGCATCCACTACAACTTCTCCATGCCCGACACTTTCTGGACGGCCGCGCATAGCCTGTCCGGAGTTGATCAGGCGCTGAGTGAATTCAAAACTGAAGGCTACCTTGGCCTGATCCGCAATTTCTTTTCCCGGGTTTGGCTATTGCTCTACTTGCTCGGTGCCTCGCCAACTGTGTGTGCGAGCTTTCTTCAGGGCAATCGATCGCACCCCTTACAAGCCATGGGCGATGACCATCACAGCTACTACTTACCCTTTGCGACCTCCTTGCGGATGGGTGATCTGGGCTACACCAGCAACGCTCAAGCAGGGATGGAGGTGTGCTACAACGACATTGATCAATACATCGCAACATTGCGCGATGCGATTCTCACGCCGCATCCGCCCTACCGTGATTTTCAGACCATGGAGAATGGCGAGCGCGCCCAACTCAACGATTCCCTGCTACAAATAGAGAATGAGTACTACAGCCCGATCAGACCCAAACGGGTTACGCAAAGTGGTGAGGCACCGATCGTCGCACTCGCGAGAAAAGGCGTGGAATATGTGGAAGTCCGTTGCGTTGATATCAATCCGTTTACGCCGTTCGGCATCGACGCTGACACCATGCGGCTACTGGATCTGTTCCTGATAGCCTGCCTGATCGATGACAGCCCGCCCTGCGACGAAGCCGGTCAACACCGCAATAAGGTCAATTTAAAGCGAATGGTCAATCAGGGCCGAGATCCAGATCTGACCCTGCTGTCTGCGAGTGGCGAGGAAATAGGGCTATCCGACCTCGCTGAGCCCATTTTGGCGCGCATGATGGAAATCGCTAAGTGGTATGACACTCTGGAAGCCTCTGATGTTTATGCCGGAGTTATTCGGCGGGCGCGGCAACAACTCTCGGATGCCTCAATGACCCTGTCCGCGCGCGTCCTGGCGGAAATGGATAGCAAGGGCTGTAGCTTTCAGCAATTGGCCTGGTCTTACTCACGCCAGTGGCATGAAGCGCACCTGGAACACCCGCTGGCGGAATCCACGCTGGCGCAACTTACCGATGAGGCCACGCACTCGATTACCCGCCAGCAGGCGCTTGAAAACGCGCCATCACCGCCATTCGAGCAGTACTTGGCGCAGTTTTATCAGCAATATCAGAACGTCTGAGCAACAGCACTAGGGGTGACACGATCCGCTAGCAATTGACCTCCCACTTTTTCAACGCATAAAAAAAGCGCCCTAGGGGCGCTTTTCGGTGAATCGCTGATCTATCAGCACATCATTCAGCAGCTTCTGGCTTAATCACGGCGATTAACTCGACGTCAAACAGTAGCGTCGCATTGGGACCGATCATCTGTCCGGCACCACCCTCACCGTAGCCCAGCTCGGGCGGAATGATGAACTTGAACTTACCGCCAGGCTTCATTAACTGCAGCCCCTCAGTCCAGCCCGGGATCACCTGCGTCAATCCAAACGTAACGGTTTGGCCACGCTCGAAGCTGCTGTCAAATACGGTGCCATCAATTAGACGGCCCTCGTAATGAACTTCTACAGAGTCCGCCGCGACGGGATTCTCGCCCTCACCGGCTTCCATCACGATGTACTGCAGCCCAGACTCCGTGGTTTGCACCTCTTCTCTCGCACCCATCTCGTCCATATACGCTCTTCCCGCCTCTAGATTCGCTTGTGACGTCGCAACACGTTCGGCCTGTGCCTCGGCCTGACGCCGCTCCTGAAACGCGGTCATCTCCGAGTTGATTTCCTCGTCGGTCAATTTAGGATCCACGCCGGTCATCGCGTCTTCAAGTCCCGCCGCGTAAGCAGCCACATCGATGATCATCTCATCGGCAGACATGCGTTGGCCCATACGCAAACCAATGCCATAACTCAGGCGGGCGTCGGTGGATTCGAGCGAGACCTCTTGATCCTTGGCCGCGTTATCACAACCCAGCAATGTGGCAACGACCATCACCACAGCAATCCGGCTTAACTTCATTTTTGGGGTACTCATGCGTTACGTTCTCCCTGTTGTAAGCGCAAAATGAGGTCGCGATCTTACGTGGCTTGATCCAGTAGCGCCACCAGTTGGCGGTTTTCCGAGACATATTTACCCCGGGAAAATACCGATAAAGTGCTGAGATTCGCCTCCATCAACTCCGCAGTCATGCTTTGGGGGTGCAACGCCGGCGCCACACCCGTGTTCATGACCGCATCCCAGATCAAGCTAGCGAGATGCCGCTCCGCCTCAACTTCTAACTCCAGCAAATGCGCTCGGGCTGCATAAAGCGAGGCATCCCCTTTCCACTGCGCGCGGGTCTCTCTGAGCGGCAATACCACCGCCCGCACCCAGGGGGTCGAGGCGACTACCATCCGATCCACATGCGCCTGCTGCCACTGCCGCTGCAATGAACCTAGCCAGCCCGCAAATAGCGCCTCCATAATCACTAGGCCACTTGATGTCTGTAATGACAGCAGTAATGCTTTGGTCGCCTCACTGCGGTATTGGGCCAGAGACCAATTCCAAAAATGATCAAGCGTCATGGCCTCTCCCGCGAGGCAAACGCCTCAATCAGCTCCAGCTTTTGCTGCCGATTCAATTGCCGCAACGCGGCTTCCTCTTGTTGCGCTGCGCCGCGGGAGTCGTGCCCGGACCACCATACGAGCGCTACCGGCCTGCGAGCGCGAGTATAGCGAGCCCCCCCGGCAATGCGGCCGTTATGCTGGTCGACGCGACGTTCGAGATGGGTGGTGACACCCGCATAAATCGTTCCGTCTGCGCAGCGAAGAAGATAGGCATACCAGCCGAAGCCATCCGTGTTCATCTGAGAGCTTGCCGCCCGCTAAGCAGTAGGCTATTTTTCCACTGCAGTGGCCACCGCTCAGAGGGGTACGTGGCTGACACCTTTCGATCTATCAACGGAGCCGCTATGAGCACTGATATTCTGCATGTGACCGACGACAATTTTGACGCGGAGGTGCTGTCCAGCGACGTGCCCGTGTTGGTTGATTTCTGGGCCGAATGGTGTGGCCCCTGCAAAATGATCGCGCCCATCCTTGAAGAGATTGCCACAGAATACGCAGGAAAAGTGAAAGTCTGCAAAGTCGACGTTGACGCCAACCCGGACATGCCAGGCAAGTTCAACATTCGCGGCATTCCAACGTTAATCATGTTCAAGGGCGGTAACGCTGTCGACACCAAAGTTGGGGCGCTGTCGAAAACTCAGTTAAGTGAGTTCATAGACTCGGTAATGTAGGCGCATTAGAGCTGCCAAAATCCTACCAATATTTTGCTGGACGCATCTATTAAGCGGTGCTAACTTGCGTCTCGTGGGCTCAACGAAAGCCCGCGCGTCCAGCATTTTCCCCTCTTTAGTCCCCCTCAGCGCACCTCTGACTGACCGGTGGCATCTGTAAGAAAACGAGACTGCTGCGGCGAGATACTGCTGCTCGACCCGCACAAGCACAAAAGCAAAAACGCGCCGTCGGTCCAGCCCCGTTCCCGTTGTCATAGCAACTGTTAACAAGAACCCGGAAGTGATTCGTGGAAGATCAAACCAACGCCAATACTGAAGAGTTGGACACCCCAACTAATACCAGCGCCCCGGTTGATGCCGATGTGGGCGAAACGCCCGAACCAGCCCAAGAAGCTGATGGTGCTGGGCCGAGCAAGAAGAACGGCCGCACCCTGAAGCTAAAGGCCGCTGAATCAGACGACACCGATACACAGGAAGAGGCCGCCGCGCCGGCAGCCGGTGAAGCTGAAGGCGGCAATGAGGACGAAGCCTCTCACGGCCGATCCCGTCGCGGGCGTCAGCGTCGGCCACGACGAGACCCGAATACACCCAGCGCCAACCCGATGAGCTTGACCGAGCTCAAGAACCAGTCCACGCAGGACCTGATCGACATGGCGCGTGAGATGGGCATCGAGAATATGGCTCGATCCCGCAAGCAGGATATTATTTTCGCGCTGCTCAAGCGGCACGCAAAGAGTGGCGAAGATATTTGGGGCGATGGGGTGCTAGAGATCCTCCAGGATGGTTTTGGTTTTCTGCGCTCCGCCGATAGCTCGTTTCTAGCGGGCCCCGATGATATCTACGTAAGCCCCAGCCAAATTCGCCGCTTTAACTTGCGTACGGGCGACACCGTGACTGGCATGATTCGCCCCCCGAAAGACTCGGAGCGATACTTTGCCCTACTGAAGGTCAAGGACGTCAATTTCGAGTCCCCGGAAAGCGCGAAGAGCAAAATCCTCTTCGAAAACCTGACGCCTTTGTTCCCCAACGAACGATTGACGCTCGAAAAAGGCAACGGCTCGACAGAAGATTTAACCGGCCGAATCATTGATCTGGTCGCGCCGATTGGCAAAGGACAGCGTGGTCTGTTGGTCGCTCCGCCAAAGGCGGGCAAAACCATCATGATGCAGAACATCGCGCAGGCAATTATCTCGAATAACCCCGAGTGCTATGTCATCGTGCTGTTGATTGACGAACGCCCCGAGGAAGTGACCGAAATGCAGCGATCGGTCGGCGCGCGGGGTGCGGAAGTCGTTGCCTCGACATTTGACGAGCCACCGTCTAGACACGTGCAAGTGGCCGACATGGTCATCGAGAAGGCAAAGCGCCTGGTAGAGCACAAGCGTGACGTGGTCATTTTGCTTGACTCAATCACACGCCTCGCCCGCGCCTACAACACCGTGATCCCCAGCTCGGGCAAGGTACTGACCGGTGGTGTTGACGCCCACGCGCTGGAACGGCCCAAGCGCTTCTTCGGTGCGGCGCGCAATATTGAGGAGGGCGGTAGCTTGTCCATTATCGCGACAGCCTTGATCGATACTGGCTCTAAAATGGATGAGGTGATCTACGAAGAGTTCAAGGGTACGGGCAACATGGAATTGCATCTCGACCGCAAAATTGCCGAGAAGCGCGTCTACCCAGCAATCAATATCCGGCGCTCGGGAACCCGACGTGAGGAATTGCTTACCGGGGATGAGGAGCTGCAGCGTATGTGGATTCTGCGCAAGCTGCTGCACGGGATGGAAGACCTGCCCGCGGTAGAGTTCCTGCTCGACAAGCTAAAGGATACGAAGTCCAACGAAGAGTTCTTCAAGTCCATGAAGCGGAAGTAAGTATTCGCGATGCCGAGCTTCGTTGACTTACGCGAGTTCATCACTGAACTCGAAAAACGGGGCGATTTGGTTCGCATCACCGCGGAAGTCGACCCCAAGCTGGAGATGACCGAAATCGCAGACCGCACCCTTCGCGGCGGCGGTCCTGCATTACTCTTTGAAAACCCCAAGGGATCCTCAATACCGGTACTCGCCAACCTCTTTGGCGCCGAGCGCCGCGTTGCGTTAGGCATGGGGGAGGAGTCGGTTGAGGCGCTTCGCGGCGTTGGCGAACTGCTCGCCTATCTGCGACAACCCGATCCGCCCAAAGGGTTCCGCGATTTGGTTGATAAAGCACCACTGCTCAAGAAAATCCTGACCATGGGCCCGAACGTGGTAAAGAACGCGCCCTGCCAACAAGAAGTGGTCAGCGGCGACGCCGTAGATCTCCATGCGCTTCCCATCCAGACCTGCTGGCCGGGCGATGTCGGCCCTTTGGTGACGTGGCCGCTCGTTATCACGCGCGGACCCAAGAAAGAGCGCATGAATCTGGGTATTTACCGGATGCAGCTGATTGGCAGGAACAAACTCATCATGCGGTGGTTATCGCACCGTGGTGGCGCTCTCGACTTCCGAGATTGGCAATTGCAGCGTCCGGGCGAGCCTTATCCGGTCGCTATTGCACTGGGTGCGGATCCGGCAACCACGCTAGGTGCCGTGACACCGGTCCCCGATAGCCTTTCCGAATATGCCTTTGCCGGTCTTCTCAGGGGTAAGAAAACCGATCTCGCGCGCTGCGTGACAGCGCTGTGCCGCGACAACGACCTTATGGTCCCCGCGCACAGCGAGATTATTCTCGAGGGATACATTGACCCCGAAGAAATGGCTGAAGAAGGTCCCTTTGGTGACCACACGGGATACTACAACGAAGTGGAATCGTTCCCGGTATTCACCGTCGATACCATCACGACGCGCACCCAGCCGATTTATCACAGCACGTATACCGGGCGCCCGCCCGATGAGCCGGCAATTCTCGGTGTCGCGCTGAATGAAGTTTTCGTCCCGCTGTTGAAGAAACAGTTTCCCGAAATTACAGACTTTTACCTGCCTCCAGAAGGGTGCTCGTATCGGATGGCAGTCGTTACCATGCGCAAAGAATACCCAGGGCATGCGAAACGCGTGATGTTCGGTGTCTGGTCCTTCCTGCGCCAATTCATGTATACCAAATTCATTATTGTCACTGACGACGACGTCGATGCGCGCTCTTGGGACGACGTGATCTGGGCCATGACCACTCGTATGGACCCCGCCAGAGACTGCACGATCGTCGAACATACGCCGATCGACTACCTTGATTTCGCCTCGCCCGTTGCGGGCCTGGGCTCCAAAATTGGTATGGATGCCACCAACAAGTGGGCCGGTGAAACCGATCGGGAGTGGGGCCGCGTGATTACGATGGATGACACCACCCGCGCACGTATCGACGACCTCTGGTCGTCTTTAGGGATTGAGCTCCCGGGACGCTAGGCGCGGCAGCCGAGCATCAGTGATGCAGACGATCCAGTAGCTCAGCCTCGACCTCGGCAGCGAGATCCGGTTCACTATTCGCGCGTAACCACAAAGAGAGTCGTAGCCCATGGCGGGTCTCGCAGCTCGCCGCATAGGCTCGTCGCCATAATGAACCCGCCACTTCGTCTTCGCCTTGGTGTTCAGCAATGTGCGCCAGCGCCGCCAGGCACTGCGCATCTGCGTCGCTGGTCGCCAGTGCACTCACCACTTTCTTTAACTTTCCGGCCAACCGCCCGGGTAATACCAATACAGCGTCCAGCGACACATCTTCACGATGACTCTCGAGACGCTCAAGCAGGGCCTTTAGCAACACTTCCTCGTCTCTCGACTCTTTCAGTTGCGCCACCAAGGTCTCCCACAGTGGACTCCCCGCTTGCTTTTGTGCGGCTGGCGCCTTGCGCCACAGAGCTAACCGCTCGGCGGCGGTCTGGTCCGCTGCCATAGCGGCCCGCCAGCCCTCGCGCTCCCATTGATCCAATGTTGCTGCCGATACGATCTTTAAATCGCGAAGCGCGGGTATCAGAGCAATCAGATCAGTCCAGCGCTGTTGCGCATAAGCCAGCTCGGCCTGAAGCTTTTTATAGCGCGGCGTGGCCCGCGCGGATGCCTCCAAGTGCTCGACTGCCCGGCGCGCGGCGTCAGTGTCACCCATCTCCAGATAACACTCAGCACGCACCATCGCAATCAGTGACAAGGGCATATCGCCCTCTTCTTCCGCCTGAGCCAGCAGTGTCTCCGCGCGCGCGCGATCGCCGCTACGGTGGGTCGCAATGGCGGCGTATAGCAAATGCAACGGGGATCGGTCGTCGCCATGACTCACTTTTCGCAACGCCTTCTCGGCGGCATTCCACCGCCCTTCAAAAAAAGCAGCGAGGCCTTTATCGGTGCGCCGCTGCGCCCCCAGCGTTGCGCGAAGGCCCAGCCAACGCTTCAGCGAGCGCGGGATCCTCAAGGTGGACCGCATCACGCTGACCAGCAATGAGAACACCATGAACGCAGTCAACAGCAGTGCCATTGCCAGCCAAACCGACGTCTCGACTTGCCATTCCCCCCAGGCAATCAAAATGTAGCCGCGATCCAACGTGATAAAGGTGACTAACGCCGCGCCTAGAATCAGCCCCAGTACCAGATAAACACTCCATCTACCCATCACTGAAACGTCGGCCGCTCGCCAAGACGCGCCACCTCGGACTCCAGCAAACTGCGGGTGCGAGTTAAATCAGTGAGGGCGGGCGCCACTGATTCGTTACGCAGCGATAGAAGTTCCGCCTGAATGCTGCCGACGCGGTCGGGGTTGTGCTCGATAAATAACTGCACAAATTCACCAGAGCGCACTAAGGATTGTTCAAACAACGCTTGATTGGCGCTGAGCATCGCGATCTGCGCTTGCTCGAGTAACATCCGCAGATTCTGCCGCGCCAGGGCCGCCCATTCGGGCGTCATGAGACTGGCGACCTCGTCGCTCCGTCTGCGAATCACCAAATGGTCCGATAATTTAGCCAATGCCGCGCGCCAACCTGAGACCGCTCGCGCCCACCACCCACCGTGGGCCGTCGTATCGGATGAGGACTGTTGCTCACTCACCTCGAAAGCCAACTGCAATTGCGCTGCCTGCTCCACCAGCGCTGCCAGCCGCGCATACAAACCGACTTGATCCACCCGCGGAATCGCCGCCAGCGCGGCGCGGTCCTGTGCCAACGCCATACGTGCCGCTTCGAATTGAGGTTCGCCCGTGTCCACGAGCAGACCGTCCGCCTGCGTCAACAGCGCCATGGCCGCGTCAATATCGCGGGCGACAAGCAGACGCTGACTGGCCAAACGCACGAGAAACACGGCCTCCTGCCCCAGCCAGGCGCGCCGATCTACCGCAAGCAACCGATCCAGCTGATCCTCGACGCGCCCCATGCGGCCACTGAGTTGCTTCACCGACTCTGCTCGCTCGGCTTGTAGCTGCGCCCGAAAATTTGCCAGATCCCCCTGCCAGTCGCGTTGCGCGCGAGTGCGCTGCTCCGCCACGCGAGCCTCCATCAAGCCGTTAACCATTTCCTGAACATCAGGTGATTGCTCTGCTCGTATTTCGGCCGCCGCAATACTTTGCTCGAGCGCGTCGAGCCGCTGCCATTGACCGAGTAGCCACGGCCATGCCAACCCATAGGCGGCGACCACCATCGCAAGGAGCGTCGCGGTGCCTGCCAGAAACCACACTATCCCGCCCCAGCGCCGTGGGCGCTTTGCGGGTGGCGTTGCCTCGGGTACCTGCGGGGCCTTAGTCGACTCACTCATGATATTTTCCACTCGCAGTCATCAGCTGCAGCGCCTGAAGCACGGACTCGTCGCTGGCGTCCGCCGCGCGCACAACCTGTTGCCAACCACAGCGCGACGCAATCTCTGCGACCCTGTCAGACGGCACCATCACCGGAAATTGGAACAGATCCTCTCGACCGGCTCCAGCCAATAATGTCGACATTCGACTCACCGTCTCGCCACTGCTCCCTTGGAAAACCCATGACGTGTCCGACTTGGCCAGTGGCGATAAATCGACCTCTGGCCAGACTCTGCGATAACAGGACCACTCGACCACTCGACCTACCCTCTCGCCCAGCTCCGCGGCCAGTTTTTCTCTCCCGCCCTCGCCTTTCACAATTACGATAGGCCGATCAAGCGGTGCGGCGAGTGCGGGCATGGCGAGCAAGCCCTCGGTATCCGGTTGCGCGGGCGCGATGGCGTCGAAGCCTTCAGCTCTCAGCGCTGACTGCGTTCTTGAGCCCACCGCGATCAACAACGGCGCACCTGCGCCGCGAAGCGCAGGCGCCAGCAGCGGCAAGCCAAACCTCACCGCGTTGGCGCTAATGAATATCCAGATTGCCGGTGTATCGCCGAGGGGTGGCGGGACCGGCTCAGGCGCGAGAGGTTCCAGCGCCAACAATGGTAGCAAGAGGGTCGCAAAACCGTGTGCGTCAAGTAACCCTGCAAGCCGCTGGCAATCCGCCGCTGGCCGCGTCAATACAAGCGTTGTCATGCCCGCGCGGCGCGAACCAATGCCTCAGCACCCTGAGCGAGCAGCATATCCGCGACACCCTGGCCTAATTCCTCAGGATCGCTGCCGCGTGCCTCCGCCTCGAGCAGGGTGCCACCATCAGCGGCGCCGACCCGCGCGCGTAGCCACAGTGTCTGGCCTTCTAACTCAGCATAGGCGGCGATCGGAACATCACAGCCACCATCAAGGCGCCTTACGACCGCGCGCTCTGCAAGCACGCGGGTTGCGGTGTCCTCATGATGAAGCGGCGCGAGTAACTCGCGCACGCGATCGTCCCCGTCGCGGAATTCGATGCCCACGGCACCCTGCCCGGCCGCCGGCAGCGATAGCGCCGGATCAATCGGAGTACCAATGCGGTCTTCGAAACCCAAGCGGATCAAACCCGCGCAAGCGAGAATAATGGCGTCGAATTCACCGCTGTCGAGCTTGGCCAGCCGCGTATTGACGTTGCCGCGCAGGAAACCGATGTCTAGATCTGGGCGATATCGACCTAACTGACAGCTCCTTCGCAAACTCGACGTGCCGAGACGTGCCCCGGTATCAAGTGCATCGAAGCTACTCTTGCCGACTAGCGCGTCCCGAGGATCCTCGCGCTCGCAAATCACGCCCAGCACCAACCCCGCAGGCATCTCCATCGGGACATCCTTCATGGAATGCACGGCGATATCGGCTCGGCCGTCGAGCAACGCGGTTTCGAGTTCTTTCACGAACAACCCCTTACCGCCCACTTTGAACAAGGGTTTGTCCAATAATTGATCGCCCCGGGAGGTCATGCCAAGCAACGTTACCTGAAGGCCGAGATGCGCCGACTCAAGTCTCGCTTTGACGTATTCCGCCTGCCACAGCGCGAGTGGACTCTCTCGCGTGGCGATCACGATAGATTCAGACACGTGGTTCCCCCTGTTTCGGCGCAGTCTAGCATGACGCGACATTTCACCGCTCTCTCTACAAGCTCTGACGGCACCTCCACTGTTAGAATCTCCGCGTGTGCGAGATCTGAAAGACAACACAACATGAGCGACAGCAAACAGGACAAAAGCCAAACACTCTGGGGTGGGCGATTCAACGAGCCGACCGATGCGTTTGTGCAGCGATTTACCGCCTCGCAAGCCTTTGATCGCTCACTGGCTCATCACGACATTGCGGGCTCTCGCGCGCACGCCGATATGCTGTGCGCGACAGGGGTGCTTACCGCCGACGAAAACAGCGCTATCCAGACAGGGCTGACCGCGATCTCGCAGGAAGTCGAAAACGGAACATTCGAATGGTCCGTAGAGCGTGAAGACGTTCACATGAATATCGAGGCGCGGCTTACTGAACTGATTGGCGATACCGGCAAAAAGCTGCATACGGGGCGGTCAAGAAACGATCAAGTCGCTACTGACCTGAAGCTATACCTGCGCTTTGAAATCGATAATGCCTGCAGTGAAATCACCCGACTACAATCAGCAATCGTTGCGCAGGCAATAACCCATGCCGGCACCATCATGCCCGGTTTTACCCACCTTCAAGTCGCGCAGCCCGTGACCTTCGGCCATCACTTACTGGCCTGGTACGAGATGCTCGATCGCGACTACGGCCGCCTGGTCGACTGCCGCAAGCGACTCAACCTGTCCCCCCTCGGGTCTGCCGCCTTGGCGGGCACAACCTTCCCGATTGATCGCGAGGCTACTGCGAATGCTCTCGCGTTCGACGGACCCACACGCAATTCCCTCGATTCAGTATCGGATCGCGACTTTGCCATCGAATTTTGTGCCACGGCTGCGCTGGTCATGAGCCACCTCTCACGCATGTCCGAAGAATTGATTCTGTGGACCTCTGCCCAGTTTGGTTTTATCGACTTACCCGATCGCTTCTGCACGGGCTCCTCGATCATGCCGCAAAAAAAGAATCCAGATGTGCCCGAGCTTGTGCGCGGTAAATCCGGACGGGCGACGGGCAACCTTGTCGCGCTGTTGACGCTCATGAAGTCCCAACCGCTGGCTTATAACAAAGACAATCAAGAGGACAAAGAAGCCTTGTTTGACAGCGTAGCCACTCTCAACGATAGCCTCAGGGCTTTTGCCGACATGGTGCCTTCGATCACTGCTAACACTGCGCGCATGCGCGAGGCAGCGCTGCAAGGCTTCTCCACGGCGACGGATTTAGCGGATTATCTGGTGCGAACTGGACTGCCCTTCAGGGACGCACACGAAGTCGTCGGCCGCGCGGTTGCGCACTGCATCGAAAATAACTGTGATCTCGCTGCGCTGTCCCTAGATACGCTGAAGCAGTTTCATCCTGAGATCGGCGCAAACGTCTTCGATGTGCTCACACTCGAGGGGTCAGTATCAGCGCGGGATCATATTGGCGGCACGGCCCCCAATCGAGTGCGCACAGCGGCTCTGTCAGCTCAAGAGGCGCTGAAGGCGCGGTAAGCCCGCCGCGACAGCGCTCGCCTGGCGCGATATGGCGCGGACACGCCAAAAATTCCATCATCGGCTCACCCGGCTGTGGCCAGGCGCCGCCCGCGAGTGGCTCAGGGATAGCGGGCATACGCTGATCCCGTCATGAATCCCACGCGAGGGATAAGCCAGTGTGTCTCGCCAATTCCTCAACAAAAAATGACTCAAAGGCGGCGCCTGACTTGGTGTCCAGCCACGCTGCGGCCGCGTCATCCCACACATAGTGGAAGCCACCACCTGGCGTCGCCAACCACAGCTGCTCGGTGGGAGGTTGTCGGCTCAAGACAAAGACAATGCCGTTCCCGAAGGTCACGTTGATAACGCCCTCAGCACTGCGGATATCGACATCATCAGGCAATGCCTCCAGCGCGCTCTCAACACGCTCAAAGGTGTCTTCAATAAGTTCGTAGTAACGATTGCCAGCCATCGATGCTTCCCCGCGCTCCCCTGCCAACTAATGACCCCACTATACCGGTCCTGATGCCGATGCGTATGCAATGACCGGGAAGGCGCAATGCGCTGTTATACTGCGTGTTTTGCCGGGGTCAACGCGTGAAAGCGGTATTAACGGTTTTAGTGTGCTTGTGGCTGTCTGCCTGCGGACAGCAGGGGCCTTTGCGTCCCGCCGAACCGGATCCGGCCCGCGTCAGCGAATCCTGATGACCACCTTCCAGCGACACAGTGGTGTGATGCACTGCGAGGGAGTATCGCTTGAGCGTATCGCCAAGGTGCATGGCACACCTTGCTATGTTTATTCACAGAGCGCTATCGAAGATGCCTTGGGTGCTTATCAGGCGGCGCTCGGCGACGCCCCACATCTCATCTGCTACGCCGTCAAGGCCAACTCCAATCTGGCGATCCTGAATGTGCTAGCCAAACGCGGGGCAGGCTTTGACGTTGTCTCATTGGGCGAGCTCGAAAGAGTTGTTTTGGCTGGGGGTGACCCCACCAGAGTCGTTTTTTCTGGCGTGGGGAAAACGGTCCTCGAAATTGAGCGCGCGCTGGCACTCGGGATTCGCTGCTTCAATGTCGAGTCAGAAGCAGAGCTGAGCGCAATTGCCGATACAGCACAGCGGCTCAAGAAGATCGCGCCGATATCAATCCGAGTAAACCCCGATGTCGACGCCGGTACCCATCCCTATATCTCTACAGGCTTACGTGAAAATAAATTTGGCGTCGATATCGCCACAGCTCGACGCCTGTATCGCTTCGCCGCGGAGCACGCCGCATTGGATCCCGTCGGCATTGATTGCCATATCGGCAGTCAGATTCTCGACGTCGCCCCATTTGAACAGTCAATCGACTGCTTATTGGGCCTGCTCGGCGAGCTAACCGCCTCAGGTATTGCTCTTAGGCATCTTGATCTCGGTGGCGGGCTGGGTGTGAGCTATCAGACAGACGCACCGACCATCAACGAGTACATTGGCGTTATCCGCGAAAAGCTCGCGGGCTACTCGCTCGAACTGATTTTGGAACCCGGTCGATCGATTGTCGCGCTGGCGGGTGTGCTGCTGACAAAAACACTTTTTCTCAAGCAGACCGAACAGCATCACTTTGCCATAGTCGATGCTGCCATGAATGATCTGCTGCGGCCCGCGCTTTATGGGGCTTGGCAGGACATTCAAGCCGTGACGCCCCGCGAAGGTGTCGCTCACGACTGGGATATTGTGGGACCTGTGTGCGAGACCGCGGATTTCCTCGGGAAGCAACGATCGCTGGTGCTGCAAGAGGGAGATCTGCTGGCTGTGATGGGCGCCGGCGCTTATGGCTTCGCAATGGCATCGAGCTATAACAGTCGGCCACGGGTGGCTGAGGTACTTATCAAGGGCAATGACATGCACCTGATCGGCGAGCGCGAGACGCTATCGGACTTGTGGGCTCGAGAGCGTATCCCCAATGAGGCCGCATCGTGAAACTGGCTTTCACAAAAATGCAGGGCGCGGGAAATGACTTTGTGGTCATTGATGGCGTCTCACAGGCGGTAGAGCTCAGCCCGGCGCAACTCCGGCGACTTGCCGATCGCCACAAAGGCGTCGGCTGTGACCAGGTTCTCGTGATCACACCCCCGGATGATCCCGAGGCCGACTTTCGCTACACCGTATTTAACGCAGATGGATCAAGGGCCGGACAATGTGGCAACGGTGCACGATGCATGGGCCGCTTCCTGCGCGAGAAGCGACTTACCCGCAAACGCGCCCTGACGCTACAAACCGACGGTGAACCACTGGAAATTAACGTTGCGGAGGATGGGCGTATTTTTGCGGGTCTGCCGGCGCCAGACTTTGAACCGAACCGCATCCCATTTCTCGCTGACCAAGTCACCAGTCAGTACTCGATTGACGTTCAGGGACAAGCGCTTTCAATTGGCGCCCTCTCAATGGGGAACCCTCATGCGATTCTTATGGTGGATGATTGCCGCAAGGCGCCCGTGCTATCGCTGGGGCCCCTGCTCGAAACCCACGAGCGATTCCCCGAGCGGGTCAACGTCGGGTTCATGGAGGTGCTGTCGCGCTCAGATATCCGCCTCAGGGTCTTCGAGCGAGGCGTCGGCGAGACCGCGGCCTGTGGATCCGGCGCTTGCGCAGCCGCGGTGCACGGCATGAAGCTGGGGCTACTCGATACAGAGGTGACTGCTCAGCTACCCGGCGGCAAGCTCAACGTCTCCTGGGCGGGTGGGGAATCACGGGTATGGTTGGGCGGACCCACAGCCTTCGTCTTTGACGGTACCATTTACCTAAAGGCGTAGCGAAACGGCCTCCTAGCGTGACAAAACGTGGCGTCACGTAGCGTAAACCCGGAGTAAGTAACCCATGACACAAGGCATTCATCCCGAAGAGGTCGAGTCATTTCTGCGCGACAACCCCGATTTCCTGCAGGAACGGCCCGCCTTGCTGGCGGCGCTCAATTTGCCCCATGGCGGCGGAGGTGCGGTGTCTCTGGTTGAGAGACAAGTCGCCATCCTGCGTGAGCGCAACATCGCATCGCGACAAAAACTTGCTGAGCTCACCGATATTGGCAGGGAAAACGACCGACTGCTGGAGGCCACGCGACACACCATTCTGGCGCTTCTCGCCGCGAGCGATAAATCAGATATCACTGAACTTTGGCGTCAACACGTTACGGATACTTTTGGCGCTGACTTGGGGACGTTAATCTGGTTTGGCGAGGATGACGCGCCCAGCGCCGTCGAATCGGTAGCCAGAAAGCTCACAGGGCGCGGGGAAGGCGTTTCCGGGGTCTTGCGCCATGACGAGATGACAGCGCTGTTTGCCGATGCGTCTGGCGACGGATCCGCGGCTGTCTCCTGTTTGCGCCAGGGTGAAGATATCGTCGGCGTTCTCGCCGTGGGCTCTCACGACACGCAACGATACCAGCCCGAAGATGGCACACTGTTTCTGGACTATCTCGCCGAAGTCATCAGCCAGCTTCCTGCTTGCCAATGACTCAGCTGCTGCGTCTCAGCGACCGTGCCTGCGAGGCCGCAGGGTGAGCGACCACATCCGCCTGATCACCTTTGACCTTGACGATACGTTATGGGATGTGAAACCCGCACTCGAATTAGCGGAAGCGGCCCAATGGCATTATCTGGAGTCGCGCTTCCCATCGCTTGACTTGCGCCAAACACCGCGAGAACAAATCGCCGAAATCCGCACTTCTCTGCTCACTGAGGAGCCAGCACTGGCGCATCACATCAGTCAGTTCCGCCGGCGTTTTATCAGCAAACTCTTGCATTTTTATGGCGTTGAGCCGATCGAGGCGGATCACGCCGCGAGCGAGGCATTTGCGCGATTTTATGAAGACCGCCATCGAGTCGCGGTTTACGAGGGCGCTCTCACAGTGCTCACCACGCTCCGGCAGCGTTATCGTTTGGGCGCACTCACGAACGGCAATGCGGATGTCCGAAAGACGCCGATCGGCGCCTGTTTCGATTTTGCCTGGCGGGCGGAAGAATTTGGCGTCAGCAAGCCCGACCCAAGGTTATTTCATCAGGCATTCGCGGCGGCTGGCGTCGCTGCGCGTGAAGTGGTCCATATTGGCGACTGCCACGACAACGACGTAGCCGGCGCCATTGACGCTGGCGCACAGGCGATTTGGTTTAACCCTGCAGGTGATACCAGCCCGATCGGCTGTCCGGTGGTGACGCAGCTCAGCGAGCTGCCCGCGGCTGTTTACAGCCTAAAAACGCCTGAGTGATTCGAGCGTTTAAATAGCCTCTTCGCCAGTTTCTCCGGTACGGATGCGCACAACTTGCTCAAGCGGCGCCACAAAAATTTTGCCGTCCCCAATTTTGCCGGTGCTCGCAGACGCAATAATCGCCTCAACAATAGCTTCAACTTGACTCTCCGACGCGGCGATTTCGAGCTTGAGTTTCGGCAAGAAATCCACCACATACTCGGCACCGCGATACAGCTCGGTGTGCCCCCGCTGGCGACCGAAACCTTTGACCTCAGTCACGGTCACGCCTTGCACGCCGATGTCCGACAACGCGGCACGCACGTCATCCATCTTAAAAGGCTTAATAATTGCAGTGACTAATTTCATGGCGGCGCCTCAGCATCGATGAGTGCGTATTATGATCCCCCGGTACATTTTCGCAATGGCCGAAGATCAGATGACGACTCCGGGGGAGTAAATGCACCAACCGATACGCTTTGATTCGAGGGTGGACTGGTGGATCCCCTGCTTACTGTTCGGCGGATTAGCCGCCGGCACCGCTGAACTATTGTTGCGCGCAGATCGCCAGTGGTATGACCTCATCGCCATGTTATTAGGCTGGATGCTAGGAATCTCGGTTTTTCGCCAAACCGACTACGAGCTCACCAGCACGACCTTGCATGTCCGCTGCGGGCCCTTCTGGCGGGCAATACCGCTCAGCGAGATTCGGGCAGCGACGCCTACTCGCAACCCGCTGGCAAGCATGGCGCTCTCCCTCGATCGCATCGCGATCAAAACTCGCCAGGGCCGCGGCGTGCTGATATCGCCCCGCGATAAAAGCGGTTTTCTCGCAGCCCTAGCGCAACGAGCAGATCTTGAGTGACCGCGGCGCGGCCATGTGCGTCGTGAGGGGGTCAGGCAAAGCGCTTCCCAAAGCGTATCAATTTCGCGCCAGCAGAAAATAAAAAAGGGCCCCGAAGGGCCCAAACTGCCATGAGAGGACAGGGTAATTACTTGGCGAACTCGGGATAAGCCTCCATACCGCATTCGCTGAGGTCGGCGCCCTCGTACTCCTCTTCTTCGGAGACGCGGAGGCCCATGACCATCTTGATCACGAAAAAGGCAACGAGGGACGTGGCAAATACCCAACCAAAGATGGTGAGTGCGCCAATAATCTGGCCCGAAAAAGTCGCGCCATCATTAGTGACGGGGACCAGCAGCAAACCTAGCAGCCCCACCACACCATGCACGGATATGGCGCCGACCGGATCGTCGATCTTGAGCTTATCCAATGTGGTAATGGAGAAGACCACCAAGGCACCACCGAGTGCACCAAACAACGTCGCCTGCAATGCTGACGGTGTATCGGGGCCCGCGGTGATCGCAACCAATCCGGCCAGACAGCCGTTCAGTGCCATCGTCAAATCCGCCTTGCCAAACAGCATCTTGGCGACTAGAAGCGCCGCAATACAGCCACCGGCGGCGGCAAGATTAGTGTTCATGAACACAACCGCAACGGCGTTGGCAGAGTCGACGGACGCAGTGGCCAATACGGAACCACCGTTAAAGCCAAACCATCCCAACCAGAGGATGAAGGTGCCCAACGTAGCAAGTGGCAGATTCGCGCCGGGAATAGCGTTGATCGAACCATTAGCGCCATATTTGCCCTTACGCGCACCCACCAGCATGACGCCCGCGAGCGCGGCCGCAGCGCCAGCCATGTGCACGATGCCACTGCCCGCGAAGTCCAGGAAGCCCAGATCACCCAAGGTGTACATACCAAACACCGGGTTACCGCCCCAGGTCCAGCTACCTTCCATGGGATAAATAAATCCTGTCATCACGACGGCAAACGCCAGGAACGCAAACAGCTTCATTCGTTCTGCGACTGCGCCCGAGACGATCGACATCGCAGTGGCTACGAACACCACCTGAAAGAAAAAATCGGCCGAGGGGGCATAGGTCGCAGGGTCTTCACCCTCGACGACACCGGAACCCGTAATGCTGCTTAAAAGAATGTCCCCGCCATACATGATGCTGTAGCCGCAGACCATGTACATGATGCAGGCGACCGCGAATAGCGTGACGTTTTTGGTCAGAATCTCGACCGTGTTTTTAGAGCGGACCAATCCCGCCTCGAGCATGGCGAAACCAGCGGCCATCCACATGACCAGTGCGCCACAAACGAGGAAATAGAACGTGTCCAGCGCGTACTGCAACTGAAAAATATCGTTTTCCATGAGAATGTTCTCCAAGGCTCAGGGTTAGAGCGCTTCTTCGCCGGTCTCGCCGGTTCGGATGCGGGTGACATGTTCGAGGCTGGAGACAAAAATCTTGCCGTCCCCGATCTTGCCGGTTTGTGCGGCCTTAGAAATGGCCTCGATGGTTTGATCGACCATGCCATCTGCGATGGCGATTTCGATTTTGACCTTGGGAAGAAAGTCGACGACATACTCTGCGCCGCGATACAGCTCTGTATGTCCTTTTTGGCGACCGAAACCCTTCACCTCGCTCACCGTAATTCCCTGAACCCCGATGCTGGACAGCGCCTCGCGAACGTCATCCAACTTGAAGGGCTTAATCACTGCAGTAACCAATTTCATGGCAACCTCCGATGAAAGCCGCCCTCTCAGGCGGCGTTTGTTTTATAGGCTCTTCGCCATTCCAAAAATAAGTGCTGCATCACACCAGTCGTAGCCATAGCACTCACTGTCATCGACGTCGGTATCCTCGTACGTGAGGCTCCAGTCGATGCCTTGCCATGACTTACTCAAGCCCACCAACCAATGCACGTGCTTGTCGGTCTCGACGTAGCTCGCGACGTCATAATCGACTTGGCCGACCAGGAAGCTCAGCCCCCAATCGCCTGGGAGCGTCAAGTCATAGCCGGCCTTCAGGTAGACGATCTCGCCGGTCTCGAACCAATACTCGTCGGAGAAAGCGACACCGGCTGAGAAGCCGCCGAAGCTCACATTGGCGTAGATCTCTTCGTAGTCACCCAAAATGCCCTCGTCCTGGGGGTAGTCGTAGTAGATGTAGCCGACGTCGATGCCCAACCCACCTTCGAAGCTGTGGGAGTAACCGCCGTAGTAGTCAAGTTCGAGGCCACCGTTAGCACCACCACAGGTATCGATCGCGCAGTCGAAGTCCACAGCCGCACCCCAGGTGCCCAGATAAAACCCGGAATCGAACGCAATATCGAACCCGCCTTGAATTGACGGCTTGCTATCGGACTGCGAGATACCACGGAATTTGTAGTCAGAAACCAGAGCCACGTTGCCGCTAATTTCGGCTGAGTGCGCCACCGGGGCGATAAAACTTGTGCTGCCAGCGATGGCCAGCGCGGGAAGTGTGTATTTCAAAACCTTCATTCGATGTCTCCTGAGTCGCGAAGCGGTTTACTGATCAATCATTTCGGGTCGTAACCGAGCGGAGCTGGCTACGCCGCGCCCCCGTCACCGACATTGCGAGTCGCGGGCCAATCAAAAACTTTATTATTAAAATCAATGTTTTATCTTTATATTGCGCCTAGCGTAGGGGGTATGTTCGGTCGCTGCGCCGGCTACAGGCGCACCAAACCAGTGCGCACTGCGCACCAGTTTTGGCGCGATGGGATGTGTCAGCACGAAAGCGAGTGCGCTACATTGAGAATCTCAGC
>CAYQUE010000015.1:38370-43456 GCA_964420615.1 uncultured Alteromonadaceae bacterium | reverse complement strand
GTTGCTCGCCCCGAAACCACCCTACCCGGATCTAGGGTCGGCACATACACATCGAGGAGCGCGCACAGCTGATAATCCGCGAGGGTAGGAGGAGACCAACGCTCTGGCCTCGGGTCAACGCCTGCATTCATCCGGGTGAGTTCGCCAGAGACACCGTCTCCAGGCCATTCAACAGTAAAAAATTGACGGCCGCTCGCACGCTCATAGATCAAAGTACCGCGATAACTGACTTGATGGTGCGCGTCGAGCATGCGGGTCAACGCACGCGCCGGATCGGTGTCGGCGCTACACGCCGCGAGGACGGGCTGCGTAAAACCTACCGAGACCAACCCACCGAGTAATAAGCAAGCCGCGGCACGCTGTATGGCCCGCCTCACCATCACGCTGTTAGCGTTTCGCCTGTGGGTCAACGACCTCTGTAGACCGCACCATCGGCACAAATGGAGCGGAATGGTTACCCGCCGAGGCTGCAGCATGAACCGGGCCAAGTTGCAGATAACGATCCCTAACCAATTGATCGTAGAACGGCGAGAAGTCTGATCTAGGGGTGGGCTCCCTGAACGCCTGACGCGCGGGCACGTTGACGGAGTGGGTTTCCAAACTAGCCTGAACAGGCTGCGCACCGAAAACAGGCACCACGCCGCCCCCGAGTGCGCTGACAACTGCGGGACGCGCATCGCCGTCAGCCGGGACCATGAGCTGCTGCCCCCCCAACACGATCGCAAAAGTCACCGAAGCAGCAACGGCGACGCTCCATAAGGGATTACGCGCGGCGGGGCGAGGCTGCGTCAACGCCTCTCTCACCCTGCCTGAAACGTCGATGCTATCGAGACCTGGAGCACGCCCGGAGAGCGCTTGACTCACCCACTGCTGTCTCTGCCAGCGAGACCTGAGAGCCTCATCAGAGGAGACCGTATTCAACACACGATGAAGTTCGAGCTCAGTCGCCTCACCGTCCATCAACGCAGATAGCGCTTCTAGTTCGTTATCTCTTGCCGTCATCTGAAACCCGACTCTCCACTCAGTTGATCCCGAACGCGCTCGTCGACTGCCTCTCGAGCGCGAAAAATTCTTGATCTCACAGTGCCCACTGGGCACTCCAACACGGCGGCGATGTCGTCATAGCTGAGCCCTTCGAACTCTCGAAGAGTCAGCGCCGCTCGCAATTCCTCCGGCAACGCCTGCAGTGCGTCTTCAAGCACCCTCGCGAGTTCCTCTCCCATGGCGAGCGCCTCCGGCGTCCCCGCCTCGGCCAACGCGCCACTGGACTCAAATGCCTCAGCATCCTCAATGGTTGCATCGGCCCCGGGACGACGACCCTTCGCCACCAGGTGGTTCTTAGCCGCGTTAGCGGCAATACGGTACAGCCACGTATAAAAAGCACTGTCACCGCGAAACTTCTCAAGCGCGCGATAGGCCTTGATGAACGCTTCCTGCGTCACATCCTCTACCTCCCCGGGGTCGGCAATATACCGACTCACCAACGCCGCGATGCGCCCTTGGTACTTGAGCACCAACAAATCGAACGCTCGCAGGTCTCCCCGCTGGGCCCTCTGAACCAGCTGTTGGTCTGTCTCAGAGGCTGTCACAACCGCGCCTTTTTCTACCTAACATACCCGGATGTCCGACATTCCGGACAACCATTGCCCTGTATGAACACACCGCAGGCAAAAAGTTCCCGATGGATTACACTATTGAGTGTCACTATACCGCACCCTCTGGTCACCAGCGGCCGAGCAAAAATGCCTACTATTTACCGATACGATGTCCTGATCATTGGCAGTGGCGCTGCCGGGCTGAGTCTCGCCCTGCAACTGCCGTCCAACATGCGGGTTGCCGTGGTCAGCAAAAGCAAGCTCGCTGCAGGCTCTACCTTTTGGGCGCAAGGCGGCATGGCAGCGGTTCTCCATGACCGAGACTCGGTAGAGGCGCATGTGACGGACACGCTGACTGCGGGCGCAGGCCTCTGTCACGAGCCCGCAGTCCGCTTCACGGTCGTACGCTCCAAGCAGACCGTCGACTGGCTGGTTTCCCAGGGCATGCACTTTGACCTGCGCGAAGACCAACCGGACGCGGAATTTCGAGAGTTTCATCTCACGATGGAAGGCGGTCACAGTCATAGACGCGTGATCCACGCGGCTGATCAAACTGGCCGCGCTATCTCCGAGGTACTAGCCTCGCGAGTCGCTGAATCCGACAATATCGCACTGCTCACCGATCGCTGTCTGGTTGATATCATCAAGGCCGGCAACCGCGTCGCCGGCGCCCACCTCCTGAGCGCCGATGGTACCGGGGTAGAGACCTGTACCGCCGACGCAGTAGTGCTAGCGACGGGTGGCGCCAGCAAGGCATACCGGTACACCACCAACCCGGATGGCGCGAGCGGCGACGGGATCGCGGCTGCCTGGCGAGCGGGCTGCAGAGTGGCCAATCTCGAATTCAACCAGTTCCATCCCACATGCCTCTATCACCCCGATAGCCGATCTTTTCTAATGACTGAAGCGCTTCGTGGCGAGGGCGCGACGCTCCACCTTGCCAATGGCGACCGCTTCATGCCGAGTTTCGATTCGCGGGGAGAGCTCGCACCCAGAGATATCGTCGCACGCGCGATTGACAGTGAGATGAAACGACTCGGTGAAGAGTGCGTATTTCTCGACATCAGTCACCGGCCCGCTGACTTTGTCACTCGCCATTTCCCGCAGGCTTATGAGCGCTGCCTGAAACTCGGCATTGACATCACCCGTGACCGCATACCCGTCGTCCCTGCCGCGCACTACACCTGCGGCGGCGTTGTAGTCGATCAGCATGGCGCGACGGATGTGCCGGGCCTTTATGTCATTGGAGAGTCTGCCTGCACCGGGTTGCATGGGGCCAACCGCATGGCGAGCAATTCGCTGCTGGAGTGTTTTGTATTTGCTCAGTCTGCCGCGAACCACATCTCCAACTCGCTGACACCAAAACATATTGACCCAATGCCCTGGGACGACAGCCGCGTCAGAGACTCTGACGAACAAATCATCATTCAACACAACTGGCAGGAACTGCGCCGGCTCATGTGGGACTACGTAGGAATCGTCAGAACCTCCCGGCGGCTCGACTATGCGTCTCAGCGCATCTCGCTGCTAGAGTCAGAGGTCGCCGGCTACTACGGACGATTTCAAATTACCCGCCCGCTGTTGGAGATGCGCAACTTAGCGCGTGTCGCGAGCCTGATGGTCACCTGCGCTGCCGGCCGTGAGGAAAGCCGGGGGCTGCATTTCAATTCAGACTTCCCGGAGACATTATCCGTAGCGAGGGACTCGGTGCTGGCGCCACCGCAGTTCGACCCCAGCCATGCGCTCCCTGGGCCAATAGATCAGCTGCCGCCCTACACGGCGTGATCACTCAAGCATCGAGCTGATGAAATGCCCTGATGGCGCGGATAATCGGGAGGAAATCATCGTCTGGTACTCGGGCGCGCCCCATAACCCACTCCAATAAGTCCTGATCACCCTCGAACAATAAGGATAGATACTGCTGCCTGAGCGCGCTATCCAGCCCATCAAATGCCTGCTCCACAAACGGTGCCAGCAACAAATCGAGCTCCAAAAGCCCCCGCCTACTTGCCCACCGAGCTCGATTCCACTCTTCGCGCCTATCCATGCAACAACCAAATCATTTCGCAGATTCTTGTAGTATAGGACCTCTTCACAATGACTGATTCACTCGTGACCGATAACGTACCGCCACTCGCCCGCCGCTCTGCAGCGGATTCAGATTGCATCATGGCTCTGGCAGGCCCGGACGCGGCTCAGTTTTTGCAGGGGCAATCCACCAATGACTTCGCGAATACGAGCCCCGGCGACGCCCGCTTCGCAGCGTTTTGCAATCCGAAAGGCAGAATACTCGCAGACTTGCTGGTGGTAACCGCCGCCCCGGAATCATTTTTCTTGCGAGGTCGTCGAGACGTTATGACGGCCTTGAGCGCTCATCTCAAACCCTATCTCGCGTTCTCCAAATCAAACCTAACGCTGTTGGACTGGGCGGTGACCTGCGTCTCCACGGAGGAGCGCACCATGGCGGCTCCTGTCGCCCATATCGAATGGCAGTCGGGGGTTCCCATCGCTATCAGCGTCCCGCGGGGCGAGTGCTATATTGAGCATTGGCGTGCCAAAGACACGATCGAGCAGCAGCCCTCTATGAGCGAAGTGGCGCTCGCGGAGGTGGACATCAAAACCCTTAGAGCTCGCATCGAGACAGAGACCATCGGCGCCTACCTGCCACAAGATCTTAATTTCGACTTGAACGGCACTGTCAGCTTCAACAAGGGGTGTTACACCGGCCAGGAAATCATCGCCAGACTTCACTACCGAGGCACGCCTAAACGCCGTCTCTATGCAGGACAGTTGGCAAACTCCGCGATCGAGCTGTCAGCGGGATCGTCACTGGAAGATCCCGCGGGTAACAAGATCGGCACTGTGGTCAATTATTATCGTGACACCGACCACATCTCTCTGCTGGCGGAGCTCGTGCCCGCAAGCGCCGAAAATGATGTCACCCTTGCGGAAGGGGGAGCAAGGGTGGAGTGCCTAACCACCTGCTAGGCCGGCACCCGCCAATCGACGGCGCCGCGACCCTCTGCCACCAAAAACGCGTTGGCCTTGCTGAAATGCCCGCAGCCCTTGAATCCCCGATGCGCTGACAGCGGCGAGGGATGCGGGGCGGACAAAACACAGTGCCGACCGCGGTCTATCTGCGCTCCTTTTCGCTGAGCGTGGGCTCCCCAAAGCATAAAAACCGTCGACTGTGGACTGGCGTTGACCGCTGCAACAATCGCGTCCGTGAATAACTCCCAGCCCTTACCCTGGTGTGAGCCCGCCTGCCCCGCCTCCACCGATAACGCGGCGTTAAGCAACAACACTCCCTGCTCGGCCCAACTCGTCAGCTCCCCATGGCTCGGGAATGGCAGTGACAGATCATTCTGCAATTCCTCAAATATGTTTCTCAGTGAAGGTGGGATGATGCAGCCTCTGCGGACCGAAAAACTTAGCCCATGCGCCTGATCAGGTCCGTGATACGGATCCTGCCCGAGAATCACCACTTTTAC
>CAYQUE010000015.1:21755-38270 GCA_964420615.1 uncultured Alteromonadaceae bacterium | reverse complement strand
CATGCGCCTGATCAGGTCCGTGATACGGATCCTGCCCGAGAATCACCACTTTTACCGCAGTCGGAGGCGTCGCATCTAACGCCGCGAAAAACTCGTGCCCCGGTGGGTAAATAACCTTGCCCGCCGCCTTCTCGCGACGTAAAAATGCGCGCAAGTCAGCCATATATGGCTGCTGAAATTCTGATGCGAGGACGGACAACCACTCGGATCGGAGCTGCACATCTCCAGACACGTTATGCCTCTGAACACATCATCGGCGGCGCAAGCGCACAATGCCTTGGCCGGAAACCAGCAAAACCCCCAGCCAGACCAGCGCAAAGGACGAAGCGGTCACCAGATCAATCGTTTCCCCCAGCAGCGTTTGGGCTATTAGCAGCTGCAGCGAAGGTCCCAAGTAGGAGGTGAAGCCTACGATGCTCAGAGGCAGTAAGCGCGAAGCGGCGATATAAGTGAGCAGCGGCGCAGCGGTATACACCCCTGCCAACATCAGGAACATATCCACCTTAAGGCCATAAAGGCCCATGCCCGCGCCACCCGTGACCCACAACCAAGCGACCGCAAACGGCGCCATGCAAAGGGTCTCGATAAAAAATCCTTGCATGGTGTCGGCTTCAATTTTTTTCCGAATCGCACCGTACAGAGCGAAGCTCGTTGAAACTACCAGTGTCACCCACGGCACACTGCCATAGGCCAACAACTGGGCCATGACCGCAATGATCGCCAATACGATTGCAATACGCTGCGCAGGTCCCAGCGACTCTTTGAACGCCAGGCGTCCAACGATGATCGTTAACAGGGGCAACATAAAGTAACCCAGGCTCGCCTCCGTTGCGCGACCCTCCGTGACCGCGTAAACAAACACTCCCCAGTTGAGACTGAGCAATATTGTTGCCAGTGCACTCCATGCGAGGGTGCGCCAGTAGCGCAACAGCCGCCATGTCGAGCGCATCCGGCCAGCCCATAAGAGCACAAGCGCGGCGATAGGCAGGCTCCAAATTGCGCGATGCGCCACTACATCGACGGGGGCGACTGGCTGTGTCTCTACCCAATAAAGCGCAGCGACGCCCCAAATAACATTCGCCACCACCGCCAGTAGCAGACCTGACCGCAACTGTTGCTGCGAGTACTCCACAACCTTTACCTCTGAATGATCAACGCACACACAGGCGAGCGAGCTTACACCAGTGCAGGATCAAAGCGCCCATTTGAGCCACCTTTTCTCGCGGTGTTGTCGCGCTGGAGCCAAGTGTCATACCGCGACATCGATAGCGTGCTAACGTCGCCTTCCTCATTGCGAGCGCGACCACCGTGTTATCACTCTGGCCATATTGCATAGCCGCTTTCCTGTATTTCTGCCCTTGGGTAGGCGCCGCGCACAGCAGCGCCGCGGAGCCACGGCAGGCGCTGGCAATCACGGCGTCACCCTGGGCACGTGCCATTGTCCGCCTCGAGGTGCCGGTTAGCCGGCAAGAGCGAGGCTACGCTCGGCACTTTACAGAGCATTGCAGCGCCATCGTTATCTCGCCCGAGCCAAACCCCTTACTGGTCTCCGCCTGGCACTGCTTCGACGGCTACCCCCTTGTCGCACCCGCAATCCCCGTTTTCCATCCTGAGGGCGGCCTGCCGCTCCACGCCGAATTACTGGATACCGGCGGCAGCATGGCAGAAGACTGGGCGATTCTCCGGATCACAACAGCAGTCACCGATACGCCTTGGATACCGATTAGTAAAGCGGCACCTTTCCCAGCCATGCCGATCATCGCGGCAGGCTACGCACCGCTTGCGGAATTAGCAGGAACCGAGGCCGAAGGCACCACTGACCGGGCGCTGGTCGCAGACTACGAGTGCATGATCACCAAGGCCGACGTCATACCCTATGAGAGCAATTGTTTGGCTAAAAAGGGATCCTCGGGTGGCGCCGCAGTCAGCCTATCACCCGACGGCACCGCCAAGCTTGTGGGCATCATTTCGAGTGGTGACGGAAAGCACGTCAGCTACCTTTATCCCGCAGTGCTACTGCTCGACGCCATCAACAACCGGCGCTGATAACTTGGGACGCTGCCTGTCTGGGGGCGGCCCGCCAATGTGGTGCTCCCCTCGCAATTCCGATAACTCCACTTGTTTTTGCCGCTCCCTGAAGCGCGCAGCGCGATCTCCGGTCAGTGAATCGATACATCGGGGACAAGAAATTCCTTTTTCGTAATCAGGCGACCGCTTGTCTTCTTCCGTAATCGGGTGCCTACAGGCGTAACATTGGTCGAACTGGCCTTTCTCCAGCTGATGATTAACGGCAACCCGCGAATCAAAAACGAAACACTCCCCCTCCCAACGTGACTCGCTCTCTGGCGTGGTCTCTAGGTACTTGAGAATGCCACCCTGCAGATGCCAGACCTCGTCGAAACCCTGAGCAACGAGATAGGAGGTCGACTTCTCGCAGCGGATTCCCCCCGTGCAGAACATCGCGACCTTTTTGTGTTTTTCGGGGTCCAAATTGTGCTGCACCCAGTGTGGGAAATCCCGAAAACTCTGCGTTCCCGGGTTAATCGCACCTTTAAAAGAGCCGATTTCGACTTCGTAGTCATTGCGCGTATCTATGACCAGGCAGTCGGGATCATCAACCAAGGTGTTCCACATCTCCGGCGTCGCGTACTTGCCCACGCACGTGTTTGGGTCAATCCCCTCAACACCCATTGTCACGATTTCTTTTTTTAACTTGACCTTCATTCGATGGAAGGGCTCTGACACATTGAAGGACTCTTTCCAGTCCAGCCCGGCGAATCGTGCGTCGTCGAGCAACCACGCGAGAACGGCATCGACGCCTCTGCGCGTGCCAGCGATCGTCCCGTTTATGCCCTCCTGAGCCAATAGCAGTGTGCCCTTCACACCTGCGTCTCGGCAGACCGTCAACAGGGGCTCGCGCAAGGCCTCGTAATCATCAAGGCGCACAAACTTGTATAGCGCGATAACGACGCGATAGTCATCGAGGGGGACGTCGGTCATTTACCTGTGCCTCCCCGGCAATCGGGCGAATCTGGCACGCTGGCGGTGGCGGACCACTCTTCGGGGGAGTAGGTGTGCAGGGCCAAGGCATGTACCGGCCCCGCCAACCAATCACTCAATACGGCGTAGACAGACTGATGGCGCTTAACGCTGCGCATCGATTCAAAACTGTCGCTGACCAGCGTGACTTTAAAATGGGTCTCCGAGCCCGGGGGTACGTTGTGCCGGTAGCTCTCGTTCTCGACAGCCAAAGCGACCGGCTGAAAAGCGGCTTCCAATGCCTGCGTGATTTCCTGTTGTATTGTCATTGTGATCTTCTGTCCTCGCGACATGGTATTTTACGACGAATTGTCGATCACATCTGCCGCTTGGAATTCCCATGGATAGCCCCCGCAACTGCCCGCCCGCGCCGTTTTGGCGACACCTCCTCGCGATGCTTTACGACAGCCTACTCATCATTCCGCTGTTCATGGGTGCGACCGCAATTTGGGTGTCCATCTGGGGACCCACGGCAGACATCCAGCATCCAACCGTGCCGCCTTACGTGCAATGGCTGAGCTGGGCGGCAATTCTGATCATGTTTTTTGGAATTTTCTGGCGTAGAGGCGGGCAGACACTTGGCATGCAAGCTTGGCGCATAAAGCTAGAGACGGCCGATGGCGCCACGGTTTCTTGGCGGCAAATATTGCTCCGCATCTCCGGGGCACTCGTCTCTCTCGGCGCACTCGGTCTGGGGTATGGGTGGCGATTTTTGCCGCCGGAGCGGCGCTATTGGCACGATACATGGTCCGATACACGACTCATACTCACACCCAAGAGACGATAGCGCCCCTCAAGTCCGTTTCCACAGGAGCCATATTCCACCGATCCAGCAGACGGCGATCGGCGACAACGCCGCCAGAGCCGGCTCGTATCCAAAAATCAGACTGGCAGGCCCAAAAAAATCCTGACTGATTCTAAAGGCGACACCGACGATCACCCCCACAAATATGCGGGCGCCCATAGTCCCCTCACGCAATGGGCCGAAAATAAACGACATGGCCACCAGCACCAGACCGAGTGTTGCGAGCGGCTGGAGCAGTTTGCGCCAGAACGCGAGTTCGATATCAACGAACACCATGCCCTGCTGCTGCAGATAGCGGGCGTAAGGCCAAAGCTGCAGGACAGGCAGTGTTTCCGGCTCTACCACGTCAAGCGTCAGTAACTCCGGTGTAATAGCCGTATCCCAGCGCCACAGTGTTGCCTCCTGCACCGAGGTTCCCTCTGGCGCATGGCGCGTCAGCTCAACCCGTTCAAGCATCCAGTGATCGCCGGCGTGGGTCCCGCGCTCTGCCATCAAGGCACTTGTCAGACGCCGGGCGTCATCGAAACTCAATAGCGTCACGCCATAAGCAACACCACCACGTTGCACCGCATCAACGTGGATAAAGGTATTCCCGTCTCTGTTCCATGCACCAAACCGCCCCGCCACCGCCGATTCGGAGCGCTGCGCCAGTGCACGATGACTCATGGCCATTTGCTCCGAGTGCGGCGCGATAAACTCTCCGACCATAAAGCCCAACAGAGCAACGATCAGCGCGGGCTTTAACACCATCCCAGCGATTTGAGCAATCGAAATACCCGCCGCTCGTATGACCACCAACTCACTGGCGGCCGCTAATCTCCCCAGCCCAATCAGGCCGCCGATCAAGGCGGCGAACGGGACAAACTCGTGGATGCGCCGCGGCAAGGTATAGCCGACGTAAATCAATATATCCGCGAAGCCATAGCCGTCCCCGAGATCATCTGACTCATCAACGACAGAGGTTAAGGCATCTAGGCCAACCAACAGCAGCAACACGCCCAGCGTGGCCGCGAGCACTGCTCGTCCTACGTAAAGGTCAAGCTGCCGCACGAACACCCCGAACCCGCTTGTTGATGCGCTCCCAGTGCAACAACGTCAGCGCCAATACGGCGAATGCCACATGCGCCGAGATAATCAGACTCGGACCAAGACCCGCTTCGATCGCGCTCCGCCCCTGCGTAAGGCCCAGAAAATACAGTAGCAGGACCACCATTGCCGGGCCGATTTTTGCATAACGGCCCCGCCTCGCATCCGTCCGACTTAGGGCCAGGGCAATCAGCGCAATGGCCGGCACCATCGCGGGCATGGACAGACGCCACCAAAGCGCTCCTTGAAGCTTCGGATCTTCACTCGCCGCAAGCGCTTTCGTCGCGATGGACTCGACCTTGCCCGTTCGTCGAAGGCTATTTTGGGACTCTGGAATCAACTCACCATAGAGCTCAAAAGTGAACTCCTCGAGCTCGAGCTTGCCGGGCTCACCGCGGTAGCGACTGCCCCCTCTCAACTCCAGATAGCGGCGACCGCTACCTTCGTCAAAGAGGATCTCTCCCTCCTCTGCAAAAGTCGCCGTAAAAAGATCGTCCTGAGCTCCGGGCTCGCGCTCAAACACAAAAATATTGTGCATCAGCCCGTCGTCGTCTATGCGTTCCGCATAGGTCACATAGTTACCTCGGCGCTGCTTTCGAAAACGCCCCTCGTTAAGCATATGCAGACCCTCAGCCGATCGCGGATTGTCCAGCAATACCTGTGCGCGTGCGGAGCCCTCGGGAGCAACCACCAAGGAGAGGGCCGCCACCGCGATCATCACCAGTAGCGCGGGCACCATAATGTAGAGACCCAAGCGGCCAGGACCCACACCACAGGCTCGCAACACCACCATCTCACTTTCCGCGTAGAGCCTGCCAAGACTGAGTAAAATGCCGATGAACAAACCTAGCGGCAGGATCATTTCGAAAAACCCCGGCAGTTTGAACAGCATGATCGGCAACAAAACGTCACCCGTTAGCGAGCCCACCGCTGCTTCAGCCAAGTAGCGAATAAAGCGCCCGGCAAATACCACCAGAAACAGCACAAAACTCACAGCAACGGTGTGAAGCAAAATATCGCGTGTCAGGTAAGTCAAAATACGCATGGGCGTGAAATCGGGCGAAAGTTCCAGAGATGGTTATTTCGTTAACCGCGCCACCATCATACACTAGCGTCCTTTCGCAAACCCCCTTGCAGCAGGAATCCCAATGGCATCTCTTAACATCAGTGTGCGAGCAGCAAGCTCACCAACCCAAACGACCACGCACGCGTTGGTGGCCTTGGTCCCCGATAAAAAGCCACTAGCGCCCACATTACGTGACCTCGATAAAGCGCTTGCGGGAACGCTCTCTCGCGCATTGGCTAACGGCGACTTCACACCGTCCGCTGGCGCGCACTGTTGGCTTCCCGGAACTGGGGGCATTCAGCGCGTATTGCTTATCGGGGCGGGATCACCCGAACCCCGCACGGTCGCCACTGATAGAAAAATTGCGGAAAATCTCGCCAAAGCGCTGATCGCATGTCCTGCGCAAAGTGCGCAAATATCGCTCGATGGTATCACCAAGAAAACGCCGCAGGCGGCGCGCTTGATCGAGCAAATCAGCTTGCAACTGACGCTGGCCCACTATCAATACAGCCACACGCTGAATCAACGTAAAAAACCCTCGCGAGCGCTGAAGCGAGTGAGCATCTCCCCCGGACCTACTTGCACCCTGTCAGCGGCTCGGCGCGCCACTCAAATGGGTTACGCCACAGGTCTCGGCGCAAATATGACCCGAGAACTCGTCAACTTACCTGGCAACATCTGCACACCTCGATTTCTGGCCGGAGAGGCGCGTAAGCTCGCACGCAAGCATCCGAAATTGTCAGCCTCGGTGTTGGATGAGAAAAAGATGGCTGAACTGGGCATGCATTCCTTGCTGTCAGTCGGCAACGGCTCCGACCAACCCTCCCAGCTGATCACGATCAAGTACCAAGGCGGACCTGCAAAAGCCAAGCCCTACTGCCTAGTCGGCAAAGGCATCACCTTTGATACCGGCGGTATCAGCCTTAAGCCGGGCGCCAAGATGGACGAGATGAAATTCGATATGGGTGGCGCCGGCTCAGTGTTTGGAACGCTCTACGCGGCAGCGCTGATGAACCTGCCGATCAATATTGTCGGCGTCGTAGCTGCGGCAGAAAACATGCCTAGCGGGCGGGCAACCAAGCCCGGGGATGTGGTGACCAGCATGTCCGGCAAGACCATCGAAATCTTAAATACCGACGCAGAAGGCCGGCTCGTATTGTGCGATGCCCTGACCTACGTTAAGCGATTTTCGCCAGAGGAAGTCGTCGATATTGCGACGCTGACGGGCGCCATCATCATATCGCTAGGTCAGGAAGCCTCGGGCATCTTTTCCAACGATGACCATTTGGCGGACAGCCTGATTGCAGCCGGGGAACGCAGCTATGATCGCGGTTGGCGCTTCCCGATTTGGGAAGAGTATCACCGGCAGCTGGAGAGCCCGTTTGCCGACCTCGCCAACATTGGCACAGGGGGGGCTGGCAGCATCACTGCGGCTTGCTTCCTCTCGCAATTTGCCGAGGATTATAAATGGGCGCATCTCGACATCGCCGGCACCGCCTTCCGCAGCGCTCCCAAGGGCGCGACTGGCCGCCCGGTACCGATGCTCATCGAATACCTCAGGGAACGCGCCGGCGCACTATGACGCAAATTGATTTTTATCTGCTGCCCAAGGATGGCGCTATACCGGTCGCCGCGGCCGTGGGCAGAATTGCGGAAAAAGCGCTAGCGCGCGGCCATCGCATTTTTGTGCAAGCAAAGGATGAAACGCAGGCGAGAGCCATCGACGACGCGCTGTGGTCATTCCGACCCGAGAGCTTCGTGCCCCACGAACTGGTGCATGAAGCTGTGTTACCCGAGGGTGTGGCAATCGGATGGCAATCGCCCTCGCTAGATTATGACGACGTGTTAATCAATACCTCAGGCAGCGTCCCCGAGAGCTTTGCCCGATTTCAGCGCCTTATTGAGATTGTTGAAAGCGATGAAGCCACCCTCAGTGACTCTCGAGAAGCGTGGCGATTTTACCGCGATCGCGGCTACCCCCTAGCGAAGCACGACCTCTAGCAGAACGCCAAAAAACGAAAACCCGTATTATTGTGGCTATGGATAAAAACTTTTCACCCGCTGACATCGAGGCACGCTGGTACGCGGACTGGGAGTCCAAGGGATACTTTGCGCCCTCTGGAAGCGGCCCCGCCTACTGTATTCCCATTCCACCGCCCAATGTCACCGGGACATTACACATGGGGCACGGGTTTCAACAGGCCATCATGGATGCGCTGATCCGCTATCACCGCATGCGCGGGCACAACACGCTATGGCAGGTGGGGACCGATCATGCGGGCATCGCAACGCAAATGGTGGTCGAACGCCAACTCGAAGCCGAAGGGTTATCCCGAGAGGCGCTGGGCAGAGAAGCATTTGTCGATCGAGTCTGGGACTGGAAAGCAGAGTCTGGCGGCGCGATCACTCGACAACTTCGCAGACTGGGTACGTCACCGGATTGGCAGCGCGAACGCTTTACCATGGATCCCGGTCTATCGCGCGCCGTGCAGCGGGTATTTATTGCCCTGTTCGAGCAAGGCCTGATTTATCGCGGCCACCGACTTGTGAACTGGGACCCAAAGTTCCATACCGCTATTTCGGACCTAGAAGTGGTTCAGGAGGAAGAAGCGGGCTCGCTTTGGCATCTTCGTTACCCGTTGAACGATGATGACGGCCACCTGGTGGTGGCGACCACGCGCCCTGAGACCATGCTTGGCGATACCGCTGTCGCAGTGCACCCCGAAGACGAGCGATATAAACATTTGATTGGCAAGACAATCAATTTGCCACTCACCGATCGCATAATTCCAATCATTGGGGACGACTATGTTGATCCGGAATTTGGGACTGGTTGCGTCAAAATTACGCCAGCCCACGACTTCAATGATTTTGCGATGGGCGAGCGACATGGACTCCCAAAAATCAATGTCCTTACCGCCAGCGCGAACATCAATGACGCGGCCCCCGAGCGCTTTCGCGGCCTCGATCGCTTCGTGGCCCGAGAGGCGATTGTTGCGGAGCTCGAGCAGCTCGGGCTTCTCGAGAAAATCGAGCCACACGTTCTCAAGGTTCCCAGAGGCGACCGGTCTGGCGCAGTCATTGAGCCCTGGCTAACACCGCAATGGTATGTCGACGCCAAAAAGTTGGCCGAACCCGCGATCAAGGCGGTCGAAGAAGGCGATATTCGCTTCGTCCCGGCGCAATGGGAGAACACCTACTTCGCTTGGATGCGCGATATTCAGGATTGGTGTATCAGCCGACAGCTCTGGTGGGGGCATCGCATTCCCGCCTGGTACGACGAGGCCGGTAACGTATATGTGGGCGAGTCTGAGGCGGAAATCCGGCAGCGTGACTCGCTCCCTGACGAACTGGTACTGACTCAAGATGAAGATGTGCTCGACACCTGGTTTTCATCGGCATTGTGGACCTTTTCGACACTTGGCTGGCCCGACAAGAACCCTGACCTCGAGACGTTCCACCCTGCATCAGTACTCGTCACCGGATTCGACATCATTTTCTTCTGGGTTGCGAGAATGATCATGATGTCGCTCCATTTTATGGAGGAGGTCCCTTTTCACACGGTATATGTCCACGGTCTTGTTCGAGATGGCGAGGGGCAGAAAATGTCCAAGTCAAAAGGCAACGTGCTCGACCCTATTGACCTGATCGACGGCATTACTCTTGAAGCGTTGCTCGAAAAACGCACTGCTAATCTCATGCAACCTCAGCTGGCCGCCAAAATAGACAAAGCCACGCGCAAACAATTCCCGGATGGCATTACCGGCTATGGCACGGATGCGCTGCGATATACGTTCTACTCCCTCGCCTCAACCGGCCGCGACATCAAATTTGACATCGGGCGCATGGAGGGGTTCAGAAATTTTGGCAACAAAATCTGGAATGCAGCGCGCTATGTTCTGGGTAATGTTGAAGGGCTTGACCTGACCTCGCAAAGAGGCAGCTTATCCCTCGCCGATCGCTGGATTCGCAGCCGACTACAATCTGCGTTGCGAGCAGTAGACGCCGCTGTTGCCGACTATCGCTTCGACCTGGCATCTCAGGCGCTCTACGACTTTATATGGAACGAGTTCTGCGACTGGTACCTCGAGCTGTCAAAACCGGTGCTGTGGGACAAAAACAGCGCCACTGCTGATCTACTGGGCACCCAACAAACGCTGGCCGAAGTGCTCGAGCAGTCTCTACGCATGCTTCATCCCTTCATGCCATTTTTAACCGAAGAGATCTGGCAAAGCATCAGCCCCCTTACCGGACATCATGGCCCCAGCATTATGCTGTCGCCATGGCCCACGGTGGAAGCATCTGCCGAGGACACGGAGTCAGAGTCAGAAATCGAGTGGCTCAAAGGCATTATCGTCGCCATACGAACAATACGTGCAGAGGCCAATATCCCGCCATCAACAGAGCTACCGGTCTTTTTGACCAACGCAACCGATCTCGACCGTGATCGAGCAACCCGCAACAGCGCCTACTTGCGCAGACTGGCGAAAGTCTCTGACATCAGCGCCAGCGAGACCGACAGCGACGTTCCCCCCAGCCTGATGGCCTTGCATGGTGAATTGGAAGTCCGGGTTCCAATGGCGGGCGTGGTCGATTTGGGTGGCGAGCTCGCGCGTCTCGACAAGGAAATTAATAAATTAACGGCCGAGGTCTCGAGATTGAAAGGCAAGCTCGGAAATAGCGCTTTCATTGACCGCGCACCCGCGGATATTGTTGCCAGCGAGCAGCAGAAGCTCGAACAAACCAGCGCCTCTCTCACCACCACATTGCGGCAAAGACAAACAATTGAGGAGTTGCGTTCCGCCTAAAGCCCTGATAAGACTATCTCCGATAATAATTCGAATGCGGTGGAGTAAGCGATGTCAGACCGCCAAGTGGGAACCGTCAAGTGGTTTAATAACGCCAAGGGGTTTGGCTTTATTACTATGGCCGACCGGCCAGACGATATCTTTGTGCACTTTCGAGCGATTCAAGGGGACGGCTATCGCAGCCTCAATGAGGGGCAAGAGGTAGAGTTCACCCTGACAGAGGGTCCCAAGGGCCTTCAGGCCGAGGAAGTCACCAAACGCTGATATCCATGCAGTGGCAGGTTTGCTAAGCTCCGGCTCCCGCTTAGTAAGAGAAAAACCATGGCCACCAAGAAAACCTCGCCGTCGCACACAGTGAAGTCTGGCGCGAAAACATCTTCGGCCGCCAAAAAGCCTGCCAGCAAACAGGTGCGGAGCTTCCGAGGCGTGGTGATGCCCTACGCTGGCCATGCCAGCATCCGCGCGGTCAAACGTGCTGGCCACGAACCCACCATCCATGGCACCAAGCTATGGAAATCCAGCTGCCTTATCATCGATTACCTGAAAAAGAACCCGCCCAAGCGCACAAAGCGCGTCCTCGACGCCGGCTGCGGTTGGGGCGTCACCGGTATCTGGTGCGCCAAGCAGTGGGGCGCCAAAGTCACCTCGATGGACGCCGACGCCGCGGTGTTTCCCTACCTCAATGCCGTGGCTGAGCTCAACGGCGTTGCGACCCAAGCATGGGTACAGCGCTTCGAAAAGGTCACCAAAAAAGATCTGGAGGGCGTTGACGTTCTGGTTGGTGGCGACATCTGTTTTTGGGACGAGCTGGTCAAGCCGGTAAGCAAACTCATCGATCGCGCCATTGATGCCGGCGTCGGGACCATAGTGATCGGCGACCCCGAGCGGCCTACGTTTCACGAGATGGCCGAACAAACGATCAAGAAACATGGTGGAGAACTGCTGGGCTGGCGATTATCCGGCGCTGTAAAAGCGACGGGCGCACTCCTCGTGCTTCACAACGACTAATCTAACTACCGAAATGCAGCACCTCGGCGTGAAAGACGGCATCCACCGCCTGACCGTCGCAGCGATCCAGTGCAGGTCGGAATACGGTGTTTCTGAGCAGGCGCCTGGCCCTACCAGAAACATCGCCCGATAGCGTCTCCGCGGCCACATCTCGCGCGAAGCCTTGGTCAGTGACATCAAGCTGCGCCAGCACACGCGTATACTCAGCGTTGAACGCAAGATTTCTACTGAGTTGCGGATATTCCGGAAGTGGCGCCGGCGTATCGAATCTATCGGGCATCATTTGGCAAGCCTGCTGGTATAACCCCAGAGCTTGCGATCGTTTACGATAAAACCAATGCCAATCGGCAAGAGCGGATATCGCGTCGTGGTTGTCGGGATCCACCTCGAGCAGGCGCGAAAGTAGCGTCTCGCCCTTTCGGAACAGTCGCCGCTGTAATGCCTCCAATCGAGGCTCGCGATCCAGCGATTGCCATTCACGATCCGTAAAACGAGGCTCAAACCTCGGATCATCCACAAACACGTCGAGCTTATGCTCCAGCACATAATAAAAACGCATCAGGTCGAAGGAAAACGGCTGGCACCAGACCTGATTCGCCACGGGGTCATCGCAAATTTGATTTGTCAGTGACTCCACCCGATCGTGGAAAGCCATCAACTCACGCCCCCGTCCTGTCCACGGCACATCCATCAGCGCATCCAGAGACGCATCAAAGAACATCTGTGCCGCCGACAGCTCGCCCTCCTCGAAAGGGGGCTCACCCGAGCCTAAGAGGCGAAACTGATACTCCGCGCGCGCCTCAAAAGCCTGACGGTCTCCGGCGAGCAGATACAAATCCAGTAGACCTCGCAAAATAGGCACCTGCTGATCGCCGTAGAGCCCGTCATTAATTCGCGCGATATGCAGCGCCTTGTCATAGAGCGACGCTGCGCGCTCCAAATCTCCCTCGGAAAGCACTAATCGAGCCAACGCCAGCGTTGGCGCTGCGAGATCGGCGTGATACGGGCCCAGCGCTAGCTCCATCTCCGCAATGGAAACCTCTGCCAGGTTAATGTCTCGCTGCACTAAGGGTGCGTCGGCGGCAACAGGAACGGCGTCTGGGGTGGAGTTCGGGTACTGCAGTAATAAACCGAATGGTACCGGCGTATCTGCACATACCTGAGCAGCCATGGCCGCCAACAAGAAGAGCCAATATTTCAACAACGGGCGCCGAATCATAGGAACAGCCCCTCATATTACGCAAAAAAAACCCGCCTTGGTGAGGCGGGCAGAGGCTGAAACAGATCCCGACACAGCATCTCCCAAAGGGGTCGGAGCCGCTGCTTGCTATCAAGATCTGGGCAGGACGATACGCTCGGAGTATCATTACCACTAATGTTATTTTTTGATGGCATTCAGTCCTAAACGTTATGGAGCTCGCGCGTTTTGAACCTCAATAGACTGGCAAAAATAGATCTTAATCTATTGGTTTCATTGTATATTTTGCTAGAGGAAGGCAGCGTCTCACGGGCAGCCGATCGACTCTCCGTGACACAACCGGCGATGTCCAAGACATTGGGTCGACTTCGCGAAACCTTCGACGACCCGCTGTTTGTGCGCAGCAAACGTGGCATTCAGCCCACACCGCGCGCCCTTGGCCTCGCTGCAGACCTGAAGAGCATACTGGGGCAAGTTGACGCCGTGCTGGATGCGGGTGATTTCTCCCCCGCGTCCTACCGCGGCGAGATTACGCTAGCGATCTCGGAATACGTTGGTTTCACACTGCTGCCGCCCCTCTCAGCCAGGCTCCAGTCGAGTGCTCCGCGTCTTAGATTGCGGACCATTACACGGGCAGAGCGGCAGCTGGATCAACTGGCCAACGGCGAGCTGGACTTCGCAATACAAATCCAGCGAGACGAGTATCCGCCTGAGTACTCTGTTTCGCCGCTGGCAGCCTCCCCGCTCGCCATTTTTGTGCGTCAGGAACATCCGCTGGTTGACCAAACGTTAACCAGCCAATTAGTGCGCCAATATCCGCAAGTCGCGTTGTACGTCGCAGACAGGGAGGAACTCATTGGCGGGCGCATGTCTGCCCGAGGCCTATTCGAAAGCGACAGGGGCGTGCTCGAAACCTCTCACTTGCTGACCGCATTCGAGATACTGAGAGAGACGGACTATCTGCTTATCTGCCCCGCTTACCTTGCACGGAATGAGGGAGCAACGCGCGACATTGCCGCACTGACCCTGCCCGTAGACTTGACCTTTAGCGTGCAGTATTCGTTGATTGCTCACAAGAGAACTGAGAACTCGCCTGTGCATCAGTGGCTGTGGCAGGAAATTATCGACACCGTGCAATCAATGCGATTCAGGACTGTGCATCGAGGATAGTCCTGCCCTCGCTGCGCATCACTCGGACAAGTGTGTGATAATAGGCAAGCCTCTCCTCGTTGTATTTCCATGATCCAGACTCAAACAAAGTCCGTGCCGCGCTTTGCTACGCCGATCATCGAGACACACTGTCACCTCGATTATCTCGACGGCGAGCAGCTTCAGGATACACTCGCCGCCGCAACAGCGTCGGGCATCGAGCGAATCGTCACCATTGCCGTGTCAGCCGATAATCTGGAATCCGTTCGCGCTATCGCACGCACCCACGAGCAGGTCTGGTGCACTCAAGGCATTCACCCACATGAAGCAGATAGCTGGAGTGAAGAGATACATCTGGCCGTGAAATTGGGCTGCAAAGATGCAAAAACGGTAGCGATCGGAGAAATCGGCCTCGACTATCACTACGACCATGCGGACCGTAAAGCGCAAGCCCGCTGTTTCGAAGCGCAGCTTAACCTCGCCAAAGAGCTCGATTTACCCGTGGTCGTCCATACGCGAGACGCCGATGAAGATACGCGAGCGATCCTTGCTAACCACAGCCAGCATCTGGCGCGGAAAGGCGTCATCCATAGCTTTACCAGTTCCCTCGAGCTCGCTGAATTCTGCCTCACCGAGGGATTTCTGCTGGGTTTTAACGGCATTGTGACATTTCGCAACGCGGACAATGTGCGCTCGGTTGTCGAAGCAACGCCGGCGGACAGTATTGTGCTTGAGACCGACTCCCCTTATTTGACACCAGTGCCCTTCCGCGGGCGCCCCAATGCACCACACTACCTCCCGCTGATTGCGGAGGCGGTCGCTGAAATCAAAGGGATGGACATAGAGCCCTTTTTGCAGCTGACCCGGCGCACCAGCCACCAACTGTTCTTTTAATCGATGAGCGAGCTCTTCATTCCCGGCCAACGCTGGGTTAGCCATGCGGACAGCACCCTGGGACTGGGGATTGTCACCCAGGCTGACGAACGACGAGTCACACTTCACTTTCCAGCTGTGGAAGAGGAGCGCGTTTACGCGATCGATCGAGCCCCGTTGACGCGGTTGCTGCTAAAAAAAGGGGATCGACTGACTCGCATCGATGGCACGGAGATGACGGTTACTGCCGTCCAGCATCGGTCAGGCGTCATGACCTATGAGGCGGCTAACGACGTCGGGGACGTATTTTGTGTCACCGAGGCCGAGTTAGATGCGCACATTGAACTTAACACCCCCATTGAACGTCTGATCAACAACCAGCTGGGCAAACTTGCCGACTTTGACCTGAGGCGGATTACTCTTGAGCATAGCGCAGCAGATCGGCGCTTCGATCTGCGGGGTTTGCTGGGCGCTCGAACCGCCCTCCTCTCCCATCAGCTTTATGTCGCCACAAGCGTAGGCAAGCGATTTGCGCCGCGCGTCCTGCTCGCCGATGAGGTTGGTCTCGGCAAGACCATTGAAGCGGGCTTGATTCTCAATCAACAATTGTTGCTCGGGCGCGCCAACCGGGTACTCATTCTAACGCCAGAAAGTCTTGCCCATCAGTGGCTCATCGAAATGCAGAGACGGTTTCATCTGTCCTTTTCACTGCTGAACAAGCAACGCCTGGAGGACGCTGACCCCGAGGAAGAGTTCGCTGAAAACAATTTGATCATCTCACCACTGACATTATTCGAGAGCGAGGGAGACGTAACCCAGGTCGTAAACGCGCTCGACTGGGATATGGTCATTGTCGATGAGGCGCATCACATTACCGGCCTCACGGAACCGCGCACGCCTTTAGGCGACTTCGTGAGCACGCTATCGGGAAACACGAAAAGTCTGCTGCTGCTGACCGCCACCCCCGAACAGGCCGGACTCGAGAGCCATTTCCACAGGCTACAGCTTATCGATCCGGCGCGGTTTACTACATTTGAGCACTTCCAAGAAGAGCAACGCCTGTACAGCGAATGGAACAGCACCATTGAACAACTAGAGGCAGGCGAGAAACCTCAGTTGCCGGCCGGAGTCACCCGCGAAGAAGACCCCGAGCAGCAAATACAGCAACTCGTCGATCGCTACGGGACGGGCCGAGTGCTGTATAGAAACACCCGCAAAGGCATCGCGGGATTCCCTCAACGATACCTGCACGCACACTCTCTAGTCGCCCCCGAGCTTTACACAGATCAATCTGGGGAATTACACCCAGAGACGTCACACTCAGAAGAAATATGGATTGCTGCTGATCCGAGGGTCCGCTGGCTGGAAGAGCAACTAAAAACACTCCGCCCGCAGAAGGCGCTCGTCATTTGTGCGCACCGCGAGACTGCCATCGCGTTAGAGCATCACTTACATCTTCGAGCGGGCGTGCGCTGCGCCGCCT
>CAYQUE010000015.1:0-21655 GCA_964420615.1 uncultured Alteromonadaceae bacterium | reverse complement strand
GCCATCGCGTTAGAGCATCACTTACATCTTCGAGCGGGCGTGCGCTGCGCCGCCTTTCACGAAGAATTAACCCTGATAGAGCGAGATCGAGCAGCCGCCTACTTTGCTGAAGACGCCGGTGGCGCTCAAGCACTGATCTGTTCAGAGATCGGAAGCGAAGGTCGCAATTTTCAGTTTGCCAAGCATCTCATCTGCTTCGACCTGCCGTCGCACCCAGATTTGCTGGAACAGCGCATTGGCCGCCTAGATCGAATCGGTCAAGGGAAAGATATTCACATTCACGTACCTTATCTCCAGGCCACCGCACAAGAAGCCTTATTTAAATGGCTCGATAGTGGCCTCAACGCCTTTAGCAGCACATGCGCGGTGGGCTACCAGTTGTTCGCTGAATTTGGCGACGCCTTGGGGCAAACATTGCACAATGATGTTGAGTTAATGCGTCTCATTGACGCCACTAGCTCCCGCCGCACGCTATTGCAACAGGAGAGCGAGCGCGGCCGAGATCGCCTGTTGGAGAGAAACTCGCACAATCCACAACGTGGGGGCGAAATCATCGCCGCACTGGAGGCACGCGAGTCAGCGAGTGAACTGAGCGAATTCACAGAGCTGCTATTCGACCGGCTCGGTATCGAGGTCGACTATCTCGAGGAGAACCTTTCTTTGGTTCGCCCGACCGAAAATTTGCTGACGGGGCAACTACCGGGGCTGGGTGAGGACGGCGCGACTGCGACTTATGATCGTCAGACTGCGCTGTCGCGCGACGATGTGATGTTTTTAACTTGGGAGCATCCCATCGTGGTCGAATCGATGAGCGCGCTTCTGGGTGGCGATATCGGCAAGGCGAGCTTGGGGACTTTCAAGCACCGAGGGGTCCCCGGTGGCACCGTTTTGCTGGAGGCCATTCACCGAGTCGAGTGCATCGCGCCTCGCCATCTCGAGACCGGGCGATTTTTAGATGAAACCGTATTTCGCAGCCTCCTTACCCCCGACGCACGCGAGGTTGGCGACAAGCTTTCCGCGCAGTTTTTGAGCGAGCACCTGCAACCTGTGCCTACCGCAACCAGCGCAGCCGCGCTCAACAAGCTGCGACCTGTTCTGGAAAGCGTTTTCACCGAACTCGAGCACCGCGCTCAGCAGGTCAGCGCCGAACGTCGCCTCGCCTCAATCCAGTCTGCACAGGCTTACTTTGACGCGGAGATCAACCGCCTGCTACACCTGCAATCAATAAACCCGTCAATCAGCGCCGATGAGGTCGCTTCACTATCACGGCAAAAAGAAGCCTGCCTAGAAGCTCTCAAACAAACAGCGCCAGTGCTCGAGGGGCTGCGAGTTTGCGTAGCGGTATAGCGACTTTTACTCGGGGCGATACCATACCGGAGAGGTGTAAGCGCGCTCTTGAATGATGTCGGGGCGACGCGTGTCCGTATCTGGATTGTTAAGCGCCAACTTGTCTAATAGCGAGTGCCTCGCCGTTGGAATTTGCAAAACCCTCACGTAATAAAATGCCGACTCAGCCGCATTAAATGTCGGGTCATACCAAGTTGTCCGCAAGCTGGCAGCCCCGATACTGTTTACCGTAAAACCGGTCTCTAGATCCACGCTGACACCAACGGGCAATAGCGTGCCATCCGCCTGAACGCGGCCTTCACCCGCCCACGCAACATCAAATATTGTCTCGTGCGTGTCGCCGGCCGCATCGATCCAGCCTTTCACGACTTGAATTCGATCCAGATACGCATCTTTGGGGTCAGCATGGGCCTCTATTAATAGCGAGAAGCGATCACCCGCATCAGCCCCCACGATTTCCCCACCCATCGGTACCGCGTCCTCGATCACATTATTAGGGAAATCAGGCGCATCAATCACGCCACTAGTGATATTCAACCCTGCAAATGTCCGAACTGCGATTCGGGGGCCACTGGTCGCGAAGACTTCCCGCCGCCGCATCGCCGAAAGAATAGCTTCGCGCGTGTTTTCGGTCGCCCAGACGGCTGCGAGTCCCGAAGCGCTCATGCCCCAGCCAAAGGTACCCCGAGCGTCGTCAGACCACCCCCCGGATTTACGCGAGGGCACTGAGTCGGTCGCCATCTTGCCGTGGAAATTAGCCTCCTCTGCAGATGCCAGCCCTGTGTGAGAATCAGTCGAGCCAATGACACCAAACTGAAACGGGTTCAGTTGCAGCGACCGCTCGAGTATCAGGCCGTTTTTAAGACCGCTGCGAATATAATCGCCGGGCTTTGGCACGTAGTCGGTCCACTCTCGCTGGATGTAATATGGATAAGTTTCAAACTCCGCAAAGGCATCCTCCGGAGAAAGCACCGGATGCGTCTCGGAATCCCCTTTGATCTGTGTAATTTCAACAACGGGCTCCCAATAACGCCGAATAGCCGCGTAATCCTTACTGATGTCATCACCACGAATATCGCGGGTATCGAACATAGATCCTTTAGAGATGTTGGAGTTGTGCGGAATCGCGATAAAGTTGCCGCCCGTCGCCGCGCTCGTCTCCTCGAGCCACGCCCATAGATCGCTGGGATAAGAACTGTCATGAAAGCCAAAAGGCGCGAAGGTTTGTGCTTGCTGCGCGTTAATATCAGCCATCACGATACGGTGTAGGTTTGCGCCTCCTGGGATCAGCGAGTACTCCCAGCCGATCAACGCGGTGAATTCGCCCGGCTGGTTGTGCGCATCGGCGGTGTCGGTGATCAACTTCCAAGTATCAATCTCAGCGCTCGGCTGCCGCGGAATCAACCCGGATACCCGCTCCTCTTCCCAGTTCTCCATCGCAGTTGCTGCGTCGGGGTATGGTTTTGGGAGAATCGAAGTGAACAGCTCTCTTCCGGACTGATCATCCACGGCATCACGCACCAAATATTGGACAATGCGCGTCCATATCTGGTCGCGCCATCCCAAACCCTCGGTCACCACAGGGTTGAAATACAGACTTCGGATAACCCCGAGATACTCGGCATGATCGGAGACCACCAAAAAATCCAAAGGCGTGCCTATCTGCACTCGCGCCTTATGCCCGGGGTGTTCTACCGGTATTCCTTTTGCATAGCGGTAGGCAATATCCGGGGTAGCGGTGAGGTTGCCGTTAGTGAAGGCATCAGAAGAATACGTCGAGTGGAGATGGGTGTCCCCCCATAACAAGATCTTTTCCTCGGCGGCCGCAGGCAGCGCCGCAACAAGCGACGAAATCAACGCACCCGCGCCCAGCACGGATATCAAAGCCAACACGTGGCTCGATTTCCTCAGCAACCCACGATCCAGTCTGTCGATACCTTTTAAGAAACAACACAAATCACGCATCGTACTTCTTCCATCAAGTCCGTCGGGCAAAACAAACGCCGCCTGAAAAAATCTGATAACGCTACTTACCCTGCCAATTGGGCTGGCGCTTTTGGAAAAACGCTTTAATCGCCTCTTTCGAATCGTCGCTCGAAATACAAAATGCCTGCAGCGCCGCTTCTTTAGAAATGGTGTCCGCTAAATTATGGGAAGCCGCAAAAGCGAGCGACTCCTTTGCATATCTCAGTCCTAGCGGAGAGCGATTGGCCAGTTCCTGCGCATAGGCCATGGCGTGAGCCGCAAAGTCTTCGTCAGGCAGGATCCGATTAACCAATCCCCAGTCGAGTGCTTTTTCGGGCGAGAGCTTTTCCCCAAATGCCATTAACTCGAAGGCGCGCTTGGCACCCACTAAATTGGGCAACAACCAGGTAGCGCCTCCGTCCGGCACCAGCCCGATGCCCACAAAAGGCTGATAAAGAAAGCTGCTCTCGGCCATCACGGCCAAATCGCAAGCCATCGCATAGGAATAGGAAATGCCAGCGCATGGACCGTTAATGGCGGCTATCCAGGGCTTTCTCGCATGGTGTATGGCCAGCACACCAGGCTTGTATTCCGCGTTGAGTTGATCCTCCACGCCCTCGCCCCCAGCCGGCATGGGCTCCGAGGTATCCGATAAATCCGCCCCAGCACCGAAAGCTCGTCCCGCACCCGTAAGGACCACGACCCATATGTCGTTATCTGCATTGACTTCCAATGCTGCTCTCAGGAATTCGCGGCGGAGCGTGCCATTAAAACTATTCAGTTTGTCTGGACGATTAAAAGACACGCGGGCAACACGTCCCTCGCGCTCAATCAATATGGTTTCGTATTCGCTCATCACTCCCTCCGATCGTCTTCAGCTACCTTGTACTGCAGCGCCTGTCTCCAAGAGCGCGGCCAACTCAGATTCCGACACGCCCGCACCCTCCAAAACCGCCACCGTGTCCGCGCCGAGCGATCGGGTACCGTGGCGAATTTCCGAAGGGGTTCTATCAAATCGAGGCGCGGGGCTCGGATGAATCAAACCGTCCACCTGCGAGTACACCGACCGCTCGCTGTTGGCCGCATACGCGGGCGCTTCTACCATGGTCAACACGGGGGCAAAACACGCGTCGCTACCCGCCATGATCGCGTCCCATTCATCTCTGGTTTTTGTTTTCAACACTGCGGCCAGCTTTTCTTTCAGCTCGGGCCACTGCGCGTGATCGTGTTGCGCCTGAAATTGCGCATCAGTCACTCCTGCGCGCGCGAGCAATTCGGCATAAAACTGGGGTTCAATCGCTCCGATTGCGACGTACTTCCCATCGGCGCACTCGTAGGTATCGTAGAAGTGGGCCGCACCATCGAGCAAATTCGCCTCTCTTGATTCTGCATTCCAGGCGCCGATTTGCTCGAAGCCCTGCATCATCCACATCAGCTGCGCCGTGCCGTCCACCATCGCCACATCGACGACCTGCCCCTGCCCAGATTTGGAAGCCTCAAGTAGCGCTGCAAGAATACCGGTTACCAGGAGCATCCCGCCTCCGCCAAAATCTCCAACGAGGTTCAGCGGTACCACGGGGCGCTCACCCCTTCTCCCAATGGCATGGAGCGCGCCAGTAATCGCGATATAGTTCAGATCATGACCCGCAGCCTGCGATAGAGGGCCCGTCTGACCCCAGCCGGTCATGCGCGCGAAGACAAGTCGTGGATTTCTGCCCAAGCAGGCATCAGGCCCGAACCCCAGTTTTTCACATACGCCGGGCCGATATGGATCAATTAACGCGTCCGCTTGCTCGACCAAAGTCATCAATGCATCCAGCCCCGCCGGCTGCTTTAGATCCAGCACAACAGATTTTTTATTCCTTCCGCTGACGGGCTCCGCAACCTTAGGGTCCGCAGCCCCCGGACGCTCGATGCGTATGACTTCGGCGCCCATGTCAGCGAGGATCATCCCTCCCATGGGCGCCGGGCCGATACCGGCAAGCTCAATAACTCTGTAACCGCTCAAGGATCCCATCTGACTAAGTACCCTCAAAAATTGCGCTGATTGAACGCATCATAGTGGTCGCCCAGACAATGACGCCCGATAATCAATTTCATGATCTCCGAGCTACCCGCGTAAATCGTGGCGATCTTCGCATCCGCAGACTGCCGGCTGATCGGGTACTCGTCCATAAATCCAGCACCGCCGTGGAGCTGCAGCCCCTCATCCGCTACCCGCTGCTGCAACTCCGAGGTTTTCAATTTCGCGATTGCGGCATCTTCCGCCGACAACGTTCCTGCATTAAACGCCAAGGCCGCCTGATCGACATAGCACTGGGCGATGTCAAGCTCTGCTCGAAGCTCCGCCATCTTGAACTGCGTGTTTTGCATGGTAGCGAGGGGCTTGCCGAAAACTTCCCGCTCACGCACAAAGTCCGCCGTCAAATCCCAGGACAGTTGCGCCGCGGCAAGATAGCCCATTGCGCCCAACAACCGCTCCTCGGCGAGTCCTTCCATTAAGTAATAAAAACCTTTGTGTGCTTCGCCCAATACGTTTGCCTTGGGGACTTTTATGTCATTGAAGAACAGCTCGGCAGTATCCTGCGCCTTGAGCCCGAGCTTTTTTAGATTGCGGCCCCGCTCGAATCCCTCCCACGCTGCCTCTACCAAAAATAGGGTCATCGCATGGGGGTTGTTTTGCGGATCGGTTTTGGCCGCCACCACGACGAGATCACAGTTGATACCATTGGAGATGTAAGTCTTCTGACCGTTCAGTACCCAGTGATCGTCGTGCTCTACAGCATGCGTCCGCATGCCCGCCAAGTTACTGCCTGCGTCGGGCTCGGTCATGGCAACGGCAAGGATGATATCGCCGGAAACCGCTCCGGGAATGTACCTTTCGATTTGCTCTTCGGTCCCAAAGCGCGTGATGTACGGCGCCACAATACGGCTGTGCAGAGAGCCAAACCAGTCGCTACAGCGCGCATAAGCCAACTCCTCGATGATGACCTGCTCCCAGCGGATGTCGTAGTCGTCCATGCCGCCAAAGCGCTCGGATGGCCAAACCATCAAAAAGCCTTTTTCACCCGCCTTTTTGAAGATATCCCGATCGACTACGCCCTGCTCTCGGAAGCGCTCCATATGCGGGACGACTTCCTCGGCCAGAAATCGCCGATACGCCTCACGAAACATAGTCTGCTCGTCAGTAAATTGCCTGGTGAGCATACTGCCCTCCTCTTAAAGTCACTCAACAAAGATCGGCCATTTCAGCCACCAGCACTCGCTACGCGTCAATCTATCGATTGCCCCGAACTTATCTCCCCCGACATCAGCGGGCCGCGCTCGAACACCCCACTTCCGGCTTCTCAGCCGCTTCAGTCTGCGGAAGCGGGGTCCAGCACTTCACGTAGCTCGCGCTTCAAAAATTTGCCGTTAGCATTGCGCGGGAGTGGTTCAGCGAGAAACCACACATACTTCGGAACTTTAAAAGCGGCTAGCCTTGAGCCCATATGCTCCCGGAGTCCGGGCGCATCAAGCATGGCGTCGGGCTTCAGGTGCACGGCCACACCCACCTCCTCCCCGAGGCGGTCGTCAGGCACCGCAAAAGCAACGGTCTCCAATACCGCGGGATGCGTGTACAGCGCGCCCTCCACCTCGGCGCAATAAATATTCTCACCGCCACGCAAAATCATGTCTTTGGCGCGATCCACCAGATAAAGAAAGCCGTCCTCATCGAAGTAGCCAATATCTCCCGTGTGCAACCAGCCGTCGATGATTGTCTCGGCCGTCGCTTCAGGCCGGTTCAAATAACCCTTGATCACCGGAGCCCCCTTGACCAACAACTCTCCAGCCTCGCCAACCGGCAGCACATCGCCATCCGCGTTAACGACCTTACCCTCCAACGTGGGGACCAAAGGACCGCAGCTCTGTGGCCGGGCAACAAACAGATCGCCCGTCGTATACGTGGTGATGCCGCAGACCTCCGTCATGCCATATCCCTGCGCCGGTTTTGCACGCTTTGTCGTCTCAACAACCTTGCCCGGCAGGTCTGGATGCATCGCCGCACCTCCGCCGCCCAATGAGTTGAGGCTCGACGTATCGAAGTCGTGAAAATCCGGATGCGCAAGTAGCTCCCGCGTCATCATCGGGACAGCGCTCAACGTGTTGACCTGCTCCCGCTCGATTAATTTCAGCGCTTCAAGTGTGTCCCACTTGTACATCAATATGAGTTTGCCACCGCCAACGGTTCCGCCCTGCATCACGCAATTATTCGCCGTGACATGAAAAAGCGGTGTCGCCACGAGGGACGTGGGCGCAGGCGCTGACACCGGCGCCTCGACCTTCTCGCCTCGATTCATCGCCTGCGTTGTCGCGAATATCTGGCCCATCGCAGCAACATTCATGACGTTATGAACGCACCCACGATGGGTTAACTGCGCGCCTTTAGGGCGCCCGGTGGTGCCCGACGTATAAAAAATACACGCGTCATCATCGGGATCAATTGGAGTCGTCGCAAGCTCACCCACTGCAGATACGGTGTCAGCCCATTGCACCGCCGCCACCGGCGGCGAGGGGTCGCGAACCGCGACAACCGCCATGTCCGGGAAATCGCCCGCAATTTCAAAAAAGGTCGCTAATCTTTGGTCGTCCGCAACAAGCAACTTGGGCTCGGAGTCATTGAGGGCATATGCCATTTCGTCGGCGACCCACCACGCGTTCATGCCTACGACGACACCACCGACCGCGATCACACCCCAGTACGCCAGAATCCACTCTGGGTAGTTGCGCATTGCGATCGCGACCCGATCACCTGACCCAATCCCCTGAGAGGTCAACCACGCAGAAAAATTGGCAACGATCTGCCCCGCCTCTGCGTAAGTTAACCGCTCGTCACCGTAGACGATGTATTCCTTATCACCGTAGCTTTGGCCTAGGAGCCAAAAATCGCGCAGACTGCCCGGTGCGTGCTTGTAGGCTTTAATCTCGTGGCCCGCCCGTTCAATCGTCGACACCTCTAAAAACGCGCCTGGCGCCGTCACCATCTCTACTGCTTGGCGATAGCACGCCATGACCTGGTCTGTAGCCATCTCGATTTGCCCCTTACATTGTTATTGTGGGCATCAATCCTTCGATTGAACCCCAAAGCCTGCGCAAGATACCCTAACCCAGCGGTCACAACCAGTTGCCGGGGCGTCGGTATTGGCAGGTATAATGCCAATAGCTAAGCACAGCTTTCAAGCGGCCACAGCGAGCGATAACTCGCCGCCAGTCCACCGCATGACACGTGCCGTGAGCATACTAGCCAAACTGCAGCGAGAGGACAGTAATGAGCGCACAAGACCTCGACTTGACGCACCTAGAGCCATGGCTCCGCGAGCGTATCCCATGCTTTGCAGGCGCGCTGACAGCGGAGAAGTTTGCCGGGGGCCAGTCAAACCCTACCTTCAAATTAAGCGCCGGCGATGCCCACTATGTATTGCGTCGCAAGCCGCCGGGTGAATTGCTGGCCTCAGCGCACGCGGTTGACCGCGAATTTAGGGTTCTCGACGCCCTGCGACATACCGATGTGCCCGTGCCCAATGCGGTTGCACTGTGCGAAGACGATAGCGTGATTGGCTCCATGTTTTATGTCATGGAGCACCTTGACGGGCGCATCTTTTGGGATCCAGCGGTACCCGAAGTTGACAATGAAGAACGGACAGCGATTTACGATGAAATGAACCGCGTGCTGGCGGCGCTCCATTGCGTCGATGTTGACGCGGTGGGACTCTCCGATTACGGCAAACCCGGGAACTACTATGCGCGCCAAATCGGACGCTGGACGAAACAATATCGCGCCTCTGAAACCGAGCACGTGCCCGATATGGAGGCACTGATCGACTGGCTACCCCATCATATTCCCGAGGGCAGCGAGACGGTCACACTGGTTCACGGCGACTATCGTCTCGACAACATGATTTTTCATCCCAGCGAACCGCGCATTATTGGGATTCTCGATTGGGAGCTGTCCACGCTGGGGGATCCTCTCGCCGATCTGGCCTATCAGCTCATGGCCTGGAGGTTCCCCAGGGAAGGCGGCATTGCCGGCCTTGAAGGCCTCGACAGAGCCTCGCTGGGCCTACCGTCAGACGAGGACTACATCAGTGATTACTGTCGCCGCACCGGCCGCGACGGCATCGCCGACTGGCCGTTCTACATGGCGTTTTGCTTTTTCAGGATTGCGGCGATTCTTCAGGGCATCAAAAAGCGCGCACAAATTGGCACCGCATCCAGCGCCGAAGCCGACAGCCGAGCCATCATGGTCGGCCCGCTGGCCGCTCTGGGAGCGGCCTGTATTCCCTAGTATTCCAGTCCCTTCAGTCGAGCCCTAAGGGCAATCCGTTTCTAGCCGAGTCGGTCTTGCACCTCTTGCTCACCCAGCTCCAGCAACAGGTGCGTGACGGCATAGTCCGGAATCTCGTCGACCGGAATTTCACGCTGGTGGCGAACCAACATCTCCTCGGAAACAATGCCCTTGGCGCGAACAATCAGACGCTGCAGTGATTGGGCTACGTCCTGCTCCAGCGACCGCTCCGCCTGAAGACGGTCCTTAGCAGACGCACGCCCTACTACACGCGCGCGCGTTGCCTCTCTTAACAGCGCCTCAACCTTGCTTCGCTCTGCCTGAAACTGCGTTCGGCTGCACAAGCCCGCGGGGATGATATTTTCGATCTGAGCGGGATCAGACATAGCGCTCCTCCGGAAAACACATTGTTGAAGGATTTACGGCTTTGACACCCAAGCGGTTTGCTGGGAGATCTTTCGCCTCCAAAATGCTGGAAACGCCTGTCACTCGCGGCTAGGCAAAGGTTAGAGAGTTTGCGACACTGGTCACCAGACCCCACTCGGGCTCATACCATGACGAATACGACGCCTCTGCACCCCCTCAAACGCAGCCCGCACAAGCTGAAGCTGGGCGTGTTTGGACTCAACGTGAGCAGCGGGTGCTCAATGACGGACCGCGACGATACCCTCAAAATCGAGTGGCAGGAGTCCGTGAGAATCGCGCAGCTTGCCGAGGCCGCTGGCATTGAAGCTGTAATCCCGGTAGCACGCTGGAAAGGCATGGGCGGCAAAGTCAATTTCAACCATCGCAATTTCGAGACCTTCACTTGGGCCGCGGGGCTTGCCGCGAAAACCGAGGAAATCGGCGTATTTGCCACATTTCATGTGCCCACGGTGCACCCAGTTCGCGCGGCGAAAGAGGTCGCCACAATTGACCATATTTCCAACGGGCGTTTCGGGCTAAATATCGTCGCCGGCTGGAACGAACGCGAAATCGCCATGTTTGGCATTCCGCAAAAGGAACATGATGTTCGATACGACGTTGCCGATGACTGGATCTCGCTCTGCAAGGAGCTCTGGAGCGTCGACGGTGAATTTGACTATGAAGGACCGCATTTCCAATCGCCGGGATGCTACTCGGAACCCAAGCCCCTGCAGAAACCCTGGCCAGCCCTCATGAGCGCCGGCAATAGCGCACGCGGACAAGAGTTTGCGGCCGCCCACGCCGACTTTAACTTTGTCGTCGCAAAAGACATTGCCGCCGCCGGCGAAGTCGCCCACAACGGGCGCCGGTTGGCACGAGAAAAATATCAGCGTGACATGCAAATCTTCGGGCAGGCCTACATCGTGTGTCGCGAAACCGAACAAGAGGCCCGGGATTTTGTTCGAGAGTATGTCTATGACCGCGGCGACTGGGACGGTGTGCGAAACCTGCTCGATGTGCTGGTGCCAAACTCCCAGAGTGCGCTCGGCGATGGCTGGGAATCGATGGCCGCTAACTTAATCGCCGGTTACGGAGCCATCCCCCTAGTAGGCACAGCGGAGCAGATCATCGACGGCATGCTGGCATTCTCCGCTGCCGGACTCGACGGTATTACCTTGAGTTGGGTGAATTACGAAGAAGGACTTCGGCAATTCAGCGACACCCTCCTCCCTTTAATGAAACAAGCAGGATTACGCGCATGAAATCATTACAGGGGATGTCGATTCTTGTCACTGGGGGCGGCTCTGGCATTGGCGCCGACTGCGCGCGTCGCTTCTGCGGCCAAGGTGCCCGGGTCACTATCAGCGGCAGGCGGATGGACAAGCTGCAGGCGATTCAGGATGAACTAGGGGACGCCTGCCACGTGGTCCAGGGAGATGTTTGCGTGCAGACAGATCGGGAACAGATGCTGGTCGCAGCCAAGCAACATGGCCACGGCCAACTGCACGCGCTGGTCAACAATGCAGCCAATATGTACCGACAGCCTGTCGACGGCTACACCGAGGATTTTTTGCGGGAAGCCTTCGACACCAACGTTATCTCCGCAATGATGCTGTCGAGCCTCGCAATACCTGACCTCGAAACGACAAGCGGGGCCATTGTGTTTATCGGCTCCACCCATACACGTCGCGCTTTTCCTGGGGCCTCCCCCTACGCCACCACCAAAGCCGCCCTCGAAGGACTGACCAAGGTGATGGCCGCCGAGCTTGGCCCTAAACAGATCCGCGTCGGCTGCATTTTACCCGGAGCGGTATCAACCGAGCTCAACTTGCGTGCGGGACTGTTCACCGAGGCAGAAGCCCAAGAACGCTATGGCGCAGTCGCGGGCCTACACGCGCTTGGCCGAATCGGCACGGGAACTGAAGTTGCGGAAGGCGTGGAATACCTGATTTGCGCCGAATGGGTGACGGGCGTGGCGCTGGAGGTTGACGGCGGCATTGGCCTTGGGGTGTCCAATTTCTAGCATGCGGTATTCTGCTATCCATATCCCCGGCACGCTTGCCCTGCTTATAGCGCTCCAAATGACTGGCTGCGATGTCACTCAGTGGTTTCTTCAGGTCGAAGCTTGGGACCCCGCTCCGCGCGGTGCTCAAGAGACAGAGCTTCTGCCGCGCGAAGCCTGCAGTCATTCGGTGGTCGAGCGCCAACCCCTGTTTGGCGATCTACATTTGCATACCGCGCTGTCAATGGACGCCAATGCGCTGGGCACTCGATCACTGCCCGACGATGCATATGCTTTTGCGCGGGGGCAGGCCATTGAACTCTACGGCGGCGCACCCGGTGCTGACCCAGTGGTACTGAGCATTGATCGGCCGCTCGATTTTGCCGCAGTTACCGACCACGCCGAGTGGATGGCCGAGGTCTCTTTATGCACGACCCCAGGTTCCGCGGCCTATGCCAGCACAGGCTGCGCAATCTATCGTGGCGAGGAAGACTCCACTCTGGCATCGCTCTTGGGCGCCACGGGCTTTCGTGCACGACTGGGGGGCTTTCTCCAGCTGGGCGGCAGGCGCGACGATGTGTGTGGCGCCGACGATGCCCTATGCCGTAGCACGCTCGGATCGGTTTGGCAGGGTGTGCAGCAGGCTGCGGAGCGCTGGTACGACCGAAGTGCCGATTGCAGCTTTACAACCTTTAACGCCTGGGAATACAGCCGCTCGCCGGCGTCGACGAAAATTCACCGCAACGTGATACTGCGCAACGAAATCGTGCCTGAATTGCCGATCTCTTCATTGGAGACTCCGCTGGAAATGAATTTGCGCCAGCAACTGCTCGATCAGTGCAACGACACCGGGACGGGGTGTGAAGCGATCGCTATTCCGCATAACCCCAACCTCTCAAACGGACAGTTATTTCGCGCTGAATATGCTGGGCTGCCAATTGCTAAACAGCAGCAAGAGGCGGCCTTACGCGCGCGCCTAGAGCCCGTAGTGGAAATGATGCAGATCAAGGGCGAAAGCGAGTGCCGAAACGGGATGTACCGCGTGCTGGGTGGCGAGGATGAGCTTTGCGACTTTGAAAAAATTCGCGACTTCGGCCAACCCGAGCTGACGGACTGTGAGGACCAGACGGGCCAGGGCGCGCAAGCCGGCAAGGGGTGCACTAGCCGCAACGATTACGTGCGTTATGCGCTTATAGACGGCCTGCGTGAAAAGACGCGGCTTGGCATTAATCCATACCAATTCGGATTCATTGGCAGCACTGACGCGCACACGTCTGCCCCGGGGTCAGTGAGCGAGTACAACCTGCCCTACAAGTATGGCGTCACTCGCAACAATGCGCTCACTGTCGATGGCAGGCCTCGCGCTACCGCGTTTCAGAACCCGGGAGGTCTGGCCGGCGTGTGGGCTGAGGAAAATACCCGGGACGCCATCTTTGATGCGCTTAAGCGCCGAGAAACATTTGCCACCAGCGGGCCACGCATTGCCCCCCGCTTCTTCGCCGGCTGGGATATACCGACCGATATGTGCAACAGCACTGCGTTTGCCCAAGTGGGTTACCAGCGCGGCGTACCCATGGGCGGCGTCCTTCCGGCTACGCCGTCGCCGGCATCTTCTCCCCGGTTCGTCGTGTCGGCACAGGCTGACCCAGGTACGGCGGCGGCACCCGGCAACGCACTCCAGAGGCTGCAAGTGATCAAGGGCTGGGTAGGGACTGACGGCAGCTTTCATCAGTCGGTCGTTGATGTGGCTGGCAACGCTAATAATGGCGCCTCAGTTGATCTAGCCAACTGCATGGCAACGGGGCCGGGCTACGCCTCGCTGTGCGGGATCTGGGAAGATCCTGACTTTGATGCCGATCAGGATGCGGTTTACTACGCCCGTGTTATCGAGAACCCTAGCTGTCGTTGGAGCACGCGCCTTTGCCTCTCACTACCGGAAGAAGAGCGCCCCGATGGTTGCTACAACGAGCGTATTCCCAAAGTGATACAGGAGCGGGCTTGGACTGCCCCCATTTGGCACGAGTCGAGGTCCGCTCAACCCACTGCGCTCACGCAGTGAGACGAGCCCCCGGCTGAGGGCTCCCAGCACGACAGACGTTGGGCCCACACACTAATCGCGTTTGAGCTGCTGTAGCCGACATGGTTAGATGAGCGTTATCGGCTGGGGGTTGCGTCATGCAAATATCGAACGAAGTCTTTTTTCTCGGCATTGCCGTCGTCATTGTGGTTACCACGATTTGGTTTTTGCGCAGCGCAAGTGCCTATAAAGCGTGGGTAAAGACACGAGAAGAACAAGAACGCTCACCCTGACTGATTCACCCAAGCGCGCATGTACTTCGCCGGCGTCAAAGCCGCAGGCGGATTAACGCACGTGTGCACCCTTTGATCGCAAACCATTTGTGTCTCGAGAGCCAGCGCGAGAGGCTGGACACCCGAATTGAACTGGAGCCGGCTCATGAAATGGCTGATTGCATTGTTGTTCACGCTCAACACCTACCACGCTGCCGCCGAGAGCTCACCTCTCTCCGGAGTCTGGCAGATTCTAAGCACCATCTATGACAGCGAGGAGCAACAGATCCGGCAACCGCCACAGATCAAGGTGTTTACTGATAAACACGTTTTTTACACCTACTATGACCCCAACCTGAACACCGATGAGCCGTATCTCTCTGTCGGCCACGGCACCTACACCCTCAGCGGGGGAACGCTCTCCGAGACGATTGAGAACCATTCGAACACCGCGCTTGTTGGACAAACGTTTGCAGTGTCAATTGAAGTCAGTGAAGACGGAGACACCTTTGAGCAAGTGGTCGACCTAGGGAAGTATGTGTTGCGGGAACGGTGGGGTCGCATTGAGTAGGCAACGCGGGCGCTGGTAGCAATGATTCAAGGCGAGCTGCAGGACGCGCTACTTCTTCCGGCACGCGCCCTGCATCGCCCGAACGCCAAGAGCGCTTGATAGCAGTTAGGTTGAAACCGGCATAATGCCCAAGCTAGCGTCTATTACTGACGCAACAGAGCCCTGCGGGGCACTTTTCAGGCTGGCGGAGAGAGGGATAGATTCGAGCGGCGCTGCCCTCGCCGCTGCCACCCTTACGGGGCGCTCCTCCTATGGGCTTCGCGTCCAAACTTTGCCGTGGGCAGAGTTTGTCGAACCGGAGGGTTCCTCCGCACCGCCCCATCAAAACCAAAAAAGGGCCCTAGTAGGCCCTGGTTTTGGTTTTGGCGGAGAAGGAGGGATTCGAACCCTCGATACGTTGCCGTATACACACTTTCCAGGCGTGCGCCTTCGACCACTCGGCCACCTCTCCGTGGGCGCGCAGTGTAGCACAGCGCCGCGCTGACTTTAGTGTCAGCACGCGCTAGAAAGACGTCCCAATTTCAATACTGAAGTGAAAGTTCTCTGAGGACTGCGGGCCATTTAGGTCGAGATAAATCGGTTGCGAGTAGGCCGCTTCTGCATACCACCGCTCCGCAAAAGGTAGCCGCGCAAACACCGTGAAATCGATTTGCTCACCACCGAAGGCGGCGGGGTTCGTAACAGGCGCTGGATACGGGAACGCTGGAATTGGCACACGAAGAGACGCATCTTCACCGTCAATGTCATCTCGCCAACGATAGTCAATACGAACGCCGGGCAAAATGCGAGAAGCCCCCTTCCACATCAACCAACCTCCCAAGCTGGCTTTGTTACCGAGGCGATAGTCGCGATCGTTCTCGCCGGTGCGCAACGTAAAACTCGCGTCCATGCCCCAATCCCAACGCGCCTCATACTTTCTAAAACTCAAAAACAACGGGAAGTCCCAAGTGCCTGACCCCAATTGCATAGTGTATGGCAGCTGCTGATTTCCCGGTGCGCGCGGGGTATCGCCCTCCTCGTCAATGGAACCGGTGGGCATACTCACACCCGCGCCCGCCTTCCAAGCACTGTTGAGCGACTCGCTCACCGTGGTGTCCACGACGACCGCGACATCACCCAAACCCTCAGAGCTGATATTGAACGCGTCATAGCCGGGAATAATCGAAATATGATCGGTGCTTTGCATCACGAAGGGTAACTGAGCGCGGAGCGTGAGGTCTGCGCTCAAATCATACGCTAGCCGCAAGGCATGAACCTCTTGCTTGATTTCAGTAGGCACCACTGGGTAGTTATTCTTGGTTCGGGTGTCGACACCAGGGGTAAAGAGAACGTCGTCATAAGAGACGCTATTGGTGCCAATGTAATACTCGTCGTAATCAGATACCGCGTAGGTATACGACACATGCCATTTTCGGGTCGATTCCGCGCGCTCTGAGTCTGAGACGACATTAACCTCAAACAACTCCTCAATCGATAGATCGAGTAAGTCAGTAGGCACCGTTTGTGCCCACACAGCGGATGTGGTCACGGAGAACAAAGCCCACATCGCTGCCTTGGCAGGAACGATCTGTCCACTCAGATTCTTGTTTCGCATCGCACCTCTCCTTTCACAATTCACGATTCACGATTTTTCCAGGCGTCGCTTCTTGGTAAGGCAATCATCCAATACCGCCCGCAGCGCCTCGGTGCGGATCGGCTTGGTGAGATAATCAACCATGCCCTCCGCCATATAGCGCTCGCGGTCACCACTCATCGCGTGGGCCGAAAGACCTACTATTGCGCACTCCGGGTACATCCCCTCAATGATTTGAAGCGCGCGAATCTGTCGCGTTGCCTCCAGCCCATCCATTACCGGCATTTGAATATCCATTAGGATCAGATCAAAGGATGAGACCTTAAAGGCCTCAACTGCCTCGGCGCCGTTATTCGCCGTGGTGATTTCGATACCCCACTTTGCCAAGAGCTCACGGATAATAAATTGGTTGACCTCGGAATCCTCTGCGACCAACACGCTCAAATCGTAGCCACTGGGCAAAGGATATTCGGTCGCGCCTGCGGTGGGTGCAGACGCCGACGCTAAGGGGTTTGTTAAGCGCTCCAATCGCGCGTGCTCGGCGCGCCCCTGTTGGAACTCCGAGGGCTCGCTCGTGCGACCCGGCTGCCTGGAGTCAGTGCCAGCCTCAAGAGGTAGCTCGACCCAAAATAATGAGCCGCGACCCCATTCCGATTCAAAGCCAATGGCGCCCTTCATCAATTTCACTAGTTGCTCGGTAATAGCGAGCCCCAAGCCGGTGCCGCCATGAGCCCGCGTTAAACTGACATCCGCTTGGTAGAACTCCCCAAAGATACCTGCCTGATCCTCCGCCTTTATGCCGAGCCCGGTATCCGTTACTGCAAAGCGCAAAGTATTCGCGTGATCGCCACCCACTATTTTGCACTCAACAGTGATGCCACCGGATTGGGTAAACTTGACCGCATTACCAATCAAATTGAGCAGGATTTGCCGAATACGCCCCGCGTCACCGGCGATCATTTCTGGAACAGCGGCCTCGATATCGAATCGCAGTGCCAAGCCCTTTTGAGCGGCGGGCTCGGCGAACAACGCTTCGATCGATCGCAATGAGTCACGAAGATTAAACAGGCTGTTACCGAGTTTCAGACGCCCCGCCTCGATCTTGGTGAAATCGAGGATATCGTCAATGATGAGCAACAAGGCATCTGCCGAGCGCTCGATGGTCTCAAAATAAGCGCGCTGCTGCTCAGACAGTTCGCCTTGCTTGAGTAGCGCAATCATGCCCATCACACCATTCATCGGTGTACGAATTTCATGCGACATATTCGCCAAGAAACTGGACTTTGAGCGGGCCGCAGACTCTGCCTGATCACGCGCCTCTTCTAGCTCGACGATCATGGCCCGCAGGCGTTGCTCGCGATCGCCGATCCGCGACAACATCTCGTTGAACGCACTCACAACCGAGCCCAACTCATTGGCCTCGCGGTAAGTAAATCGCTGGCTATAATCCTCACTGCGTGTCACCTCGGACATCATGTCCGCGAGGGCAGCCAAGGGTTCTGTGATTCTCGCGTTGAACACACGGGACAGCACGTAAGCGGCTCCCATGCCCAATAACCAGAGCGCGAACGCGAGCGCAGCAATCCACGCCAACCGCTGATAAACCGGCCACAAATCCACACTGATCTCCAGATCGGCGAGATACTCCCCGTCGAGCACAACCGGGCTCGCAATAGTGGTCGTATAAAGCCCATTGGTCGCATCGTCGCCCTCTAGTAATGAACGCCGGTAAGTCACAAACTCTCCGCCATCTGGCAATAGCAGCCGAGCTTGTAAGACATCGTCGACCCCGCGCAGACCGTTCAACAGCTCTGCCGCCGTTCCGGGGTCTTGGAAAGCCACCGAGGCGGTTAAATTCGAAGCGAGCACGCCTGCTAATGCCGTGCTGCGATCCAACACCCCGGACCGGGAAGTCTCTAGCGAGACACCCAGCAGTATCAGCAAAAACAGCCCGCCAACGACGCCAGTGATGAAGGCTCCCACGCCCGCAAGATGTCGATGGATTGACGTCCGCCGTCTCGAATCAGGCATCGTCTTCGTTCTCGCCAATAACCTCGGAGAGGCGCAACAGCTTGCTACTGGCTTTTAACCCCGAGGCGTTGAGTGCACCGAGATTTACAACGAGCTCCATGCGGGCGCCCTTGCGCCGCAGCTCAACCATCCCACCTTCGCGAGCAAAGCCCGGCTGATCACTGACGCGCAGTACCGGTAGAGACGCAGAGTCCAGGCGCTGATTCTCAATCTCCGAGAAAACAATATCGCAGCCAGCAGCAGCGGCGTCCGATGGCATCGCTCGCACTTCTCTACCTTTCGGATCCGTGGCGATCATTTGCGCCAACAGTCCACCCACCTCGGATGCCTCATCGACACAGAACGTGCTACCCGCATCCGGGTCCGGCCAACTGACGAACTGGGATAACCGCAGTAAAAACACAGCTTTGAGTTCGGCCTCAGTGAGGCCTGGTGCGCCTTTAAGCGGCTCGGCGGGGAGGAGAGAACAAAAACACAAAACCCCGCCGATTAAGGCGCGTAACCACAGCTGACGGAGTAGCATGGGAGCTACTGCCGCCCCAAGCGCTGAGGGTTGCAAGCCAACGGCTCGGAACTACGCCATGGCGTGATATCGATGCCCCCGCGCCGCTGGTAATAACCCGTCACCGTCAATGAGGCTGGCCCCAAGGACATAAGGTCTGCATAAATCTGCTCGACGCACTGCTCGTGAAAGCCCTGGTGAGTCCGAAAACTGCTGAGATATTCCGAAAGCGCGTCATGGTCGATTTCGGGCCCCGAATACTGTATCGATAGCGAGGCCCAATCTGGCTGAGCCGTCACCGGACACAGTGACCTCAGACTATGACTGACGAGATGTTGCGACACGATTTTCTCCTTCCCTGGTGAAATCGCAGACTTGGTGAATGCCATTGTCTCAGGCGGAACCGAGGCGGGACAAGGTGGCAGAATTACACCTTGCAGCTCATCGGTGATCGCCGCTAAACCATCGGGGCGCAGGACACTCAACCGGACCGTAGACCCAATACAAGCAGAAACATCGCGCTCGATAAGAGCGATCGCCGCCTCATCATGTTCAAAACAATGGCCATTGAGCGAGTTGAGGTACAACTTGAGAGATTTTGACTCGACGGTCGCCGGCGACTCAGCGGGAATCGCCAATACACCCACCCAATCCTGTACCGCTCCTTCGACCACCCAGGAGAGTTCGTAACAGTGCCAGATGTCCCAGCCAAAGCACCCAATCACACTCCGCTCGGGCCGGGCGATGCGCTCTAGAATCTCTGGAGCATAGGACTGAGGCGCAGCAACAGTCTGACCCAATACGCCCTTCATTACGGCTACGTCCGCAATCTTCTGCCGGTGCGAAGCAAATGGGCGGCATACCAGTAAGCGACGAGTGTGAAGGCGCCGATCATCGCAAACGCAAAACCGACACTGACATCGCTGACACCTAGCACACCGTAGCGGAACGCATTAACCACATACACCAGTGGATTGGCCTGAGAAACCGTAGCCCAAAATTCCGGGAGCAACTCAAGCGAGTAAAAAACGCCCCCAAGGTAAGTCAGCGGTGTCAGCACGAAGGTCGGCACAATGTTGATATCGTCAAACGTATTCGCAAAAACCGCGTTGATCAATCCACACAAAGAAAACAGGATCGAAGTCATCGCCACCACCGCCACGACAACCAGATAGCTATGAATGTTGAGGTCAACAAACAGTGAGGCAACCACCGTTACAATAACGGCGACCAACATGCCGCGGCTCACGCCACCGGAGACAAAGCCCAATAAAATAATGTGATTGGGGGTGGGAGAAACCAACAGCTCCTCGATACTGTTGTTAAACTTTGAGCCGAAAAAAGACGAAACCACATTGGCATAGGAGTTGGTGACAATCGCCATCATGATCAGGCCAGGCACCACAAATTCCATATAGCTGACGCCCCCCATCTCACCGATACGCTCGCCAATAAGACTCCCGAAAATTAGAAAATAAAGCGACATGGTAATCGCTGACGGCAACAGGGTTTGCGACCAGATTCTGGTATAGCGCCGAATCTCCTTGCGCATCAGCGTCAGGAGCGCGATATATTGCTCATAAGCGGTCACGATGCTTGCTCCAAGAGCGATACAAACATCTGCTCGAGACGATTCTCTCGGTTACGCATACTGAGAATGCTGATCCCACGGTTATGCAACTGCGACATGAGCTGAGCCAAATCCTGACCTTGCTCGATCTGCGCCTCGAGGCTGAAGTCGTCAATCCGGTTCAGCGCAAAACCCTCAACCGCGAGGTCTTGTGGTAAAGCTTCTCTCGCGTCAAGAATAAACGTCTCCTTGCGCAGATCGCGCAACAAATTCTTGATCGACGTATTGGTCACGATTTCGCCGTGGTTGATGATGGCGATATTCCTGCACAATGATTCCGCCTCCTCGAGGTAGTGCGTAGTCAGGATAATCGTCGTGCCGGCTGCATTAATTTCTCGCAAGAAATCATACATAGATCGCCGCATTTCGATATCAACGCCGGCGGTAGGCTCATCGAGAATAAGAACGCTGGGTTCGTGAATGAGGGCCCGGGCGATCATCAGGCGCCGCTTCATGCCGCCTGATAGCATCCGCGCGCGCGTGTTGCGCTTATCGGTGAGGCCCAACTTTTTGAGGTAAAGGTCGATACGCTCGCGCGCGATCTTCAGGGGGATACCGTAATACCCCGCCTGATGTATCAGGATGTCCTCGACAGTTTCGAAAACATTGAAATTGAACTCCTGCGGCACTACGCCTAGCTGGCGTTTCGCAGCTGGAAAATTCTGGTCAATATCGATGCCGTTAACGCGAACGAGCCCTGCGGTCTTATTCACCAACGAGCAGATCACCCCGATCGTAGTCGATTTCCCCGCACCGTTGGGTCCAAGGAGCGCAAAAAAATCGCCTTTGGCTACATGCAAATCAATGCCTTTGAGCGCCTGTAAGCCATTGGCATAGGTCTTCTCGAGACCTTGAATTTCGAGCGCATAAGACATCAACTAGCTCCTCGCGAAAAGCGGCGTAGTGTAACCAATCACGGGCTGCTTCAGAAGGAACAGAAATTCGCCCTTGACGGGCCTTTGGGGGGTCACTAACATGCGCGCCTGCTGTTGTTAGGATCACTGTCCCCTTCGTC
>CAYQUE010000014.1:42490-49140 GCA_964420615.1 uncultured Alteromonadaceae bacterium | reverse complement strand
GCAATGTTATTCGGACTTACATTTAATGTAAATACCATTTACATCGCCTGTTGCTGTGGCTCAGCCTGACCCAACTTGCACCACCATGGTCTTTTCGCGACACTACCCAGCCCGCGATGTTGCGGGCTTTGTGGTGACTCGGATGGTCCCCTCGCAGCGATAGGTGATGAACCCCGCCAGGCCCGGAAGGGAGCAACGGTAGTTACTGACTCGGGTGCCGGGGTGTGGCTGTCCGAGTCGCCTCCCTAATCACGGATAGGTTTGCATGTCTCATCAGGTTCTGGCCCGCAAGTGGCGTCCAGGCACATTTGCCGAGATGGTTGGCCAGCAGCACGTCCTGCAAGCGCTGATCAATGCGTTGGAGTCAGGTCGCCTACACCATGCGTACTTATTTACCGGCACGCGCGGGGTCGGAAAGACCACCGTGGCGCGTATTCTTGCAAAATGTCTTAACTGCGATCAGGGAGTGACGTCGACTCCCTGCGGCGAATGTGGCGCTTGCGCCGAAATCGCTGAAGGACGCTCAGTTGATCTCATCGAAGTCGATGCCGCCTCAAAGACCAAGGTCGAGGATACGCGGGAGCTCCTTGAGAATGTGCAGTACACGCCCACGCGAGCGCGGTACAAGATTTACCTCATCGACGAAGTGCACATGCTGTCTAACCACAGCTTTAATGCGCTGCTGAAGACCCTCGAAGAGCCGCCGCCACACGCGATATTCTTGCTGGCGACTACCGACCCCCAAAAGCTGCCGGCCACGGTGCTGTCGCGATGCTTGCAGTTTAATCTGAAGAATCTGCAGCCTGAGCAGATTGTCGCGCATTTGGCGCACATCCTCTCCGCAGAGTCGGTAACCAGTGACCCCGAGGCGCTGGCGCTTATCGCTCGCGCTGCAGAGGGCTCGATGCGCGATGCTCTGAGTTTGACCGATCAGGCAATTGCTTATGGTGAGGGTCGTCTTGCCGGGAGCGATGTCAGTGACATGCTTGGCACGGTGGACAGGGGCAGGGTGCTGGATCTTGTGGCTGCGATACTTGATGACGACCCGGCGGCGGTGTTGGCGCTGGTTGCGAAGATCGCGGAACACGCACCCGACTACGCATCAACGCTGGATGAGCTCAGTAACATTCTTCATCAAATGACGATTGCCCAAACGGTGCCCGATGCCCTCGATACCAGCTGGCCAGATCAGGCGCGAATTGTCGAGTTGGCGGCGCGGGCCACTGTCGATGACACCCAGTTGTTCTGGCAAATGGCGATCTCGGGACGTCGAGACATTTCGTTGGCCTCATCGGCCCGTGCCGGGCTCGAGATGACATTGTTGCGCATGATTGCGTTTCGCCCCGCCGTAATTATTCAGCCCGCGACTCCCGGAGAGCCCCCGGCAAAAAAGCCTGAACCACCGGTGGAGCCGGTGGGGTCGAAGCCAACGGTCAGTAGCGCAAGACCTGCCCCCAAGTTAAAGGCGGTGCCCCCGCTTAAGCCCAGCGAGCCCGCCGGCACGCTCGGCGGTGCAGCGAAGCCTCGCCGCACACCTCAAGGCGGGCGCGAGGAGCCGCCCGGACCCGCGAGCTCGGTTGGGGCGCCCACTGGCAGAGCAGCGTCTTCGGCGCTAAAGGCCGATCACGCCCCGTCCCCTGAGCCTGCGACGGCATCACCTGAGGGTTGGTTGTCATCACTCACACCTGAATCATGGCCCGTGGTTTTTGACCGGCTCAGTTTCGGGGGCATCCTGCATAACATCGCATTGAATCTGGAGTTGATCGGCGTCGCTGACGGGACGGTTCGCTTTGCGATTGCTCAGGCCGATGCCGCGCTATTGAACGAGCGGCATCCCACTCAGTTGGGTCAGGCGCTGACGCAGCAAGCGGGTGCTCCGATCATCGCCACCATTGGGTTGACAGAAGTCACCCACCGTACGCCAGCTGCGCGCAGGGCAGCGATTGCGGCTGCGCAGTTGGCAGAAGCTGAGCAGGCGATTGCCAGTGACGCGGCGCTGAATACGCTCCTACAGGCATTTGACGCCGAAATTATCCCCGGCAGCATTCGCCCCAACGTGGTCACTGTAGATGCAGCGCCGGAAGAGGATGATTTGGAGCAGCGGGCGTGACGGGTATATCGGGTTCGATTGGCCCGGAGTCCAGTATATATTCTAGGTTTTATTAATACCCTAAGAGCTTGATTTATATGAAGTTAAGTCCCTCCATTGAGGCGCTAATCGACGGTCTGAGGCATTTGCCCGGCGTGGGGCCCAAATCCGCTCAGCGCATGACCTTGCATTTATTGGAGCGAGACCGGGATGGTGCGCAGCAGATTGCGGACGCCATCGAAAACGCGCTGGCCAAGGTCGCCAATTGCAGTCGCTGCCGTAATTTCACAGAGCTGACGGTGTGTGAGATCTGTGCTGACCCGAAGCGCGATCCCGCCACGTTGTGCGTGGTAGAGGCGCCGGCCGATGTGATGGCGATCGAGCACAGCGGGGGGTTTAGGGGGCATTACTACGTATTGATGGGCCACTTGTCTCCTATCGACGGCATCGGGCCGGAGCAACTGGGGCTGGATACTCTCTGCGAGCGCTTTGCGGGTGGCGATATTAAGGAAGTCATTCTCGCGACGAATCCCACTGTGGAGGGCGAGGCCACCGCCTACTACATCAGTCAGCGCGCCAAAGATGCCGCCGTCGTGGTTTCGCGGATAGCCCACGGCGTGCCTCTGGGCGGAGAGTTGGAGTACACCGACTCCAGCACATTGGCTCACGCCCTCAGTGGCCGCACGGTTGTGGATCAGTGAGCTGGCATTTACTTGAGAGTACTGCGGCGCTTGACGCTGTACTGTCCGATCACGCCGGGGCGGCGTATGTGGCGGTCGATACCGAATTTCGTCGCCGCGATACGTTCTTCCCGCAGGTCGCGCTGGTGCAGCTTTGCTGGGGCGCAGACGCCTACTTGGTGGACCCTCTGCAACTCGACGACACGGATTCCTTGGCTGCGCTGCTGACCGAGCCGCGCGTGGTCAAATTTATCCATAGTGCCAGCGAGGACCTTGAGGTTTTCGCTCACTGGCTTGGCGTGTTGCCTTCACCCTTATTTGACACCCAGCGCGCCGCCGCGTTGGTAGGTCGTGGCGCGGGGTTGAGTTATCGCGCGCTGGTGGCCGAGTACTTCGAGATTGACTTACCCAAGGATGAGACGCAGTCGGATTGGTTGCAGCGGCCACTCTCCCCAGCGCAGGCTGAGTATGCTGCGCAGGACGTGAGTTATTTGCACCCGATCGGATGCTCGCTCTTGGAGCGCGCGGCAGAGATGCGTCGCTTGGAATGGGTCTTGGAAGAGGGTGAGCGTATGGCGCCCGGCGGTAAGCCGCCGCTGAGCAAATTCAAGTCCGCGTATAAGTTACCGCTCGCACAGCAACGGGTGCTGTCGGCGGTGGTCGATTGGCGCGAGCACGAGGCGCGCCACAGAGATCGTCCTCGAAGCTGGATTCTGAGTGACAAGCTGGTATCGGCGCTGGCGCGGGTTAAGCCTCGTTCTGTGGCCGCGCTGTCTGCGATTGATGAGATGCCTCAGGGGCTGGTGCGTCGCGCCGGGGAGCGTTTGGTCAGCTTGATTCAGGCCGCGGATGACAGCGAGGGCGGGCCGCCGCCCGCGTTGAGTCCGGCGCCCCTGAATAGCCAGGGCAGGCAGTTGCTGAGTGGATTGAGCGAACAGCTTCTCGAGATGGCTCGCTGCATGGACATTCCGCCGGAGGTGTTAATGCCCAAGGCGGACCTGGAGCACTTGATACGCCAGCAGTCCGACCCTGATCTGCCTAGCCCGTCCGTTTGGCTCGGGTGGCGAGACGCGCTGGTCGTGCAGCCGTTGCGGCGCTGGCTCGCGGATCATCCAGCGGGATAAGCGAGGTTCTGATGGCGGACATAAATGATGCGGAGACCCAGTTACAGACGCTCGCTGTCGATGTTTTCAAGACGCCGCGTCGATCGGATACCTTTCTATACTTGCCGCAGGATTTACCCCTCTCCGACTGGCCCGAGGGGTTGGCAGACGCCTTTATTCGGCCCGAAAAAGTCATCTCTCTGGTGCTCACACCCGAGAGACCCATGGCCGCACAGCCTGCGTTGGTGGTGATGAGCGCGATTAGAGAAAAAGGATATTTCCTGCAGCTTCCCCCCGGTAAGATCCCAGAAAGCCTTGCGGGAGAAACAGGCCCATGTTGACGACACAGTCATACCTGATTGCAATGTTGCTCTATGTGTTGGCGGCGGGAGTGGGCGTCTTCTTGCTGCGCAGGCTATGGTTTAGGGCGCCGCTAACGCGTGCATCCGGCATGCTCCTCGGTGCCATCGCAGGCGCGCTATTAGCGCCGGCTTTCCCGGGTGCCGAAGTCGATACCATGGCGCCCGCATTGATAACGGTCGTGTTCAATGGGCTGTTTGGTGAGGGTGTTGAGTCCGCGCTGATGCCCGCCCTCTGGTTGTTGTCCGGTTTGGTCATCGGCGCCGTCGTTGGCGCGTGGCGCGCAGGGCGGCGCGGGCGTCGCAATACCCTGTGAGTGGTGTGTGTCGTCCAGTTCGGTTAGTCTGCCCGCCCTCCTGAATTGAAAGCAAAGAGAGTCCTGTTATGAAATTTGAAGGAACCGAGCGTTACGTCGCGACCGATGACCTGAGTATGGCGGTCAACGCGTCCGTCGCGCTGCAGCGGCCGCTTCTGATTAAAGGCGAGCCCGGCACGGGCAAAACGATGTTGGCGGAGGAGGTGGCCGCGGGTCTGGGCAAACGACTGATTCAATGGCACATCAAGTCCACTACCAAGGCGCAACAGGGCCTGTACGAATACGACGCGGTATCGCGGCTGCGTGACTCGCAGCTGGGCGATGGCAAAGTTGAGGATGTTAGTCAGTACATCAAGCGCGGAAAGCTGTGGGAAGCCTTCACGGCTGATGAGCAGGTGGTGCTGTTGATCGATGAGGTCGATAAAGCCGATATCGAATTTCCCAACGACTTGTTGGTTGAGCTCGATCGGATGGAATTCTTCGTTTACGAAACCGGGGAAACGATCAAGGCCAAGCAGCGGCCCATTATCATCATCACCTCCAATAACGAGAAAGAGCTCCCCGACGCCTTTCTCAGGCGTTGCTTCTTTCACTTCATCAATTTCCCAGATAAGGAAACGATGAAAGACATCATCGCGGTGCATTACCCGAAGATTCAGAAAAACCTGGTACAGGAAGCGCTGGAGGTGTTCTTTGAGCTGCGTGACATCCCGGGCTTGAAGAAAAAGCCCTCGACCTCAGAGCTCATTGATTGGTTAAAGCTCTTGATGGCGGACGATATTCCCGACGAGGTGCTCAAGAACCGTGACCAGACCAAGGCGATCCCACCGCTATACGGCGCCTTGTTGAAGAACGAGCAAGACGTGCAGTTGCTTGAGAGATTGGCCTTCATGCATCGTCGCGAGGCGCGATGACCCTATGTTGGTGAATTTCTTTCATGTGCTGAAAGATACCGGTGTGCCGGTAACGCCCCGCGAGCTGTTGGATCTGCTTGAGGCGATGGAGCGCAGGTTGGCCTTCGGCGACATGGATGATTTTTATTCGTTATCACGCGCGGTCTTGGTGAAGGACGAAAAATACTACGACCGGTTTGATCGCGCTTTTGGGCTGCACTTCAAAGACTTGGAGGCGCTCGATGATGTGATCGAGGCGATGATTCCCGATGACTGGCTGCGCTCCGAATTCATGAAGCAACTATCCGAAGAGGATAAAGCCAAAATCGAGAGCCTCGGTGGTCTCGAAGAATTGATTGAGCAGTTCAAGCAGCGGCTCGAGGAGCAGAAGAAGCGCCACTCAGGCGGTAATAAATGGATCGGGACCGAGGGCACCTCGCCCTTTGGTAACGACGGCTACCACCCGGAAGGTATCCGTGTGGGCGGCGAGAGCAAGAACAAGCGCGCCGCGAAGGTTTGGGATCGCCGCGACTTCAAGAACCTCGACGACAATGTTGAGCTGGGTACACGCAATATCAAAATTGCGATGCGTCGGTTGCGCAAATTTGCGCGCACGGGCGCCACTGAAGAGCTGGATCTCGATGACACCATCAAGTCTACGGCGCGCAATGCGGGGCTCCTCGATATCAAAATGGTCCCGGAGCGGCATAACGCGGTCAAGGTGCTGTTGTTTTTAGACGTGGGTGGATCGATGGATCCGCATGTGAAGGTCTGTCAGGAGTTGTTCTCGGCTGCGCGAAGCGAGTTCAAGCACTTGGAGTATTTTTACTTCCATAATTTCGTATACGAGAGTGTATGGAAGAACAACGTGCGACGGTTTAACGAGCGCACCGCCACTTTAGACCTGATGCACAAATACGCGCACGATTACAAAGTGATCTTCGTGGGCGATGCTTCGATGTCGCCCTATGAAATTATGCAGCCCGGTGGCTCGGTCGAGCACTGGAATGAAGAGTCCGGCGAGCTGTGGATGCGCAGGTTGCGCGAGACCTATGAAAAGTGCATCTGGATTAATCCGGTCCCCGAAGACGAATGGGAATACACGCAATCCATTGCGATCACGCGGCAAATTATGGAAGGCAAAATGTATCCGCTGACGCTTCGCGGGCTCGAGGAAGGCATGTCCTTCTTGTCAAAGTAGGGTGCGGC
>CAYQUE010000014.1:36960-42390 GCA_964420615.1 uncultured Alteromonadaceae bacterium | reverse complement strand
TGACGCTTCGCGGGCTCGAGGAAGGCATGTCCTTCTTGTCAAAGTAGGGTGCGGCGACGCGCCCGCCGGTTCGCCCCGTCGGACACAACTCAGTGAGTGCCCATTGTGGGGGCGACGTTGATTGGTTTTGGCTACAATAATCAAGATTGTGATAACGAAAAGATGTCTTGGGGGGCTCTTATGAAAAATCTGCGTCATATCGTATTTGCGGTTGCTGTTGGGCTGACGGTGGTGGCTTGTGGCCAACAAGCGGGTGATGCCTCTGGCCTGCCGGCCGGTAGCTCAGCCGCTGCGCGCGTTGATACCGACCGGATCAAATCTGCAGCTTCAGAGCCCGAAGTATGGATGACCTACGGCGGTGGCTACGATGAGCAGCGACATTCAGGGCTTGGGCAAATTAATCGCGATACGCTACCAGAGCTGGGCGTTGGCTGGGTGTATGAGATGGCTAAGCCCCGTGGTGCCGAGGCCACCCCACTGGTCGTTGATGGTGTGATGTATGTCTCCAGTGCTTGGTCGGTCGTTTACGCGCTAGACGCAAAGACCGGCGAGGAGCTTTGGGTTTATGACCCCGAGGTGTCAGGCAAGGACGCGGCGAAAGGTTGCTGTGACGTGGTGAACCGCGGCGTAGCTGTCCACAACGGCAAGGTCTATGTCGGTGTGTTCGATGGTCGACTGGAGGCCCTGGACGCGGCGACAGGAGCGGTGGTCTGGAGCAACGTCACGGTTGATCAGAGCAAGCCCTATACGATCACCGGTGCTCCGCGTGTTTTCAAAGACAAGGTCATCATTGGCAATGCGGGTGCCGAGCTCGGTGTCCGCGGCTACGTCACCGCTTACGATGTCGACAGTGGCGATCTGGTATGGCGGTTCTACACGGTGCCGAATCCGGAGAAAAAACCTGATGGCGCGGCGTCTGATGACATTCTCGCCAAGCTGGCCAACGAGACGTGGGGCGACGACGGCGCCTGGGTCACCGATGGCGGCGGCGGTACCGCGTGGGATTCGATCGTCTATGACCCGGTGAATGATCAGGTGTTGATCGGCGTCGGTAATGGCTCGCCTTGGAATCCAGACGTCCGAGACCCCAACGGCACTGGAGACAATTTGTTCCTGTCTTCCATTCTTGCGGTAGATGCCGATACCGGCGCCTATCGATGGCACTACCAAACCACCCCACGTGACCGATGGGATTACACAGCGACGCAGCAAATCATGCTCGCTGACTTGCCGTTGGGCGAAGAGGGCGCGTCCCGCCGCGTGGTGATGCAGGCGCCGAAAAACGGATTCTTTTATGTGCTTGATGCCGCTGATGGTGAGTTGATCTCGGCCACGCCGTTTACCAGCCAGAACTGGACGACCGGCGAATTTGACGAGAACGGCCGACCGGTATTGGTCGAGGAGGCCGTTGATCTCGCGCTGTATGCGGTGGTGCCCGGCCCTACGGGTGCGCATAACTGGCATCCCATGGCCTTCAACCCCGACACTGGCCTAGTGTATATCCCGGTGAATGAAATCCCCTTTTTCTATGACAAGACCAAAAATGTCGAAGAGGCCAAATCGTTTTGGAACATCGGCTACGATGCTGCGGCGGGATGGCCGGTTGAATATCCCGCCGGGACACTGGACGCCGTCGCAGGATTAGATGGGGGCACATTGCTGGCGTGGGACCCGGTCAAGTCCGAGCCCCGTTGGGCGGTACCGTTCCCTTTGCCCTTGAATGGCGGCATTTTGAGTACCAGTGCCGGTCTGGTATTTCAGGGTAATAAGTTCGGCGATTTCGTGGCCTACGATGCAGAAACGGGCGAGCGGCTGTGGTCCCACTCGCTGGTGGGCAATGCCGCTGCCGCACCGATGACCTACGAAATCGATGGTGAGCAGTATCTCAGCGTGTTGTCAGGTTGGGGTAGCGTGTCAAATCTGATTGCCGGATTTACCTACGGTGAGGCGAAGGGCAAGGAGCCGGCGCGAGTGATTACGTTCAAGCTCGGCGGAAGCGCGCAAATGCCCGCGCCATTGGCAGACAGCATTGCGCGCGCGCCCAAGTCACCCATGTTCGGGGAGCCAGAGGAGCACCAGTTAGGGATGCAGCGTTTCGCCGAGAACTGTCACTTCTGTCATGGCGCCTTTGCCATTAGCGGCGGGGTCGTTCCCGATTTGCGCTGGTCAGCGATCTCCGCGAATGAGCAAGCCTGGGATCAGGTGGTTCGCGAGGGTGCGCTCGAGAAGCAGGGCATGGTGTCTTTCGCCGGGCACTTGAGTAAAGAGGATACGGACGCGATCCGCGCGTATGTGATCCAGCAAGCGTGGTTGGCAGTGGCTAATGGCGACGCCTCGTCACCCGGAGGCCAGTAACCGCGGTTTATCGGTGAGCGGCGGTGATGTGGAACGCGACCAGCGCCGCTGTCACCGCCACATTGAGTGACTCCACCTGATTGCTCATCGGAATTGCGACTCGCTCGGTTGACGCGGCGGTGACCGCCGCGCTGACGCCGTCCGTTTCCCCGCCGAGCACACAAACCGTGCGCGCACTCGGGTGATATTCAAATAACGATTTAGGTGCGTCTGCTTCGAGGGTAACGACGTGGTACCCCTGATTTTTTAGGGCTGCCGTCGCCTCGGCGGCACTTTCACACCATATGATCGGGGCTCTGAACACGGTCCCTGCTGAGGCTTTAATTACTAAAGGCCCAAGTGCGGATACCCCTCGCCTAGGGTATAGCAATCCGTCGATGCCAGCGGCCACGGCCGATCGGATAATCATGCCCACGTTCTGCGGGTTGGTGACCCCATCCAGGGCAAGGAGCCGACTGCGATCGGGGCGTTGGTCGATGAGCTGTTCAAGTGTCGTGAAGGTTGGGCACACAACATCCAGAGCGACTCCCTGATCCTGTCGTCCATTTTTCGAGATTCGAGACAGCGCTTGCCGGCTATGAAAGCGAATAGGGATGCCGCGCCTTTCGGCGCCCGCAATGATCTGCGCGATCACGCCTGGGGTACGATTGCTGTCCGCCAGATGCAGGCACGATACCTCAAGGGCGGTATCCAGTATGGCCTCGAGCGCCGGCTTGCGTCCGTATAGCGTGATACCGCCGGATGGATTCCACGCTATGCTTGATCCTTCAGTCATGGTCAACCACATGAGCCGCATGAGTCAGCAATGCCAGCGCCCCTAACACTCTATACCACGGCGGGATGTCACTTGTGTGAGCATGCCGAGCAGATTCTCTATGACAACGGATGCGCATTTACGCCGGTTGATATCGCCGAGGATCTCGCTTTGCTCGAGCGTTACGGCGTGCGCATTCCTGTAGTTTGTGATGGACGAGGCCGCGAGCTGGGCTGGCCATTTGATGGTTCGCAATTGACCGCCTTCCTGCATCAGTGAGCATCGCTAGCGTGGCAAATTCCGTCTTGCCCTAGTTTTCGGCGTCGACCTTAACCGCCAGCACGTCGCAGTCCGCGCCGTGCATGACGCCGTCAGTCGTAGATCCGAGTAGCAGAGCGAGCCCCCACCGCGCATGACTGCCCACCACGATCAAATCGCAATGAACGGCTTTTGCCTGAGTCGGAATTTCGGACTCTGGGCGTCCAGTTAACAGGTAACGCTGGGACTCAGGCACCGTTAAAGACTCACAGAGTTGGTCGAGCTGCTCTTTGGCTTGCCCTTGAATCTCTTCCTGTATAGCCGAGAAGTCCATTGGGATGTCACCACCATAAGTAATCGCCAGTGGTTCGATGACATGGAGCACATGGAGACGAGCGCCGTCTCGCCTTGCAAGTGCGGCGGCACGCGCTGCGACCACCTCAGTCGTTGACCCTAAATCGACTGCCACAAGAATATTCTGGTAAGGCATACTTCACTCGCTGTTCGAGGTGACTGCGTCTAAATGTAGTCCAAAAACAACGGCTTGTCTTGCAGGGGTCAAAGCTTGGTTTATGTCTTCATCGCGCTGGGTCTGGCGGTTGTGGTTGCTCCACTGCTATCCGCCATGCCCAGCAAAAAGCAGCGCCGCCAGGCGGCGCTTCGGGACCATGCGCGTAAGCTCGGTGTACGCGTTTCGATGAGGCCCGTCCCCGAAGTTCCCGCTCGCTTTCGCTTTAACCCCAGCCGCGAGCTCATCTGTTATGAGCAATGGCTTGCGGCCCCCCATCAGCGAGCCGGTGCCCCGCGGCGCTTCGTGTTCGCCGGGGGCGTGTGGCAGCCCATGACGGGTGCTGACACTTGTCCTAACTGGCTCTTGAATTTGCCCGCGGGGGCGTTGGTCGCGGAGCTCTCGGAGAAATCGATCAGTATTTTCTGGGATGAAAGTGATGGCGCGGACGGCCTTGAAAAGATTCGAGAAGCCATTGATTTAATTGACTAATGTGCATCGCCGCTCGTTGCTCAGGCGGCGTATTGTAATCGCGCGCAGCCCTTGACCCCGGAGGCAATCGCCCTTATAGATGCCCACCTTTCGGTGTTCGGGAATCCTCCCGCGCCAACCAATCAGAGCAGGCAACAGCGTTTTATGGGCAAAGCACTGGTTATTGTTGAGTCGCCAGCGAAGGCGAAAACCATCAATAAATATTTGGGCAAGGACTTCATTGTGAAGTCCAGCGTCGGTCATATTCGCGACTTGCCGACCTCGGGTAGCGCTACGCCCGCCGATGCCAAAGAGCGCGCCGCGCAGGCCGCGATTACGCGCAAAATGGCTCCCGACGAGAAAGCGCGATATCAGGCGCGCAAGAAGCGGGAGCAACTGGTCAAGCGCATGGGCATTGATCCGGACAACGGTTGGAAAGCGCGCTACGAAATCTTACCGGGTAAGGAGAAGGTCGTCAGCGAGCTCAAGAAGCTCGCCAAAGACAGCGATGCGATTTATCTCGCCACCGACCTTGATCGAGAGGGGGAGGCTATCGCCTGGCACCTGCAAGAGGCGATTGGTGGTGACACCAGCCGCTACCACCGCGTCGTTTTTAACGAGATCACGCAGAAGGCGATTCAAGAGGCCTTTAAGCAGCCCGGGCAGCTCGATACGGCGCGCGTTCAGGCGCAGCAGGCGCGACGTTTTCTCGATCGGGTGGTGGGTTTTGAGGTCAGCCCCTTACTGTGGGCCAAGGTGGCCAGAGGGTTGTCCGCGGGGCGCGTGCAGTCAGTTGCGGTTCGTCTGATTGTTGAGCGCGAGCGCGAGATCCGGGCCTTCGTGCCGGATGAATACTGGGAGGTTCATGCGCTATTAAAAGCTGGTGACATTGAGCCGGTTCGCTTCATGGTGACGCATCGAGGCGGCGAGAAATTTGAACCCCAGAATGAAGCGCAAGCCAACGCGGCTGTGGATGCAATGCGGGGTGCGAACTTCTCGGTGGCGGATCTGGAGTCTCGGAAAACCAGTTCCAAGCCATCGGCGCCCTTTATTACCTCGACGCTGCAACAGGCGGCCAGCACGC
>CAYQUE010000014.1:25267-36860 GCA_964420615.1 uncultured Alteromonadaceae bacterium | reverse complement strand
TCCAAGCCATCGGCGCCCTTTATTACCTCGACGCTGCAACAGGCGGCCAGCACGCGCATGGGGTTCAGCGTCAAGAAGACCATGACGCTGGCACAGCGGCTTTATGAGGCCGGCTATATCACGTACATGCGTACGGACTCGACTAATCTCAGTGACGAGGCGGTGGCGGCTTGCCGCGACTTGATCAAGCGAGATTTTTCTCCCGAATATTTGCCTGACGCGCCCGTCCGCTATGGCTCCAGAGAGGGCGCTCAAGAAGCACACGAGGCAATTCGCCCCTCTGATGTGCGCCTGCGCAGTGGCTTGTTGAAGGGAATGGAGCCAGATGCCGAACGACTTTATGACTTGATATGGCGGCAATTCGTGGCCTGCCAAATGACGCCAGCGCGTTATCTGTCGACAACGCTGGTGGTAACGGCGGCGGATTGTCGCCTGACGGCTAAGGGCAGAGTGGTCGAATTTGACGGTTTTACCGCCGTGCAGCCGCCGGCCGCGCGCAAGGCCGAGGACGCCGTTCTACCGCCACTAGCTGTTGGAGATGCGTTGGTGGCGATGGCATTTGAGCCGAAGCAGCACTTTACCAAGCCGCCCGCCCGTTACGGTGAAGCCAGCCTCGTGCGCGAGCTCGAAAAGCGCGGTATTGGCAGACCGTCAACGTACGCAGCCATTATTTCGACCATTCAGGACCGTGGCTATGTGCGTTTAGAGAACCGACGCTTTTACGCAGAGAAAATGGGAGACATTGTCACCGAGCGTCTGCAAGACAGCTTCAGCGATTTGCTCGACTATGGATTCACTGCGCTCATGGAAGAACGACTCGATGAGGTCGCGCAGGGTGCTTTGTCCTGGACCGATTTGCTCAACGAGTTTTATGACGATTTCAGCGGCAAGCTGGCGCAAGCTGCCAACGACGGTCCCGACGGTATGCAGCCGAATGATCCTACCCCAACAGGTATCCCGTGCGATGCATGTGGGCGACCGATGCAGATTCGTACCGCGAGTACGGGGGTGTTCCTAGGATGTTCCGGTTACAACCTGCCACCCAAGGAGCGCTGCAAGCAAACGGTTAATCTGATTTCGGGTGACGAGGCCATCAGCGTCGACGCTGATGATGAGGCTGAATCGCGTCTGTTGCTCACCAAGCATCGCTGCGGCCAGTGCCATACCGCCATGGACAGCTACCTGATCGATGAGTCCCGTAAGCTCCACGTCTGCGGCAATAACCCCGATTGTGATGGTTACGAAGTGGAGCAGGGGCAGTTCAGGATCCGCGGTTATGACGGCCCTGTGATCGAGTGCGATAAGTGTGGTGCTGATATGCAGCTCAAAACGGGCCGTTTCGGCAAGTACTTTGGATGCAGTGAGGCGGCTTGTACCAACACGCGCAAGCTACTGCGCAATGGTGAGGTCGCGCCGCCGAAAATGGATCCGGTTCCCATGCCTGAGCTTCGCTGCGACAAAGTCGACGACCACTATGTGCTCCGCGACGGCGCATCGGGTGTCTTCTTAGCTGCGTCCCAGTTCCCCAAGCATCGCGAGACGCGACCGCCCTTTGTCGATGAGTTGCTGCCGCATCAAGCCGAGATTGACCCCAAGCATCACTATTTGTTCGACGCACCCCGCGTCGATGATCAGGGCAATCGCGCGCAAATCCGCTACAGCCGCAAAACCAAAGAGCAGTACGTCATGTCAGAGCGCGACGGCAAGCCCAGTGGTTGGCGAGCGATGCACGTCGATGGCCGATGGGTGGAAGAGGGTAGCGCCAAGAAGCCCAAGGCGAAGAAAAAAGCGAAGGCCAAAACCAAAGCCAAAGTCAAAGCCCAGCCAAAGCCCGCGCCGGTCGCTACGGAAGCGGGCGCCGATTGAGCCATCCGCTGGCGTTTGCCAACCAGTGCTTGTATCACGGGCGTTTGCTACTGGCGGGTTGGCAGCATGTTCTGGCCGCAGACGCCACATCCGAAGCCGCGGTGACGGCGGCTTACGCGCCCGTCGTTCGGCGGCAGCTGCTGGATGCGTATGGTTGGTTATTGCTGGCGGTTTGCCGTATTCCCCATATTCCCGAGGCGCCGCCACATACTGTGCGTGAGTTACCACCATTGCCCACGGGGTTAGTGCACCCGGCGGAGGTCGAAACCTGCGCAGGCCTCGAAGCCAGTGGCTGGGTGGGCGATTTACAGCGCTTGTCGCTGACCCCTGCGACCTGGAGGCCGCCCGTGGACCACCTGGCATCAGACACGCTGGAACCCTCACTGGCGCTATTCGAGACGTGGGCGGATAAGCTCGCAGGGTTGTCAGAAATGGTGGCTAGCGCAATCGATGAATCCTAGCGATAACGGTATTTTTTTCTCTCAGTGGCAGATGCGGTTTGAGAGTGTTACCGTGGAGCCATCGTTACGTGCTGTGTCGTAACGACCCAAAGACAAGAGAGGTTAATGAGTGTCTACATCCTTACTTGAAATTGTGGATTTAGGTGATGGCGAGGTGGTTCTGCAGCGCGTAGAAGGCGATTCAGAGCCGTTGGTAAGCATCCAGTTCTCTGACGAGGCAAATGCTTATCTGATGGGTAATAACCTCGAGATTGCCAAAGTCATGATTCAGGCTGGCATCGAGGCGGCGGCACAATTGGCGGAAGTCAATAATCTAGAAGTCGAGACCGCGGAGACGTCAGAGATTCGCACGCTGCACTGATTAGACCGTAGCGCGTCGAAACAGCGGGGCGACAGGTCCCGTAAGGGTAATAAAAGAAGCCTTGATCTAGCGCTTCGGTTGCCCCTCCCGCGCTAAATAACCCCTACTTACTTTTCTCGCAGTCTCGGGTGGTCAGCCACTCGGGAGCGGCGGCTCCCACAGACCGACCCACCTTCCAGCATGGGCAATCGTGAAGCTGGCGAGAAACTCAGCGAGCGGCGCCTAGATTTTTTGCCGGATGACTCCCACGCTAATGCCCTCGATCACACATTGGGTATGACGCAGGTCGACCACAATCGGCTCATAGTCGGGATTCTCGGGGAGCAGTTTGAGCACGTTTTGACCCGAGCGCTTCAGGCGCTTCACGGTGACCTCGTCTTCAATACGCGCCACGACGATCTGACCATCTCTCGCGGTCTCGGTGTTGTGAACCGCGAGCAGATCACCGTCGAGAATCCCGACGTCCTTCATGCTGTCGCCCGTGACCCGCAGTAGGTAATCGGCACGGGGCGAAAAAAAGCCCGCGGAGAGTTCGCAGTAGTCTTCAACGTGCTCCTGAGCCAGCACCGGAGCCCCCGCCGCGACGCGGCCGATGATCGGCAAGCCGGACTGCTCCGTGAGCCTAATGCCACGAGATGCGCCTGCGATCATCTCGATCGCGCCCTTGCGGGCCAGCGCCCGCAAATGCTCTTCAGCGGCGTTAGCTGATTTAAAACCCAGTTCCCGCGCGATATCCGCGCGGGTGGGGGGGTAGCCTGTGTCATCGACGTATTGCCGGATAACCTCAAGGACTTGTTCCTGACGTGCGGTGAGTTTCATCAGCGTTCTCCCAGTCAATGCCTCTGATGATATATACAGACTGTGATTTTGTACAGTACGCTGACGTGGCGCGCGGGGGTAGGTGGGTTACGATAGCGCCAACAGATCGGGAGGCGGGGTTGCGATGTTGTTTCTGGAAGGGCTACTGACGCCATTGGCGGCATTTCTGCATGTGCCGCTCGACTTCGTCATCTTCGCCGCATTGATGACCATGGGTGCCGCAGGCCACTTCGCGATGTATCGCGTCGTGAGCAAACTGCGCGCCGCGGCTGATCGCACCGAGACTCGCTGGGACGATGTCGTGTTATACGCCATCTTTCCACCGATACGCTGGGTCATGTGGGTGGTCCTGGCGCTCGTATCGCTGTCATTGTTCACGGCGCTCGATGGCATCAGGGAAGCGTTGTTAACCTTGTCTGATACGGCGCTACTGGTGCTGGTGGGCTGGCTCGCGCACCGCCTGAGCGGTGGGATTGAAGAAGAATTGTTGGGTGAGCATCGCGGCGCCTTGGAGTCGGGAGAGCGGGCAACCATCAGCGCTGTTGCTCGTCTGAGTCGCATCGTTTTGTGGGTCATCGTCGGCATCATGATTTTGCAATCGGTCGGTGTGTCGGTGTCGGGTCTTCTAGCCTTTGGCGGAGTGGGCGGGATTGCCGTCGGTTTTGCCGCGCGTGACTTGTTGGCGAACTTCCTCGGAGGCCTGAGCATTTTTCTGGATCGGCCGTTCGCCGTGGGAGATTGGGTGCGCTCCCCAGATCGCGAGATCGAGGGAACCGTCGAGGAGGTGGGCTGGCGCGTGACCCGCATACGCACATTCGACCAGCGCCCGCTGTACGTGCCCAACTCGGTGTTCTCGACGGTTGCGATCGAAAACCCGTCGCGCATGCTCAATCGTCGGATCTACGAGACCATAGGGATTCGTTACGACGATGCGGCGGTGATGGCGCCGATTGTCGCAGACGTCAAGGCGATGTTGCAGGCGCATGACGACATCGATCCGCAGCGCACCTTGATCGTCAATTTTTTGTCTTTCGGCGCCTCGTCTCTCGACTTCTTTGTTTACGCATTTACCCGCACTACTGATTGGGTGACCTATCACGGCGTCAAGCAGGATGTGCTATTGAAAATACTCGACATCATCGATCGCCACGACGCGGAGGTCGCCTTCCCGACAAGAACGATTGTCATGAGTCGCGCGGAGCCCGAGTCGCCGGTCGCGTGACCTTCGCGCTGCTAGGTGTCCGTGCGCGTCGAGCGCTACGCTGATTGCGGCTTATGCGTCTCTCTGGCTGACACCCAAAGCGTAGAGCTCGTACCAGGATAGCTCGCGCCACAGCGCTAATACCTTGATAACGGGGTGGTCAAAATAGCGCAGCCGGTTTTCCGCGAGTGGGATGGTGTCTGCAATATGAATCAGATGACGGCCCGGCCACTGGGGACGATCGGGGGCCTCCAGTGCGTCGCTTGCAGGGAGTATGGTGGTGCGCGCGGGTGAGGGCGGTGGCGCGTCCATCTCAAAAATGTCCGGCAGGTAATAGCCCGAGGTACTCACCCAAAAATTCAGGCCCAAGCGCCAAGTATCGCCGCGGGGTAGCAGCTGAACAAAGCCCTGTACCGAGGGGTAGGCGTTGTCCTCCGCCGGCTCCAGCAGAATGGGCAGCACGTCGCTGCCCGGGCCTTGTAGCCATGACACTGCCTCGACGACTTCATCTTCGTTGTTGCGCCGATATCTCGCGAGGCCGGGAGCTAGCTGTTTGAGCGGCAAGCGCTCAAAGGATGCGGGCATTGGTATCGGCTTTGCCGATGCAATGATCGGCTCAAGATCCGTGTTGGGCGCTTCGGGCGCGAAGGGCACGCTGACCGGCGGGAGTTGATCTTCAGTCGAGATTGGATCCATGCCGAGGGACTCCAACGCGAGTAGCGGTGAGGCGGGGGCTTCGGGAATGATCTCCTCAAAAGGTAGTAGCGGGGCACTGTCCGGTTGGGCTGCCGGCACGAGATCTGCGGATTCATCTGTTGGCTCCGGTAGGTTCTGGGTGTCGTTGCCCAGACCCAGTTCCAGGAGCTCATCGATCAGTGCGAGGTCACCTTCGGTTAGCACGGCCGGTGGCGCCTGCCAGAGTGGCGGTGCCGGTGGGCGCGGGCGAATGAGCGTATGCCCTGCCGCGCTTTGCGTGACGGTTGCGTCGGGGTACTGTGCACTCAACGTCTCCGCGGTATTGGGATCACGTAGCCAGCGCCAACGAGACGGATAGCCGACCTTAGGTAGGAGAGGCCAGGTCTCGCTCTCGAGGACCTCCGAGCGGGCATCGACCAGGACGATCACCTCAAATTGAAACCAGCCCGAATGCTTAAATCCTCCGGGTAGCGGCGCGGCGCTAGTCGATGCCGCAATCAGCAGCAGTATCAGCGGCGTTAACTGCAGCAGTTTCACGCGGCCGACAGCCATGGGGACATTAGATTTTCGACGAACTCGGCCCTCGCGCTCAGTGAGGGCAGCGATTTTTTAACCCGCAACTTACCGCTACCGGTCAGGCTGTAACAGAGCGGATCGGATTGAATCAGTGTCACGATGGCGGCGGGCTCGACGACGGTAGAGGCATTAAATTCGATACTACCACCCTCGTCGGTCATATCGATCTCGCTGATGCCGAGCTGTTGCGCGGCGATCCTGAGTTGCGCGCAGGTGAAGAGATTTTTGATAGGTTCGGGGAGCAATCCAAAGCGGTCGATCATCTCGACCTGAATGTCCCGCAACGACGTTTCATCGCCGGCTTGCGCGATGCGCTTGTAGAGCACCAATCGCGTGCTGATGTCAGGCAGGTAGTCTTCGGGGATGAGCGCCGGCACATGCAGCTTGACCTCGGTCCCGCTATCCAGCGGTTGATCGATATCGGGCAGCTCGCCGCGGCGCAGCGCCGCGACTGCGCTCTCGAGCATGTCGAGGTACAGTGAAAAACCCACCTGATGAATTTGTCCTGACTGTTCCGCTCCCAACAGTTCACCCGCGCCACGGATTTCCATGTCGTGAGAGGCGAGCTGATAGCCGGCGCCTAAATCGCCCGCCGCCTCGATCGCGTCGAGACGCTTCTGGGCGTCGCTGTTAATCAGGCTGCGGGGCGGGCTGAGCAAATAGGCGTAAGCCTGGTGGTGAGATCGTCCCACGCGTCCACGCAGCTGATGGAGTTGGGCTAGGCCAAACTTATCGGCGCGCTCAATGATGATGGTATTGGCATTGGGAATATCGATGCCGGTTTCGATGATGGTAGAGCACACCAGTATGTGATGATGCTGGTGGTAAAAATCTGACATCACTCGCTCGAGCGCTTGCTCGCGCAGTTGCCCGTGTGCAACGCCAATGGATAAATCGGGGAGCAATTCACTCAGTTTGCGCGCCGTCTCCTCGATGGTTTTCACTTCGTTGTGCAGATAAAAGACCTGCCCGCCGCGCAGGGTTTCCCGCAGGACCGCCTCTTTGACCAGAGCGATGCTGTGCTCGCGAATAAAGGTTTTGATGGACAATCGTCGCGCGGGCGGCGTCGCGATAATCGAGAGATCGCGGAGCCCGCCGAGCGCCATATTCAGGGTTCGCGGAATTGGCGTGGCAGTCATGGTCAGAATGTCGACTTCCGCTCGCAGTGTCTTAATTGCCTCTTTCTGTTTGACGCCAAATCGATGTTCTTCATCAATGATCAGCAGTCCCAAGTCACGAAAGCCAAAATCGCTCTGCAGTAGCTTGTGGGTGCCGACGAGGATGTCGATCTCGCCACTGCGTACCCGCTCGATAATCCCTTTGAGGTCGCTGGCTGATTTAAAGCGAGATACTACCTCGACGTTGTAAGGCCAGTCAGCGAAACGGTCGCGGAAGTTGCCATGGTGCTGGTTGGCGAGGAGTGTCGTGGGAACCAGCACGGCCGTTTGCCGACCGTTTTGGGCGGCGATGAACGCGGCCCGCATGGCAACCTCGGTTTTGCCGAAACCGACGTCGCCACAGATCAGTCTATCCATGACTTTGGGCGAACACATATCGTAGCGCACGGCTTCAATCGCCAGCGCTTGATCGGGCGTCTCTTCAAACGGGAAAGCATCGCAAAACCGGTGCCATTTATCGGCGTCGAGCTGGTGCGCATGTCCTTCACGCGCTTCCCGGCGGGCATAGACGTCTAGCAATTGTGCCGCCACATCCGCAGCGCGCTCGCGCGCTTTTCTCCGCGCCTTTTCCCACTGCTCACTACCCAGTCGATGTAGCGGCGCTGTGTCTGGGTCGCCCGCGGTGTAGCGGCTGATCAGATGCAGCGAGCTGACCGGTACGTAGAGTTTGTTGCCATCCGCATACTCAAGAAGCAGGAATTCCGCCGCGTCGCCATCGATCTGAAGGACTTGCAACCCTTGGTAACGGCCGACGCCATGCTCGATATGGACCACGGGTAAGCCCACGCGCAATTCCGTGAGGTCGCGAATAATTGCATCGGTATCGGTTTCCTGTCGGGTCGTACGACGTCGTCTTTGTGCGACGCGTTGTCCGAAAAGCTGGGCCTCACAAACCAGAGTGGGCTCGCCGGCGCCCGTGTAGATGCCTCTGTCGACCGGCGCAACCGTTATGGCAAAGGACAGCCCCCTGGCCAGAAAGTCCGGCCAGCTCGCGGCGGATTCCGGGTGCAGGTTCCGCTTGGCCAGATTTTCCAGCAGGATCTCGCGGCGTCCCATGCTCTCAGCACATAGAAGCACGGGGCCCTGATGGTCGACGAGGAAGCGCTCGATTTTTTCCTGATAGTCACCCGGTCCAGCGCGGTCATTGAGCATCGGCGGCACGCGGTAGGGTGTTTGCACATGAACCGGCGCCTGGGGATCTGATTTCAGTTCGAGCACGGGATAGGCTTTGAGCAGGCTGTAAATTTCTTCGACCGGGATAAATCCTCGGTGCGGCGGCAGCAGTGGACGCCGAGGGTCGATACCGTATTCGTCAAAGCGGTTGGTGATTTCAGACCAGTATCGCTGTGCTGCCCCGTGATGGTCGCCCAGTAAGAGGAGGGCGGCGTTGTCAGGCAGGTAGTCAAATACTGAGCCGCACTGCTCAAAAAAGAGCGGCAAGTAGTATTCAGCGCCGCCGGGGATCCGCCCCGCGCTGATCTCAGTGAAGGTCGGACACAGGTCGGCATCGCCATCAAAAGCCGCGAACCAGGACATCTGAAACCGGTGAATAGCGGCCTTGCTGACGGGAAATTCCCGCGCGGGCATCAGCTTGATCCTTTCGACTCGATCGATGGTGCGCTGCGTTTCCGGATCAAAGGTGCGTAGTGTCTCAACTTCGTTATCGAGCAGGTCAATGCGATAGGGTGTTTCGCTGCCCATAGGGAATACGTCGAGCAGTGCGCCCCGAACAGCGAATTCACCGTGTTCCATCACGGTCTCCACGGCGCGATAACCGTTCAGTGTCAGGCTGGCTACAAACTGTTCTGGGTCGAAAACATCCCCCAGCGCCAGGTCTAGGGTGTTGCCGTCGATGTAATGCTGTGGCGGTGTGCGCAGCATCGCGGTAGTCACCGGAACAATGACGATGCCCCGGGTCAGCTTGGGCAGCTCAAAAAAAGTGCGCAAGCGCTGCGATACGATGTCCTGATGGGGCGAAAAATGATCGTAGGGCAGGGTTTCCCAATCCGGTAATGTCAGCACGGGTAGGTCTGAGTCGAGAAAAAGCGGTAGCTCACGCTCGAGGACTTGGGCTTGCGCAGAGCTCCCGACAATGACAACCACGGGTCGGTCGCGCTGTGCTGCCTCGGCAATCAGGGCGGTGCTGGCGGCACCGGCGACGGGGCCGATCGCAGTGCGGCTACCGGCTTGATCGGGCCAAGGGGTTTGTTGGAATCGGTTGCTGGACATGCTGCGGCTTAGGCTTCAGAGCAGTCATTGTAGGCATGCTAGTGGTGTGTCACCACGGAAATTGTGCGTTTACTGTTGCGGCGCTCACCGCGCGGTCGGATAATGCGCCGCTGAATCTTTTTGCACGCCGCCGTGAGCATCAGTGAGCTGCGCGGTCGGCGGCCAACCCCCCCCCGGCATCGAGAGGATCCCCCGTGACTGAGCAACGCAAACGCCCGCGCCCTGACGATTATTTTTCAGACTGGAAGGAGCGGGAGGCGCTGGCGGAGGCAATGATTCCCGTTGTGGGGCAACTCTCCCGGGAGCGCAACGTCAAGGCGTATATCTACGGCCGTACACTCGTGAATCAGTCGGTCCTGGACATCATGAAGAGCCATCGTTGGGTCCGACAGATGGAGGACAACGAGCTCTCGGAGTTTGAGACCACGCCCGTACTCAATGCAGTCAGCAAGCTCAATCTGGGCCCCTGCCATTTGGATATTGGGCGATTGGCCGTTGCCTATTATGAGAAGGGCGAGGGAGAGGGGCTGTCCGTTGAAGAATACGTGGGACAAGAACTTGACTACCTGGTGGGCTCGACCCATAAGCCTGTCGATGAGCCGGTTGATGTGGTTCTGTATGGTTTCGGTCGCATTGGCCGTTTGATGGCGCGTATTCTGATCGCAAAAACAGACGGCGGTGACAGCCTGCGATTACGTGCGGTCGTTGTGCGGCGGGGCAAGGCCGAAGATGATTTGATGAAGCGCGCTAGCCTGCTGCGCCGAGATTCCGTGCACGGTGTTTTTCAGGGCACGATCCGGGTTGATGAAGAGCGCCAATCCTTTGTTGCCAACGGCAATGAAATCAAGGTGATCTATGCCGACTCTCCGGAGGAGGTTGACTACACTGCCTACGGAATTAAGCGCTGCATCGTGGTCGACAATACCGGAGTCTGGCGGGACGAGGCGGGGTTGTCGCGCCATCTGAAGTGCAAAGGGGTCGCGAAGGTGATTCTGACCGCACCGGGCAAAGGCGATATCAAGAATATTGTCGCCGGCATCAATGATGACGAGATTGACGACGGCGATACCATTATTTCCGCGGCCTCCTGCACCACTAACGCAATCGTTCCGGTCCTCAAGGCAGCGGATGACCATTACGGAATTGTCGCGGGTCATGTGGAAACCGTGCATGCGTACACCAATGATCAGAATCTGATCGATAACTACCACAAGGCAGAGCGCCGTGGTCGGAGTGCGCCGTTGAATATGGTGCTGACCGAAACCGGGGCTGCGAAAGCCGTCGCCAAGGTGCTTCCTAGACTCGATGGCAAGCTGACCGGTAACGCGATTCGAGTGCCAACGCCGAATGTGTCTATGGCAATTCTCAACCTGACACTGGCTGAGCCCACCACTCGGGACGCGCTGAACGAATTTATGCGCGAGACGGCGCTCCATTCGCCAATGAAAAAGCAAATCGATTACTCCAACTCGCCCGAGGTAGTCTCGAGTGATTTTGTGGGCTCCAGGGCCGCCTGCGTCTTCGACGCCAAGGCGACAATCGTGAACGGAGCGCAGGCAGTGCTGTATCTCTGGTACGACAATGAGTATGGCTACAGCTGCCAGGTGTATCGCGTTTTGGAGCGCATGGCGGGCATTCGCTATCAAACCTATCCTGCGAGGGGCCCCTATCCACTGTAGGACGCGTATTCGTTGGGGCGGGTTGGCCTTGTGGGGGTAAGTCGAATAGAATACGCGCGACCGAAGAGAGCCCTCCGGGCCCGGCCTTCAGAAGCCCCCGGTCTGCACGATATGCACCACCGTCTGGGGGATTTTCCCCGAACATGACAGTGCTCAACGTTGCCGCTGGAGCAATCCAGACGGCGGCCATGTGAGGTTGTGCATTGCAGCTTATGGGTAATGCAAAAGAGCATCGAGATGATAAAAATCAAACGCGGTTTGGACATTCCTCTGGCGGGCGCGCCGGAGCAGACCGTCGATACGTCTAAGTCTGTGCGGTCGGTCGCCTTGGTGGGGCTCGACTATCATGGTATGAAGCCGACCATGGCGGTACAACTCGGTGACGCCGTGAAGCGAGGCGACCTGCTCTTCACCGATAAAAAATGCGAAGCCGTGCGCTACACTGCGCCTGCGGGCGGGAAAGTTGCGGCGATTAACCGCGGTGCCAAGCGCGCCTTTCAGTCGATTGTGATTGAGGTCGACGGCGA
>CAYQUE010000014.1:0-25167 GCA_964420615.1 uncultured Alteromonadaceae bacterium | reverse complement strand
TTAACCGCGGTGCCAAGCGCGCCTTTCAGTCGATTGTGATTGAGGTCGACGGCGATGAAGCCGTTGCGTTTGATCGCTACAGTGCTGGTCAAATGGCATCCCTGTCGGCGGAGACGATCAAGTCGCAATTGCTGGCTTCAGGTCAGTGGACCGCGCTACGTGCTCGCCCCTTTGGCCGAGTCGCGAATCCCGATACTCAGCCCTCAGGTTTGTTTATCACCGCGATCGATACGCATCCCCACGCACCAGATCCCGCACAAGTCATTGCGGGTGAGAGCGAGGCCTTCGAAGTGGGTCAGGTCTTGCTGGCGAATTTGGTGACGTGCCCGGTTTACGTCTGCGCGGCGGCCGGAGCAACGCTTCCCGTCGCAAGCCACGAGCGAATCTCTAGGCATGATTTCAGTGGTCCGCATCCCGCAGGGCTGCCCGGAACGCATGTCCATTTTCTCATCGGCGCTTCTCAGGAGCGTATCGCGTGGACTATCGGTTATCAGGATGTCATTGCCGTTGGGCGTTTGTTCCTCGATGGTGCGGTATACGCCGACCGCGTGATTGCCCTAGCCGGGCCGGCGGTAACTCGCCCACGGCTATTAAAGACCCGTGTCGGAAGCGACCTGCAGGCCCTGACTGCGGGCGAGCAGGAGGGCGGCGAGACGCGATTGATCTCGGGGTCCGTGTTGGGTGGCCGCGGTGTTCAGAGTGATACTGCCTACCTTGGCCGCTACCACAACCAGGTGGCGATAATTTCTGAGGGTCGACACCGGACCTTCATGGGCTGGCTGTCGCCTGGTTTGCGCAAGCATTCTGTGTTGGGGATTTATCTCTCGAGTATCTTCGGCAGCAAACCTCTCGCGATGTCTACCAACACCAATGGCAGTGAGCGCGCCATGGTGCCGGTAGGCGCCTACGAGCGCATTATGCCGCTCGATATTCTGCCCACGCAGCTATTGCGAGCGCTGCTGGTGGGTGACACTGAAACCGCACAAGCGCTGGGTTGTCTCGAGTTGGACGAGGAAGATTTGGCGCTGTGTACCTACGTTTGCCCGGGGAAATACGAGTACGGCGACATCCTTAGGGACAACCTGACGCGCATTGAGAAGGAAGGCTGAACATGGGATTGCGGCAACAGCTGGACGCATTAGAACCCCACTTCAAGCCCGGGGGGCGATTTGAAAAGTGGTACGCCCTGTATGAGGCAGTGGACACCATTTTTTATTCCCCCAGCAGTGTGACACGGTCCAATGCGCACGTTCGAGACGGTATCGATCTCAAGCGCATCATGATTACTGTCTGGTTCGCGACTTTCCCCGCCATGTTTTATGGCATGTACAACATTGGGTTGCAGGCCAATGATGTGCTCGCTGCGTCGGGCGGTGCTTTAGATGGATGGCGCGGTGGCATAGTGGCGGCACTGGGTGGGCACGACGCTACAAACATTTGGCACAACATGCTGTATGGGCTGGTGCACTTTCTGCCGCTGTATTTGGTGACATTTGTCGTTGGTGGTTTTTGGGAAGTGCTGTTTGCCATGCGCCGGGGTCACGAGGTCAACGAGGGCTTCTTTGTCACCTCGATCCTGTTTACGCTGACGTTGCCGCCCGATTTGCCCCTGTGGCAAGCAGCGTTGGGTATTAGCTTTGGCGTCGTCATCGGCAAGGAAGTCTTCGGCGGTACCGGCAAAAATTTCCTGAACCCCGCGCTGACCGGCCGGGCCTTTCTCTACTTCGCCTACCCGGCGCAGATTTCAGGCGATGCCGTATGGACTGCTGTCGACGGCTATTCGGGCGCGACGCCGCTGGGTGTGGTGGCCCAGGAGGGTATGGCGGGGTTGACCCAAGCCTACACCTGGTGGGATGCCTTTATCGGCACCATCCCGGGGTCAATCGGCGAGACGTCCACACTGATGGTCATGCTCGGTGGCGGATTCCTGCTGCTACAGGGCATTGCTTCGTGGCGCGTCGTCGCTGGATGCTTCGTCGGCATGATTGCCTTTAGCTTGCTATTGAATACCGTGGGTTCCGATTCTAACCCCGCCTTTGCCATGCCCTGGTACTGGCACATGGTGGTGGGTAGTTTTGCTTTTGGTGCCTTCTTCATGGCGACGGACCCGGTATCAGCCGCAATGACCCAGTCTGGGCGTTGGGCGTATGGCATTTTGATCGGTGTGATGTGCGTGTTGATCCGCGTCGTCAATCCGGCTTTCCCGGAAGGCATGATGCTCGCCATTTTGTTCGCAAATTTGTTTGCGCCGCTGTTCGACCACTTTGCCGTCAGCGCCAACATCAAGAGGAGGGTCGCCCGTGTCAGCTAGTGGCGAAGGGCTCGGGCGTGTGCTCACTGTAGCGCTGGGGCTGTGTCTGGTCTGCTCTGTGGTTGTCTCCACAGCGGCAGTTGTGCTGAAGCCCGCGCAGCAAGCGAATAAAACTCGGGACTTGAAGCGCAATATTTTGATGGCGGCGGGGCTCTTGGACCCCGCGCTTTCGGTAGAAGAGCAGTTCGAGCAAGTGGAAACCCGCGTAGTTGACCTTGACGCCGGTCGCTTTGTCGATGGCGCGGATCCTGCTGCCTTTGATCAGCGAGAGGCCGCTAAAGATCCGGCGCAGTCTCGCGCGATTCCTGCAGAGGAGGATGCCGCGAAGCTGGTGCGAAGGGAGGACCAGGCACTCGTTTACCTCGTGCGAAGCGCATCGGGTGATCTCGACAAGATCATTTTGCCGATTCGCGGCTATGGCCTGTGGTCAACGTTGTATGGGTTCATGGCGCTGGAGTCCGATGGCAATACCATCGCGGGACTCGGGTTTTACGAGCACGGCGAGACGCCGGGCCTGGGCGGCGAGATTGATAACCCCAAGTGGAAGGCGATATGGCCTGGTAAGCAGGTGTATCAGGGAGATCAGGTCGCGATAAAAGTCCTCAAAGGGTCGGTTCCGGCGGGCACGCAGCAGGCGCAGTGGCAGGTAGACGGCCTGTCAGGCGCGACCCTGACCACCAAAGGCATAGACAATCTGGTTCGCTATTGGTTGGGAGACCAGGGCTTTAAGCCGCTCTTGGATAATTTGCGACAGGGAGAGGCGTGATGAGTATGCGAGAAACCCTGACAGACCCCATTTTCAAAAATAACCCGATCGCGCTACAGATTCTGGGCATCTGCTCTGCGCTGGCGGTAACCACGTCTCTGCGTGTGACGATCGTAATGTGTGTGGCGTTGACGCTGGTCACCGCTTTCTCAAGCTTCTTTATTTCGAGCATCAGGCAGTTCATTCCGTCGAGTATCCGAATCATTGTCCAGATGACGATCATCGCCTCACTGGTGATTGTGGTAGACCAGATTCTGAAAGCCGTGGCCTATGATATTTCCAAGCAGCTGTCGGTATTCGTGGGCTTGATCATCACCAACTGTATTGTGATGGGGCGCGCAGAAGCATTTGCCATGAAGAACGCGCCAATCCCCAGCTTCATGGATGGCATTGGCAACGGGCTCGGTTACTCCTTTGTATTGTTGGTGGTCGCCACGGTTCGCGAATTGTTCGGCACTGGCAAGCTCTTCGGTGTGGAAATCTTGCCGTTGGTTACCGAGGGCGGTTGGTACCAGGCAAACGGTTTGTTGCTGTTGCCCCCAAGCGCGTTTTTCTTGATCGGCTTGCTGATCTGGGCAATCCGCTCCGTTAAGACTGATCAAGTCGAAGAGGCGGAATTCAAGATTGCCCATCACAACGCTGCGGAGGAGGCCGCCTGATGGAGCACTATCTGAGCTTATTCGTCAGAGCCATTTTTATTGAAAATATGGCTTTATCCTTCTTCCTGGGAATGTGCACCTTCCTCGCGGTATCGAAGAAGATCCAAACAGCGGCCGGGTTGGGCGTTGCTGTGGTGGTGGTGCTGTCGATCACGGTGCCGGTCAACAACCTCATTTATCAGTACTTGTTGGCGGATGGCGCTTTGGCGTGGGCGGGAATGCCCGATGTGGACCTCAGCTTTTTGGGATTGCTGAGCTATATCGCGGTGATCGCTGCGTTGGTGCAAATTCTGGAGATGTTTCTCGACAAATACGTACCGGCACTGTACGCGACCTTGGGCGTTTTCCTGCCCCTCATTACCGTAAATTGCGCGATTCTTGGAGCCTCGTTGTTGATGGTCGAGAGAAGTCTTAATCTTGCTGAGAGTGCCGTATTTGGCGCCGGTTCCGGATTAGGCTGGGCGCTGGCGATCGTTGCGTTGGCTGGCATTCGCGAGAAGCTGAAGTACAGCGACGTGCCCGATGGCCTGCAAGGCCTGGGGATTACCTTCATCACTGTGGGCTTGATGTCACTAGGCTTCATGTCCTTCGGTGGTATCGATATTTAATGGACCGCTGACGAGAGAGGGCTGAGTCAGAGATGGATATGACAATCGTATATGGCGCCGGCATGTTTACGGCGATCATTCTCGCGCTGGTAATGGTGATACTGGCAGCGCGCAGCCGATTGGTCGCTAGCGGCAATATCAGTATCGAGATTAATGGTGAGCGCACTATCGAGGTGCCTGCGGGCGGCAAGTTGCTGCAGACTCTGGCGGATGCCGAGTTGTTTCTGGCCAGCGCCTGTGGCGGGGGCGGTACCTGCGCGCAGTGTAAGTGCATTGTGCAAGAAGGCGGCGGCGCGATGTTGCCCACGGAAGAAGCCCATTTCACGCGCCGCGAGGCGGGAGAGGGGTGGCGTTTATCGTGCCAGACTCCGGTCAAACAGGACCTCAAGATTCAGGTTCCTGAAGAGGTGTTCGGCGTTAAGCAGTGGGAGTGCACCGTTGAGTCCAACGAAAATGTGGCGACCTTTATCAAGGAGTTGGTGCTGAAGTTGCCAGAAGGCGAGAGCGTCGACTTCCGCGCGGGCGGTTACGTGCAACTGGAGTGTCCTCCGCACTCCGTAAAGTACAGCGATTTCGACGTAGAGTCGGAATACCGCGGTGACTGGGAGCGCTTTGGGTTTTTCAACCTCGAGTCGGCCTGTGCCGAGACCACCATTCGCGCATACTCCATGGCCAACTACCCCGAAGAGAAGGGCATCGTTAAATTCAACATCCGGATCGCGACGCCACCCCCGGGTAGCGAAGGCATTCCGCCAGGCATCATGTCGAGCTGGGCGTTTAATCTAAAGCCCGGTGATAAGGTCAATGTGTATGGTCCCTTTGGCGAGTTTTTTGCCAAAGAGACCGAGGCCGAAATGGTCTTTATTGGCGGTGGAGCCGGCATGGCGCCTATGCGTTCGCACCTTTTCGATCAGCTCAAACGCCTTAATTCCAAGCGCAAAATCAGTTTTTGGTACGGCGCCCGGTCATTAAGGGAGATGTTCTATGTCGAAGACTACGACGGGCTCGACGCAGAGAACGAGAATTTTGAATGGCACGTGGCGCTCTCTGATCCTCAGCCCGAGGATAACTGGGATGGGCTGACGGGGTTCATTCACAACGTGTTGTATGAGCAGTACCTCAAAGACCATCCCGCGCCGGAAGACTGCGAATACTACATGTGCGGGCCGCCGATGATGAATTCCGCTGTCATTAAAATGCTGCTGGATTTGGGTGTTGAGCGTGAAAACATCTTCCTCGATGATTTTGGCGGCTGATGTTTAGCATGCTCGCATGGGTAAAAAGGCCAGCACTCTTGCTGGCCTTTTGCTGTATGGCGGGTTGTGCGGGAGAGGAGTCACCCGTACAGCTCCGCGGCGCTATTTTTGGCACCACTTGGTCCCTGACTTACAACCAGGCGCCTGAGGGTGTCACACCTTCGCAGGTGAAGGCGGAGATAGAAGCCGCCTTCGCGCTGGTCAATCAGAGTATGAATCACTACGACCCTGAGAGCCTCATTAGCCAGTTCAATGAATCAGATGAAGATGCGCCGATGGAGGTGGATTGGGACTTTGCCTATGTGCTGTCGGCTGCGCTGAATCTGAATGAGATCACTGGTGGCGCCTATGACGTAACCGTCAGTGCGCTGTCGGATTTATGGGGGTTTGGTCCTGCTGGGCCGAGACGCTTTCCTGAGCCGGCCGAGGTGGATGCCGTCAGAGAAGCAGTGGGTTCGCGACAGTTGAACTGGCACTCTGCGACGCGGCAGTTAAGTAAGCAGGCCGCCGCGTTGGCGCTGGATTTTTCTTCGCTGGCGAAAGGTTATGCAGTCGATCTCGGTGCCGATGCGCTCGATGACCTCAACGTACCGCATTTCATGCTTGAGGTAGGAGGTGAAGTTCGCGTACGAGGTTTTAGCCCACGGGGTGATCTGTGGCGGATTGCCGTAGAAAGGCCAGACCCGGGGGCGCGCGGCGGCGTGCAGGCAACTCTGGCGGTTAGCGATACCGGGATCGCCACGTCAGGGGATTACCGGAATTTCTTTGAGCACGAGGGGCGGCGGTACTCTCATCTCATTGACCCGCGCTCGGGCTACCCCGTGCAGCATGATGTGGTGTCAGTGACAGTGGTGCATGGCTCTGCGATGATGGCGGATGCGTGGGCTACGGCGCTGACGGTGCTGGGTTCCTCCGAGGCGATGCTGCTGGCAGAGCAGCGCGACCTGGCGGTATACCTATTGAAGCGGTCGGGAGACGGCCTAGAGGCGTTCTCGAGTACCGCGATGAAACCATGGTTACATGAGAGCCGTTAGGGGCTTCACGGAAAATACCAAAGGACCTGGAATGACATATCTACTGGCGCTGATCGTATTTTTAGTCATCGTGGCAGTGATGGCTGTGGGGGTCATATTTGGCCGCCCCCCCATCAAGGGTTCCTGCGGCGGTTTGGGTGCGGTCGGTATCGATCAGGAATGTGAAATTTGCGGCGGCAACCCGCAGCGCTGCGAGAGTACGATGCAGCCAGCGCCGGTCCGCCAGTTTGATCCCGCCTCGCGGGAGTACTGATTACGCTGGCGCCCTCACCGTGCCCGGCTATCTGTCACTTGATGTCGCCGATCGAACGCTAACACGCTAATGCTGCTGGCTTGGGAAATCATCGCGCGCTTCACCATTGGGGGAGGCCAGCGTCGTTTTACCCGATTCGTCGCTCTGGCGTCGCTATTGGGCATGATGTTGGGTGTGGCAGCGCTCATTGTTGTGCTATCGGTGATGAATGGATTCGCTGCCGAGCTTCAGCAGCGGCTGTTGTCTGTGGCCCCAGACCTGGTGCTGGAGCCGGCAGCCGATGCGCTGGCCGCTCTCGACGCCTTGGAGCGTGATATCGCGAACCAGTCGGGCGTCGTCGCGGCAACGCGCTTCCACAGCGCTACGGTGCTGCTTCGAACAGCTCACGCAAGTCGCGGCGTAGCGCTGACTGGCGCGCCCGAGGAGGGCTTAGCCAGCGTGTTAGACCTCGAAACTCATCTGATCGCCGGATCACTGGCCGAAGTGGCGTTTGAGCGGTTTTCAGTCGTTCTGGGCGCGGACCTCGCCAGATTGCTGCGGGTACGGCCGGGTGACGATGTTGAGGTCGTCTTGCCGCGGTTGACGCTGAGTCCGATGGGTGCATTTTCCAAGACCCGCAAGCTCAGAGTGGTCGGCCTGTTCGAGGTCGGTGCGACGCCCGACATCAACCAGGCCTATGTGTCGCTTGATACCGCCTCACGGTTGCTGGGAGCGGTGGGTCAGCGGGGCGTGCAGGCGCGCTTAGCTGACCGTGAACTCGTTTACCAGCAGGGCGCCCTGCAGTCTTGGTTGCGAGAAGTGCCCGCGACCGTCAGCGATTGGCGAAGTTCCCAAGGATCTCTGTTTGCCGCGATCAAAATGGAGAAGATTACGGTCGGTCTGCTGCTGACTTCGGTGATTTTGGTGGCGGCTTTTAACTTGGTATCGATGCTGACGATGTCCGTGACCGAAAAGCGGGGGGATATCGCCACCCTGCAAGTGCTCGGGTTGTCAGTGGGTCGCTTGCTGATGATATTTTTGGGCCATGGCTTGCTCTTGGCGGCGATCGGTATCACCGCAGGGGCTGGTGTAGGTGTTCTGGTGGCTTCCTCGGTGTCTGAGTTATCCGCCTGGTTGGAGCAGGTGACCGGCTGGGTGCTGTTTGACCCTGCGGTTTATTACATCGGTGGATTACCGGCCCGCTTGATGGCGAGTGATGTCGTGATCGTTGTGGTGTCGGCGTTGCTGCTGAGTATTATGGCTAGTGTCTATCCAGCCTGGCGCGCATCACGCGTACCCCCTGCAGAGGCGCTGAATTATGTCTGAAACGCCGGCTCTTGAGGCGCTCCAGTTGTGCAAGCGCTACAGCGATGGTCAGCGCAGTATCGAGGTCTTGTCCGCGCTTGATTTGACCGTTGCGGCGGGGGAGTGGCTGGCAATTCTCGGTGCTTCTGGTGCGGGAAAGTCGACTTTGCTTAATCTGCTGGGAGGGCTCGACGCGCCGTCCTCTGGAGACGTTCGCGTTGCCGGATCGTCGCTATCTGTAATGAGCGAGCGTGCGCGTAGCGATTGGCGTAACCAGCGCCTCGGTTTTGTTTTTCAGATGCATCATTTACTGCCTGAGTTCTCCGCGTTGGAAAATGTGTCATTGCCAGCCCGCATTGGTGGGGCTTCCAAGGTGCAGGCGCAAGGGCGTGCGCGCGAACTGCTCGACCAGCTCGGGCTGCAGGATCGATACACGCACCGTCCTGCGGCGCTGTCGGGGGGTGAGCGCCAGCGTGTAGCGATTGCGCGCGCGCTGATTAACGAGCCCGCCTGTGTGCTGATGGATGAGCCCACGGGAAATTTGGACCCCGCCACCGCAGAGCATGTGTTATCAGCAATGTCAGCTTTGCGCGAGCGGGATACGGCTTTTGTCGTCGTCACCCATGATCCGCTGATCGCTGCGCGGATGGATCGCAGGCTCGAGTTGATCGCCGGCCGATTACAGACGCAATGAGCGGCAGTGATTTACTGGCGGATATCGCCCTTCGCCAGACCTTGGATCCGGGGCCGGGATTGTCTGCATTTCTCTCCCGTGTATCGATGATTGGCTTGGCGGTCGCCATCGGTCTGTTGCTCGCAGTGCAATCGGTGATGAACGGTTTCGACCGAGAAATGCGCGAACGCATTTTGTCATTGGTGCCGCATGTGCAGATTAGCGGTGAGGCAAGTTCGCAGGAGTGGAGTGCCTTGAAGGCGGAGCTCCTGGCTCGCGAGGGCGTGAGTCGCGTCGAGCCCTTCGCGGCAGCTGAGGCACTTTTGTTGCGTGGACAGTCGGTGACTGCCGCACGGTTAACAGCCATCGAGAGCGACGCGTTGACGCGATACGCCGACTTGCTGTCACCTGCGGTACCAGTTTGGTCGCCCAGTGACTTAGTGCTCGGGGTCAAAATGGCGGAGCGTCTGGATGTCACTGTCGGTGACCGGGTGACGTTTGTGCTACCTGCTGGCGCGACAGGTGACTATCGGCCGCTCCATTTCAGGGTAGTGTCGCTACTGCGTTCGGGTACCGAAATTGATGAGGGGTTAGCCTTAGTGCAGCAGTCAGCGATACCGACCTTGGCGTCGCAAAACGCGCTAAGGGGACTGGCGATTACACTTGATGACGTTTTCAGTGCCGGTGAATGGCGGTGGGACTTGATCCAGTGGCTGCCTTCAAATCTGCGGGTCACCGACTGGCGCGCCACTCACGGCAATCTTTATTCGGCAATCCAGCTTTCGCGCGACTTAATCGGACTCATCCTCTTCACTGTGATATTCGTCGCCGCGTTTAACGTGGTCTCCGCACTCATGTTAGTGGTGACTGATCGGCGCCGGGTGGTCGCGATGCTGGTCGCCATGGGGCTAAAGACGCGTGACGTTGTCGTGATTTTCCTCATGCAGGGCGCCATCATTGGCGTTGTTGGCTCCCTCGCGGGGATGGTGTTGGGGTATCTGCTGGCGCTGGGTGCGCCCGATATGGCAGTGCTGCTTGAGCAATGGTTGGGTTCTCCGCTGCTGCAAACCGACGTTTATCCGCTGGCATTTGTGCCCGTTGATATTCGATGGCAGGACTTCGCTGCCACAGGTGCGACTGCCACAGGGCTTTCTGTACTTGCGGCGGTGCTGCCAACTCTACGGGCGTCGTCGTTACCGGTCGCAGCAACACTCAGTCACTGACGACGCTTGCGGTTGCGTCGCTTCCACTGGCGACGAATCGCGTTGCGCCACAGCGCATCGACGAGCACGTAGCCTGAGATCGCAAAGACCACGCCCATGACTTGCGAGCCAATCACCAGAGGGATCCAGATTTCGTCTAGGCTTTGTGTAAACCAGGTCCAGGACGCTTCGAACTCAACTTCAACATGTCGCGTACCCATGAGCCACGCGCCGACTTTATAAGCGGCGTAAAAAATTGCCGGCATCGTCAGCGGGTTGGTGATAAAGATCAGCGCGAAACTCAGGGGCAAATTGGCGGTGAAAATAATCGCCAGTGCGACGGCGATGAACATCTGGCCGGGAATCGGCAGCATCGCGCAGTAGAGGCCAATGGCAAATGCTCTGGCCGCGGTGGTCCGACTTAGCTGCCAAAGCCGCGTTTCCTGAGTCCAGCTCCCGAACACTTGAAAGGCACGATACCGCGCCAGATTGCTGGGCGTAGGAATCCATCGTCTAAGGCGTTTCTTGACCATTTGTGGAGGTCTAACAAAGTCCGCTTCGCTGTGAGCTCAATCATAGTCTCTTAGTGAGCATTTTTGACCAGCGATATGTGATCTCGTCCCGCACGCGAATTCAATTGTGGTGTGTGGACGACGGGCGAGGCCGCGCCAGGTGTCCGATCTTTATCGACGATATTCAGCGTGAGCGAGCTTCGAAACCGCGATCTTGTTGCGCTCATTGTCGGGCTTGGCGCTTCACTGTTGCTGCCCGAGCCCGGGTGGGGAGCGTCGGGGATGTTGGTGCTCGCCGCACGCAGGCCGTATTTGCAGGGGTTGGGTGGGTTCCTTGCATTGGGTGTGACGCTGGGTTCCGCCCATGGGCTGCTGTGGCAGCATGCGCAGTTGTCAGATTCTTGTATCCATTGGGAAGGCGAGTTTTCAGGGCGAGTGGCCACCTTGCCGCGAAAAGCGGCGAGTGATTGGGGGGGATGGCAGATCTCTGCCGAGATCGATCGGGTGGCGTTGTTCGGGGCCCGATGCGCCGGCCCCCGTCGCTTGCGGATCAGTCAGCATCTTCAGAGTGACCAGTTAAGCCAAGCATTGGTTTACGGCTCGACGATCAGAGGACATATTCGTCTCAGGCCGTTGTCCAGCCAATGGAATCCAGGCGCCATCCCCGATCAGGCGCGTTCGGCAAGCCGCGGGGTAGACGCGCGCGGTGTGATTATTGGGCCACTGGAGTTGCTCGCCGCGCCAGGCCCCGTCGCGCGCTGGCGTTTAAGCGTGCTGGGTGCATGGCCAGAGAGCGCTGGGTGGGACATTTTGCGGGCGTTGCTGCTGGGCGATACCCGCAGTGTCACTGATCAAACTTGGCGATCCCTTCGGCACCTCGGCATTGTTCATTTGATCATCATCAGCGGATTGCACATTAGCTTGTTGGCGACTCTGGTCAGTTTGTTGTTGACGTTGCCGCGCCGTTTATGGCGCATTCGCAGCGACTGTGGCGGCGAGACATTGCTGGTTTTTGGGGTGCTGGGCGTCACGGGGTTATATGTGCTCTTGGTTGGTGCGACCCTCCCGACCGTGAGGGCCTACCTCATGCTGGTTGCGGGCATGACGCCGCGACTGTTGGGATGGACAATCGGTGGTCAGCGCGCGCTGTTACTCGCTATCGTGGCCTTGATAGTGCACGAGCCGACCCTATTGCTGGGCAGCAGTTTTTGGCTGAGCGCAGCGGCCACATGGCTGTTGGTCAGCAACACGCGGTCGAGCTTTCGACCCGCCAATCTGTTGCTGACGCAGGTGCAAATGGTGTTGGTGCTGGCGCCCATCACTTTATTTTGGTTCGGGGAGGCGAGCTGGCTGGGTCTGGCGACCAACGCGCTACTCATTCCCGTGGTGACGTGGATCATGGTGCCGGTCGGGTTACTGGGCGTCGGGCTGTCCGCCTTCGCACCGGCGCTATCGCAAGCGCTGCTTAATGGCATTCACGCGCTTTGGCAGTCAATCTGGGGTCCGTTGACGGAATTATTAGCCTGCTGTGCGAGCGCTGGGGTCGTGACAGGTGCTTTGAGTGGCCTGGGGTTTGCCTTGGGGCTCGCAGCGGTGATTTGGGCGGGGCCGCGTCTTTTGCGGTTTTTCCTCGCGTTGCTCGGGGTGCTGTGCTCGGTATGGACGCCAAGCGTCGGTGAGCCGGACGTAAGCGTTACCCTGCTCGACGTGGGTCAGGGTTTGTCTCTTGTTCTTGAATCCGGGGGCCGCACGCTGATCTATGACACCGGCGATGGGATTCCGGGAGCCTTCAGTCAGGCAGAAAAGGCACTACTTCCCTATTTGCGCATGCGTGGGGCAGACGCGATAGACGTCATGATCATTAGCCACGCGGACCGCGATCACAGCGGAGGGATCGCAGCGATCCGGGAGGCCCTGCCCGTGATTCGCCATCTGGGCTTCGCCGGAGAGCCATGCCGCAATGGTGAGCGTTGGCGGTGGGGCGGCACTGAGTTGACGCTGATCAATGGCCCTGGCCATGCGGATAAGGCGGGAGACATAAACAGCAACGACAGCTCCTGCGGCCTGTTGATTAACGTGGGAGAGGCTAAGCTGCTGGTCTTGGGGGACGTCTCAGCCCAGCGCGAGCGGCAGGTAGTTCGCTATTGGCGAGACGAGCTGAAGGCGTCTTTTCTGGTTTTATCGCATCACGGGAGCCGGTCCTCAACCAGTCGTGCGTTGTTGAAATGGGTACAGCCGGAGGTGGTATGGGTGAGTGCGGCGCGTGGTAATCGGTTTGGACACCCGCATCCCGAGGTGCGTGCGTCTGTCGAAGCACAGGGGGACGCAACGCTTTTGAGCACCGCACGCGTCGGCGCGATATCGGTCACGATGAAGTCCTCCGGTCAGTTATTAATGCGCGCAAGGCGCGGAAAATGGTCACCATATTGGCTGAAATTGCCGTAAATACCCGCCATAACGGTCTCTGGGGTTGGTGTTGGGGGCTCGGTATACTCTGCGCTTCATAGGGAGGGTGTGCTGTGTATCAAGTGCTCGTGGCCGGTGGTTGGGTCATGCCATTTATTGTGTTGTGTTCGGTGATCGCGCTCGCGATTTGTATCGAGCGCCACTTCGCCCTCAACAGGCAAAAGATCGCGCCGCAGCATTTGCTGGCCACGGTATGGCAGCAGCTGCGGGGCAAGGGGCTTGATGCCCAGGGACTCAAGACGCTGCGCCAGAGCTCACCATTAGGAGCCATTCTCGCGGCTGGCCTGGCAAATCGTCACCAGGGTCGCGATGTCATGCGCGAGAGCATTCGCGAAGCGGCGGCCCACGTGATCCATCGACTGGAGCGATATCTCAACGCGCTGGGAACCATTGCCGCGATCACGCCGTTGCTCGGGTTGCTGGGTACTGTCATCGGTATGATCAGTGTCTTTACAGAAATCACGACCTACGGCACGGGTAACGCCAATGCACTTGCCGGGGGTATTTCCGAAGCGTTGCTGACGACCGCCGCGGGGCTGGCGGTGGCGATTCCGAGTTTGGTCATGCACCGGCACTACACCGCTCGGATCGAATCGATTGTGGTGGGTTTGGAGCAAGAAGCGGTCAAGTTAGTCGATGCCTTGCACAGTAATCAGAAGACGGAATACGACCTGTGAATTTTCGGCGACTGAGTCGTCCTGAAGTCGCGATTAACCTGACGCCGTTGATCGACGTAGTATTCCTGTTGCTTATTTTCTTTATGGTGTCGACCAGCTTCTCCGAGATGACCCAGCTGGTGGTGGACTTGCCGGAGGCAGAGGGCATCGCCGCAGATGCCAATGTATCAATGACGCTGACGATAAATGCTGCGGGGGAGATGGCATTGAACGGGGCGCGGATCGCCAATGATCCCGAGGGTTTGCAACGAGCCTTGGCAGAGGCGCTGGCGGGAAATAATGACATTCCTTTGACCTTGTCAGCGGATGCCATGACCCCACATCGGTTTGTGGTCACCGCGATGGATGCAGCTGCACAACTCAGTATTGCACGCCTAACTATCGCGACCGAAGCAACGCGATAAAAGACCGAAGCAGAGCGACAACAGGAAGCACCGTGACGGCAGGTAGAGAACAACAGAGCGACTGGGCGCTATACAAGCGCTTGCTGGGTTATGTGATGGCTCACGCCGGGGCCTTCTCGCTGAGCATTCTGGGGTTTTTGGTGTATTCCGTCGCCAATGTGTTGCTCGCGGATCTCACCCAGTTTTTGCTGGATTCGCTCGGTGAGGCGTCACAAATTGGCATGGGTTTCGTGTCGCGAGCAGCACACACGCTCTGGTCGCCAGTGGGCGTTGATCCAGTCGACTACGCGCGGGTCGCGGTGCCGGTAGCTGCGGTAGTGCTGGCACTCATTCGAGCCAGCGGCTACTTTTTTGGCAACTACTTTATGAATATCGTGGCGCGCGGCGTTGTCCATCGGCTGCGCACGCAGGTGTTCGATGTGCTGATTCGGGTGCCGAGAGTTGCGCTTGATCGTTTCAGTCAGGGTGAGCTGGTTTCGAAGCTCACCTTCAACGTTGAGCAGGTCAGCGGTGCCTCTTCTGAAGCCCTAAAAACACTGCTGCGCGATGGCCTGACGGTACTCGCGCTCATCAGCTACATGATCTACCTCAACTGGAAGCTGACCCTGGTGTTTTTTGCCATCGCGCCGGCCATTGCCGGCGTTGTAGTTGCGGTAGGCAAGCATTTCCGGCGCTACAGTCGGCGTATTCAGGAGTCGATGGGGGAGGTCACGCAGCTCAGCAACGAGAGTGTGCAGGGGCTCGATGAGATTCGGATGTTTTCCGCAGCCAATAGTCAGAGTGCGCGTTTTAGGGCGGCCAGTGAATTCAATCGAGTCCAGAGCCTGAGGTTGGCATTTGTGCAGGCGGTCTCGACCCCGATTGCACAGGTGTTGCTGGCGTTGGCGCTTGCCGCCTTATTTTGGTTTGCCTTGGACCCGGCAATTTTGGCATCGTTCTCGCCGGGGTCACTGGTTGCGTTTATTGCGGCTGCGACACAGCTGGGTAAGCCGATTCGCACTCTGACCAATGTGCAGAGCATCGTGCAACGAGGATTGGCTGCGGCAGAGGATCTTTTTGCGCAAGTCGACACCCCACCCGAGGCCGATGCCGGGACCCACACGATCACGCGGGCCCGAGGCGATCTGGCTATGGAGCATGTTTCTTTTTCCTATCCGGGCAGTTCGCGTGAGGTGCTGCAGGATATTAATTTGCACATACCGGCCGGCACCATGACCGCGTTCGTCGGACGTTCGGGCGCCGGCAAGAGCACATTGGTACAGTTGCTGTGCCGGTTTTACTCGCCCACCTCAGGGCGCATTACGCTGGATGAGCACGCCATTGAGGACATCGTGCTGGCCGATTATCGACGGCAGCTCGCATTGGTATCGCAACAAGTGGTGCTGTTCAGTGACACCGTCCGCGCCAACGTCGCGTTTGGATACGCGTCGCCACCCACCGATGCCGCACTCGAGTCAGCGCTGGAATCTGCTCAAGCGCTGAGTTTTGTCCAAGCACTGCCGATGGGTGTCGATACTCCCTTGAGCGATGGTGGGGGTGATTTGTCGGGCGGGCAGCGGCAGCGACTGGCTATCGCCCGCGCTATTCTCAAAGATGCGCCGGTACTCATTCTCGACGAGGCAACCTCCGCGCTGGATAACGAATCGGAGGCTGCGATTCAGGCTTCCCTTGAGTCGGCATCTTCGGGGCGCACTACGCTTGTGATTGCGCATCGGCTATCCACCGTGGAGCGCGCTGATCTGATTGTGGTGATGGATGCGGGTCGCATTGTGGCGACGGGAACACACGCTGACTTGATTGATCAGGGCGGCCTGTACGCCAGTCTGTATCAGCAGGGTTTCAAGGCGCCATGACCGCAGTGCGCGGTGCGCTGGAGCGGTTGATGAACCGGATCTGGTACGGCGGCCATTGGCTTGCGTGGCCTTTACTGCCTTTTTCTCTGCTCGTCCGGTGGGAAATCAGCCGGCGTCGACGGCGCGCCCCGGCGAAGGGCGCAACACTTGAAGGGGTTTTGGTGATTGTGGTCGGTGGTATCACGGTCGGTGGTACGGGCAAGACGCCGGTGTTGCTCGCCCTGGGACAGTGGCTGCAACAGCAGGGCTATCGGGTGGGTGTGGTCAGCCGGGGTTATCGTGGCGCCTGCGGCCGAGGCCCTCACTGGGTGACGCGAGCAGACAGCGCGGCGTGGGCTGGCGATGAACCGCTGATGATTCAGCGTGCACTGTCGGTCCCCGTGGTGGTGGGCCGCGATCGAGCAGCTGCACTGGCGCTCTTGATAGAGCGCTGCCAGCCGGACGTGGTGCTATCGGATGATGGGCTCCAACACTATGCCTTGCCCCGCGATATTGAAATCGCCGTGCTGGATCACGATCGCGGGCTGGGAAATGGCTGGTTACTGCCGGCCGGTCCGCTCAGGGAACCGGCACTCAAGCTGGGTTCGGTAGATTGGGTGCTTGAGCGCAACAGTGACGATGTTGATCGTGGGTTCGTCTATCACGTCCGTGGTGTGAGAAATCTGATCAGCCAGCAAGTGCTATCGTGGTCCGACTGTCGAGCGACATGGGCTAAGCAAAAGCTCACCGCAATCACAGGTCTGGGTCAGCCGGAGCAGTTTTTTGCTATGTTGGCTGAACAGGGGTTCTCGGTGGAGGGCAGGGCACTGCCCGATCACGAGCCGTTGGCGCAACATGACCTCGATAACATCGATAGCGAAATTGTGTTGATCACGGCCAAGGACGCAGCAAAGCTTTCTGATGTAACGGCGTCAGCAGCCTGGGCACGGGTTTGGATTGTTGAGATTGAGGCGCGGCTGCCACCGGCATTACTAACGATGCTTAAAACCCGGCTGCCACAGCCGGCGTCAGACTGAAGCGAGTAAACGAGGTCGTCATGTTTCATATAGTCATTCCAGCGCGTTTTGGCTCTACCCGGCTACCCGGCAAAGCACTGCTTCCCATTTTGGATAAGCCGATGGTCGCGTGGGTATGGGAGCGTGCGATGCAAGCGGGTGCCGACCGCGTGATCGTAGCAACTGACGACCCGCGGATCGCTGACGCAATGACGAGCCTGGGTGCAGAGGTCGCGATGACGCGAGCGGATCATGCCTCGGGTACCGACCGGCTTGCGGAAGTCGTGGCCCAGCTATCACTACCGGATGATCAGATTGTCGTAAATTTGCAAGGCGATGAACCTTTGATGCCGCCAACCAACATTCGCCGCGTCGCTGCTATGTTGACTGAGCACCCCAATGCCGACATGGCGACATTGATGGAGCCACTCTCGCGCGCAGACGCGACTCAGGCGTCGATAGTCAAAGTGGTCTGCAGTGACGGCGGCAGGGCGTTGTATTTTTCGCGTGCGGTCATCCCGGCCCACCGCGAGGGTAGTGAGGCGGCACCGGTGTTTCGGCATGTTGGCCTGTACGCCTACCGCGCGGGCTTCCTTGGGAAATTTGTCAGCTGGCCGCGATCACCGCTTGAGCAGAGCGAGTCCTTGGAGCAGTTGCGGGCGCTGGCGCATGATGCCCACATCCAGGTCGAATTGGCGCCCGAACCCGTGCCCGCAGGTGTCGATACCGAGGCTGACCTAGCGGCCGTTCGCGATTTGCTGGCCTCGGACAGCTAGTGCGATGGATGTTGAGGGAGATCTGAGCGCATTCAATACGCTGGGGCTCGAGGCCACGGCGGAGCGTCTTCTCATTATTAACACGCAGGCCGACCTCGATGACGCCCTTCAAGCAGCTCGCTCGTCAGGGCCGATCACCGTGCTGGGTGGCGGCAGTAATGTCGTTCTACAGCCATCTCTGCCGGGTACCGTGCTTCTAATCCAGATGAGAGAGCGAAGCTTGCGCGCCGATGATGGCCGTATCGCCACCGTGCGCGCGGGCGCGGGCGAGAACTGGCATGAATTTGTGCTGTGGTGCCATCACCAGGGGCTACATGGGTTAGCTAATCTGGCCCTTATCCCGGGTTCGGTCGGTGCTGCGCCCATCCAGAATATCGGTGCTTATGGAGTTGAGGTTGCAGAGCGCATTCGTGCGGTGCACGTTACGGACCGATGGACCGGTGAACGACGTCAGTTATCTCGCGATGACTGCGCCTTTAGTTATCGGGACAGTATTTTCAAGCGCCCCGAGGGCGCGCAATGGGTTGTGACGGCGGTCGATTTTACGCTTGATCGTGACGCGCCGGTGGAGGCGTCTTATCCCAGTTTACGTACGCGACTAAAGGACGCGGAGTTGACTCATCACGCAGTGTTGGCCGCCGTTATCTCCATCCGGCGCGAGCGATTACCCGATCCCGTGGTTACCCCGAATGTGGGTAGTTTCTTTAAAAATCCAGTGGTGAGTCAGGCCGACGCCGACACGCTTGCTCAGCGCGCTGCGGGGTTGCCCGTTTATCCCGCGAGCCCGGGTTATGCGAAACTCTCCGCCGCCTGGTTAATCGATCAGCTCGGTTGGCGCGGCATTGAGCGCGACGGGGTCAAGGTATCCGATGATCACGCTCTGGTGTTGGTTGGATGTGGCGCGACTTCCGCCGCACCCTGGTGCGCTTTAGCGGCGGATATTGTCAGCAGCGTCAAGGACGCGTTTGGCGTCCATCTCGAGTGGGAGGCACAACTGTTGGGTGAGGCGCTCGGGGATGCCGTCCCGTGACGACCTTTGACCCAGAGTCTTTTCTCGCTCAGCTCACCACCCGTCCGGGGGTGTATCAGATGTTCGATGAGACCGGCGAGCTCCTCTATGTGGGCAAAGCCAAAAATCTCAAAAATCGGGTGACTAGCTATTTCAGGGCTTCGGGCCTGTCAGCGAAGACCATGGCGCTCGTCGCACGGATCCGCAATATCGAAGTTACCGTGACCAGTACCGAGCGCGACGCGCTATTGCTCGAGCATAATCTGATCAAGCAGTATCGGCCGCCCTACAACATTCTGCTGAAAGACGATAAGTCCTACCCCTATATTTACTTGTCGTCCGAGGACAGGTGGCCACGGCTGAGTTTTCATCGGGGCGCTAAACGTCGCAAAGGCGCCTATTTTGGGCCGTATCCTAGCTCCGGGGCAGTGCGCTCAACGCTGCACCTGATGCAAAAAGTCTTCAAGGTGCGCCAGTGCCGGGACAGCTATTTTCGCAATCGCTCTAGGCCTTGCCTGCAGTACCAGATTGGACGATGTTCCGGGCCGTGTGTGGGATTGGTTTCAGATGAGGATTATCAGGAGCAGGTCGACAAATCGGTGCTGTTTCTAAACGGCCGCTCTCAGGACTTGATGAATCGGCTCGCTGACGAGATGGAGGTGGCGGCAGGGGATCTCGAGTACGAGAAGGCGGCCGAAATCCGCGACCAGATTGCCCAGCTGCAAAATGTTCAGGCGACCCAAAATATAGAAGGCACCCGCGGAGATCTCGATTTGATGGCGGTCTTCAGCGAGCACGGTCACGCCTGTGTGCAGGTGCTATTTGTGCGGGAGGCGAGGGTGTTGGGTAGCCGAAGTTACTACCCTCAGGTCCGACTGGATGAGTCGCCGCCGGCTATCCTCGAGGCTTTTCTGCCGCAGTTCTATCTGTCCGGGCAGCAGCAAATTCCACAAGAGATCGTCCTGACGCACCCGTTGGCGGACGCCGAACTATTAGAGGAGGCGCTGAGCGAACAGTCGGGGCGGAAAGTCGCTATCAAAGAAAAGGTGCGGGATGCGCGGGCGCGGTGGTTGGACATGGCAGCCCAAAATGCGCAGAACAATTTGCGCTCATTTCTCGCGGGCAAGCAGACGATGGCTGGTCGCCTTGAGTCGCTGCGTCGCGCACTGGATCTCGAAACCATTCCCACGCGCATGGAGTGCTTTGATATCAGCCATAGCTCTGGCGAGGCGACGGTGGCGTCGTGTGTCGTGTTCGATGGTAACGGCGCGCGCAAGGCGGATTATCGCAAGTTCAATATCAAAGATGTGGCTGCGGGCGATGATTACGCGGCGATGCAGCAGGCGCTGGAGCGCCGTTATCGACGGCTCGCTGCCGGTGAAGGCCAGTTGCCCGATATCCTTTTTATAGACGGGGGAAAGGGGCAGGTGAGTCAGGCGCGTCAAGTACTGGCTACTTACGATATTACCAGCGTCAAAGTGGTTGGTGTCGCCAAAGGCACGACTCGTAAGGCCGGGTTTGAGACCTTGGTAGATGCTGACTCGGGCGCCGAAATGCGGCTCCGCGGAGACCACCCTGGCTTGCATCTCATCCAGCAAATCAGGGACGAGGCGCATCGCTTTGCGATTAGCGGCCACCGCGGTCAGCGCGCAAAGGCCCGCAAGCAGTCGACCCTTGAAAATATCCCCGGTGTAGGTGCCAAGCGACGGCGAGACCTGTTGCGCCACTTCGGTAGCGCAAGAGCCATTGAAAACGCCAGTGTTGAAGAGCTCGCGAAAATTAAGGGCATCAGCGGCGCGATCGCGCACGCGATCTATGATCACCTGCACACGGTAAATGACTGACCCATGGCCCCTCAGGCTGTGTCAGAATCAAGCGAGCAACACGGGAGGCTGTTTTGCCGTTGACCATACCCAATCTTCTAACCGCATTGAGAGTGGCCGCCATTCCCTTGATGGTGATTTGCTATTACCTGCCCCAACCGATCTCAACGGTGGGCGCGGCAATGGTGTTTATTGTCGCCAGCGTCACGGATTGGTTTGATGGTTGGCTGGCGCGGCGTCTGGGCCAGACTTCACAGTTTGGCGCGTTTCTTGACCCGGTTGCAGATAAGCTCCTGGTGTCGGTCGCACTCATTCTGTTGCTGCATCGGATGGATAACGTGTTTATCACGCTGGCGGCCATGGTGGTGATTGGGCGCGAGATTGTGATCAGCGCGCTGCGTGAATGGATGGCGCAGCTCGGTAAGCGTGCGTCGGTGGCGGTGACCTCTATCGCGAAGCTCAAAACGGGTGTGCAAATGACCGCGATCCCGATCCTCCTCTGGTATCCATCAGAACCCGCGGGAGAGTTGCTCAAGTTGCTCGGCCTGGCACTTCTCGCAGTGGCGGTTTTGCTCACGCTGTGGTCTATGGTGATCTACTTCCGCGCTTTTCTTGCAACCCTGAACGAAACAAACGCCGACTCGGACGCAGGGAGTTGACGGGCGAGGCAGTCTGCCTACAATTGAAAGCACGCGGGAATAGCTCAGTTGGTAGAGCGCAACCTTGCCAAGGTTGAGGTCGCGAGTTCGAACCTCGTTTCCCGCTCCATTGCATTCATACGTTTTCTTTTGTGTATCCTCGCTCCGATTCCGCTTTGTCGCCCTGTTTTTTCGCCGCACCCGTTAGGGAGCGTGACTTGCAAAACCGAGTTCCGTCGAATACTTGATCTCTTCCATCGAAAGGAGTGCGGTGACTTTGAATATTTTTACTTCGGTAATTAGGCTCTGGTAAAAAACGTCGTAGGCCTTGGCGTCGGCCACCCGCACCTTGAGCAGATAATCGACTTCACCGGCCAGTCGATGTGCTTCCATCACCTCCGGGCGGGAACGCACCGCATCGAGAAATCGCGTCTGCCATTCGGCATCGTGTTCACTGGTCTGGATCAGGACAAAAAAGCAGGCCGTTAGCCCGAGCGCATCGGGGTCGCAGAGCGCGACCTCTTTGCGAATCACGCCCCGCTGCTTTAACTTTTTTAAGCGGTTCCAGATCGGCGTCTTTGTCGAGCCCGTGCGGCGCGCGAGTTCATCCAGCGAGAGCGAGCTGTCTCGCTGTATCAGGCCCAGTAGTGTTCGGTCGGTATAGTCAAGAGACACGGTTCTACTCCTTCGGCTCAATTAGATATTTTATTCTCATAAAACAAATAATTCAGAAAAATTTTCAGTTATTTTGGTTATATATTCATGAAATAAGAATTCTTTTTTTTATTCGAGCGCGGCGCTAAGGTGCGCGCCCATGGAATACCTACCTATTTTTGTCGCGACTGCCCAGCAACGGATCGTCGTTGTTGGCGGAGGTCAGCTGGCCGAGGCGAAATGCCGCGGAGCCCTGAAAACATCGGTGCACGTCACACTGTTTTCAGATCACCCCACACAAGCCATGCGAGATTGGAGCCGCGCGGGGCGCGTGGCTCTGCACGAGCGATTACCCAGCGAGGCTGACTTCAGTGGCGCGCGTTTGGTTTACGCGGCGAGTGCAGAAGACGCAATCAACGAGCGTGTTGCCCGGTGGGCGAGGCGGGCGGGTGCGTGGGTGAACGTACTCGATCGGCCCGAGCACTGTGATTTCATTACACCGGCGATTGTCGACCGAGACCCCGTCGTTGTCGCCATCGGCACTGAGGGCGCAGCACCGGTGTTGGCACGGCAAATTAAAGCGGATGTCGAAGCAATGTTGCCGCAGTCACTGGGCCAGTTGGCGCAGGCGGCGCGAAGATTCCGCGAGCGCGTCAGCAATGCTCTAGCCGCTGGCAGGCCGCGCAGAAATTTCTGGAAAGCATTTTTCGCTACGGTACCCACCCCGTCGGCGCTTGCTGATGAAGCGCTAGAAGTGTCGCTCGAGGCGTTGCTAGAAAGGCACGTAAGGCACGAAGCGCCAGCGGGCCACGTTTCTTTCGTGGGTGCTGGTCCGGGTGATCCCGAATTATTGACGATCAAGGCACGCCGGCTGATTCACGAGGCTGATGTGATCGTTTACGACCGGTTGGTATCGGCCGAGATTCTGGATCTGGCCCGCAAGGAAGCGAAGTACATTGCGGTCGGGAAGAAGGGCTTTGGCGCGGCGGTTAGTCAATCCGATATCAACACACATCTTGTCACCGAGGCGTCGCGTGGGCTGCATGTAGTGCGTCTGAAAGGTGGTGATCCAGGCGTGTTCGGGCGCCTTGATGAGGAGCTCACTGCGGTTCATGAGGCGGCCATTGCGACATCGGTGGTGCCGGGAATCACAGCGGCTGCCGCGGCTGCCGCGACGCTGGAAGTCTCATTGACGCGCCGCGCCCGCAACTCCAGCGTGACGTTTCTGACCGCCCACGATGCGGAGGGCTTCGCAGAACACCATTGGCAGCAACTCGCCCGGCAGGGCCAGGCACTGGCGGTGTATATGGGGCGTCGCACCGCCTCGTTTATACAGGGCCGGCTACTGATGCACGGCGCCGACGCTACCTTGTCAGTGACCTGTATTGAGAACGTCTCTCGGCCAGACCAGCGTGCGTTTGTCAGCGACCTATCAAGCTTCGCCCGCGATTTGGAGGCGCAGGGGTTTGATGGGCCTGTAATGATTCTGGTCGGCATCGCAGCCCGTTCAAAGGCTCTGGGTGGGACTGTTCACATTGCTGATATCCCCGTATTGGAGATGGCGCATGGCGCGAATTAAGACCCCGGTCGTCGTAACGGCGAATTGCCTCCGAGGTGGGGAGGTCGTTTATCTCGACGCCAATGATGCGTGGGTGAGGGCCCTGCAAGACGCAGTCTGCTTCGATGATATTGAGGATGCGGAGGCGGCGTTGACCCGGACCGCGAGCGAGGCGGAGGTGATTGGCAGCTATCTGGCATCTGTTAGCACTAGCGCTAACGGGGTCACGCCGGTGCATTATCGCGAAGCTATCCGCCAGCAAGGCCCCGGTGCCTATATCGCTAATCCTAGACGGAGCGCGCATCTTGTATCGCTATAACGATTTTGATCGGGCCTTTGTACATGACCGTGTCGCGCAATACCGCGATCAGGTCGATAGGCGTCTTTCCGGTGCGTTGACTGAAGACGAGTTCAAGCCGTTGCGGCTCATGAATGGAGTGTATTTGCAGCTTCATGCTTACATGCTGCGTGTGGCTATTCCTTACGGGACGCTATCAGCGCGCCAGCTCAATGGCCTCGCCGATATCGCCGAGCGCTGGGATCATGGCTACGGGCACTTCACAACCCGGCAGAATATTCAATTTAATTGGCCGCGCTTAGTCGATACCCCCGATATGCTTGCCGCTCTGGCCGATATTGATATGCACGCTATCCAAACCAGCGGCAACACGATTCGCAATGTAACGACCGATCAGTTTGCGGGCGCTGCGCTCGATGAAGTGGCAGACCCCAGGCCCTATGCCGAATGGATTCGCCAGTGGTCAACTGATCACCCAGAATTTCAGTTCCTACCGCGTAAGTTCAAAATTGCGATCAGCGCAGGGGCCGAGGACCGGGCTGCGATCAGGGCGCACGATATTGGGCTACGGATCGTCAGAGACGGCGCGGACATTGCCTTTGATATTTATGTGGGAGGGGGCCTGGGTAGAACACCGGTGGTGGGTTCGTTGGTTTTCGAGGGGGTCCCGGTGGAGGCACTGTTGCCGCATTTGGAAGCCATTCTGTCGGTTTACAACCTGAGTGGTCGTCGAGATAACAAATACAAAGCACGTATCAAAATTCTGTTGCAACACATGGGTGTAGTCCCCTTTAAACATGCAGTAAATCGTATAATAGAACATATCAATAACACGTTTACTGGAGACGAACTTCAAGAATTAGTCCGTATTCAGGACGCGTTTGTGTCACTGCACTTGGCCGAGCGTGATCTGCAGCCCTATCTCGACGCCATCGATCATGACGCCAAATTTCGGGATTGGGTGGAGCGGAACGTGACGCCTCATCGTGCGGCTGGCTATGCCTGCGTCACCGTGAGCTTGAAAGCCCACGGACAGGCGCCCGGAGATGCGACAGCGGCACAAATGCGGTGTGTTGCCGCAATCGCCGAGAAAGTTGGTTTTGATGAGATCAGAGTCAGTCATCAACAGAATTTGGTACTGCCGCATGTGGCGCAGGCTGACTTGCCCTGGGTTTACGCACAGCTGTGCGAGGCGGGTCTGGGTACACCCAATATTGGATTGATATCAGACCTGATTGCTTGCCCGGGAATGGATTACTGCGCTTTGGCAACGGCGCGCTCGATCCCCGTGGGCCAGACGATTGCGCAGCGCTACACGGAGCAAGAGGCGGTGCTTGGGCCGATCAGTATCAAAATATCGGGCTGCATCAATGCCTGTGGGCATCACCATATTGGTGATATCGGTATTCTGGGGCTCGATAAAGCCGGTGTGGAGAACTACCAGGTGACCATTGGCGG
>CAYQUE010000013.1:40300-49888 GCA_964420615.1 uncultured Alteromonadaceae bacterium | reverse complement strand
GCGAGGTTATGCCCGCGATACCGCCCGTTTGCGGCGCTTACAGAGCGTGCTGGTGGTACTGCTCGTGATCTGGTCATTGGTCAGCGTCAGTCAGCTTTTATGGATTCCCTGGCGAGCCGACGCCGTCGTGTCGGTACCCGGCGTCGCCATTAACCCGCCGCGACTGACTGAAAAGTTTGAATCCGTCAGTATCGATGTATCAGCTGTGCTGGGATCCGGACTATTTGGCGGAGATGCCGACGAGCCCGCCACCCTATCTCAGGACAATGGCGCCGACGGCCGACGCGACGGCATTGAGCAGGACGCGCAGGAAACCCGTTTGGCGCTGACTTTGACCGGGATTGTTGCCTCCACCGAGGATGGCTTGGGCAGTGCAGTGATTAAAGCGGGCAATGCGGAGGTAGTTTACAGCGTGGGCGACGCGCTACCCGCGTCCGGTCAGGTGGTATTGGCGAAAGTCATGCCCCAGCAGGTGGTCATCGACAACAACGGTACTTACGAGTTAATCAAGCTCTATGATGGCCCCGCGCTAGCAATCCCTGCGCGCGTTGGTGGAGCATCAGTGCCCCCGCCGCAAGATAAGAAGGCGGCCGCTGAACTCACGTCTTCGCGCGCGTCCGAGGCCCGGCAAGCGACCGCGCTGGCGCGCCAATACCGGCAGCAGCTCTATGACGATCCCGACAACTTGGCCAGGGTGGTTTCGATATCGCCGGTGCGAGCCGATGCGGGTGTGACGGGTTATCAGCTGATGCCAGGTACGGAGGTAGAGGCATTTGAGACACTCGGTTTTAAGTCGGGGGATGTGGTCACCGCGGTAAACGGTCTGGCATTGAGTGACGCCACCAATGTGGTGAGGCTCTATCAAGCCATGCAAGATGCCACAGAAGCGGTATTTGACATTAAACGGGATGGTGGCAACGTAAGTCTTAGGATCGATTTTGAGAGGCCTTGATTCGCCAGCGCCAGCAGATGGCATCGCAAAAAGGACGAATGTGAACACATTGAACTTTATTCACGGCATCAACAATTTCGTCAGACGAGCGTTCGCTGCGCTCTTACTGGCGATGACGTTGCTGCCCATGGCGGTTGCTCAGGAGTACACGGTCAATTTAAAAGATACGGACATCCAAGAGTTCATCAAGTTTGTCGCGGACGTTACCGGTACCACGATGGTGGTTGACCCGAACGTGAAGGGGAAAGTGCGAGTGATTTCCTCCAAACCGGTTAATCAGAGCGAACTCTATGATTTGTTCCTGTCTATTTTGGATGTACAGGGGTACACCGCGGTGCGCAGCGGCCAAGTGATTCGCATTATCCCGAACAAGGATGCCCGGTCCTCGCCGGTGCCGTTGATGGAGGACGAGGATACCCTGGACAACGACGAGTACGTGACACAGGTAATAAGACTCGACAATATTTCAGCCGCCAAACTCATCCCGGTGTTGCGACCGCTTGTGCCGCAGCAAGCGCATATGGCGGCTTATGCGCCGAGCAACGCCATTATTATTTCGGACATCCGCTCAAACATCGGTCGGATTTTGGACATCATTGAGCGCATGGATCGCTCGGCGATCCAGACGACCGAGGTCATTCGCCTTAAATATGGCGTCGCGGAAGACGTGGTCAGTATGCTGAACACGCTCGAAAAGTCGCGCCAAGGTGAAGGTGCCGAGGCGGATAAGGAAGTCGTATTGGTCGCTGATAAACGCACTAATAGCGTTGTGGTGACCGCCGACGAGCTCTCGGTGGATCGTATTCGCAAGTTGGTGTCTTACTTGGATACCCCGTTGGAGCAGTCCGGTAATGTCCGTGTGATTTACCTCGAGTACGCGGACTCGACCGAAGTGGCGGAAGTGCTCACTCGAGTCATGCAGAATATTTCTCGTTTGGAGGAAGGCGGCACTGGCAAGCGCTCCGGGGGTGGCGACTCTACTATTGAGGCTGATGCGGGCACCAACAGCCTCATCATCACCGCCGACACCGACGAAATGGCCGCCTTGGAAGCCGTGATAGCCCGGCTGGATATTCGCCGGGCGCAGGTTCTTATTGAGGCCATCATTGTCGAAATGGAAGTTACCGAGGGCCAAGAGCTGGGATTGCAGTGGCTCTTCTCCAATGACGGCGGGATGTTCGGGGGCAATATCAGCACCAGCAGCGCGCAGCAGGCGCGAAACCGCGCGCTCGCCGACGCCATTCTGCCCAGCGATGGCTCCGAAAATATTGGCACCCGCGCGGTCGCCGGTACGTTATCCCAGATTCCTGGTACCACATTGGGCTGGGGAGTGGTCGATCAGGACCTCACGATGACGGTCATCCTCAATGCGCTAGAGACGCAGGGTAATGCGAATATTTTGTCGACGCCCAGTCTGCTGACGCTCGATAACGAGGAAGCGTTTATTACCGTAGGTCAACAGGTGCCCTTTGTTACCGGCTCCTACACCAATACCGGAGTCGGCAACGGCGCCCAAAATCCTTTTCAGACCATTGAGCGCCAGAGTGTCGGTGTCACACTCAAGGTGACGCCGCAGGTGAACGAAGGTGACTCGGTCGTGTTGGATATCGTTCAAGAAGTCTCGAGTATCTCTGCGCAGATCTTGGCGGCCTCCGATGTGATTACTAATGAACGGAAGATCGAGACCAAGGTGCTGGCAAACGATAACGACATCGTGGTGTTGGGTGGTCTCGTCAAGGATGACATTCAGGATTCGACACAAGGCGTCCCCCTGCTTTCGAGTATTCCGCTACTGGGGCGTTTGTTCCGCAATGATGTCGTGACGGTGACCAAATCCAATCTGTTGGTTTTTATCAGGCCTACAATCATTCGTGATGATGAGGATCTCGCTGGCGCCACAGCGGAAAAATATCGTTTTATTCGCGAGCAGCAGAGGGAGCGCCGCGATCGCGGTCTTATGTTCCTCGATGACGGCAACTTGCCGGTGCTTCCCACCTGGGAGGAGCAGATTCGGCAGTTACCCGAGGTGCCCGCGGACCAATCCGGGGGCGAGTAGTACTGTGGGCGAGCCGGCTTCCGAGTCTCAGCTAATGGATGAAAATTCTGCGGGGCCGTTGGTTTCCGGGTTGCCGTTTGGTTTTGCGCAATCCCGCAATGTATTGCTCGATCGATCGGGATCTCACCTGACGCTCCAATATGTTCCGCCGCTTAAACCCGAGGTGCTGTTGGAAGTGCGCCGATATTTGGGCACCGCATTCCAGCTCGAACCATTGGACACGGAGGCCTTCCGACAGCGCTTAAGCGTCGCTTACCAGCGCACGCAAAATGAAGCCGCGCAGATGGCGGAGGACTTGTCCTCGGATGTCGACTTATCCCGGTTAGTCGACGAACTGCCCGACGTGGGCGATCTGATGGACGCCGAGGATGACGCACCGATCATCCGATTAATCAACGCGATTCTCTCGCAAGCCGTCAAAGAGCAGGCCTCCGATATCCATATTGAAACATTCGAGGAGCGACTCAGTGTTCGTTACCGCGTCGACGGTGTACTCACAGAGGTGCTGTCACCGAAACGTATGCTCGCCCCGCTCCTGGTGTCGCGGCTCAAGGTGATGGCCAAGCTCGATATCGCCGAAAAGCGGGTGCCGCAGGACGGTCGTATTTCGGTCAGGATAGCGGGTCACGGGATCGATATTCGCATGTCGACCATTCCCTCGGCATACGGCGAGCGCGTCGTGCTAAGGTTATTGGACAAACAGGCGGGGCAGCTGAATCTCAGCGAGCTGAGAATGAATCAACAGGTGGATGGCTCCTACCGCCGAGCGCTCAGCAGTCCGCATGGCATTATTTTGGTGACGGGCCCCACGGGGTCGGGTAAGACCACGACCTTGTACGCCGGTCTCTCGAGTATCAATGAAACGTCGCGCAATATCATGACGATCGAGGACCCGGTCGAATATATGTTGCCTGGTGTGGGTCAGACGCAGGTCAATCCCAAGGTAGATATGACATTCGCGCGTGGGCTCAGAGCTATCCTCCGGCAGGATCCGGATGTCGTCATGGTGGGTGAAATCCGCGACCTTGAAACAGCGGAAATCGCCGTTCAGGCATCCCTCACCGGGCATCTGGTGCTATCGACCTTGCATACCAACTCCGCGATTGGCTCGATAACGCGCTTGCAGGATATGGGTGTGGAACCGTTTCTGTTGTCCTCGAGTCTGTTGGCGGTGATGGCGCAACGGCTGGTGCGGCTCCTATGCAAGTCATGCCGAGAGCCCTACCAACCCTCGGCAGGCGAGCGGGAACGGTTGGGGATAACCGATGCGTCTGTGATGCTGCACCGGGCCAAGGGTTGCCAGCACTGCAATATGACGGGCTATCGCGGGCGGACGGGTATCTATGAGTTGATAGAAATCGACGAAACCCTGAGAGAGGCGATCCATACTGGTATGGGTGAACAGGCATTGTTGCGCATGGCGCGTCAAAACGGCCCCGGCATTGACGCTGATGGACGCCGCCGGATTCTTGAGGGCGAGACGAGTCTCGAGGAAGTCTTGAGGGTGACAACAGTCAACTAGTCTATGACTGCGTTCCGTTATAAGGCGCTCAACCCCGAGGGCAAGCTGGTCAAGGGCATCCTTGAAGGGGATTCCGATCGGCAGATTCGCGGCGTTTTACGTCAGCGTCAGCTGCGACCGGTCGAGGTTCAGGCGGCGAATGATGCGCCTACCACCGGCCGACAGAGTCTAGTATTGCTATTCAGGCGGCGTCTGAGTGCAGGAGATCTGTCGCTGATAACGCGGCAACTTGCGACGCTGGTCGCGTCGGCATTGCCGCTGGACGAATGTTTGCAGGCGGTTGCCGCGCAGAGCCGCAAGCCGGCGATCAAGTCCATGATGCTGCAGGTTCGTTCGAAAGTCGCAGAAGGACACACCTTGGCGCATGCCCTGGGGCAATTTCCCTCCGCATTCGGGGAGATGTATCGGGCGATGGTGAATGCCGGTGAGGAGGCCGGGCAGCTCGGGCCTGTGCTTGAACAGCTGGCGCACTATACCGAGACGCGGCAGCACACCGCGCAGAAGCTACAGATGGCCCTCATTTATCCCTTCGTGCTCGTCGCGGTGGCGGTCGCGGTTGTGGGTGCCCTGATGGTATTTGTCGTTCCCGAGTTGGTGGGCATCTTCGCCCACACCAAGAAGGCATTGCCGCCACTCACCGTTGGGCTGATTTGGGTAAGTGATTTTCTCAGGGATTACATCGTCTACTGTCTGATCGGAGTGATCGCCGTGTTGTGGGCGGCGCGTAGGGTGCTGAGGCATCCCGCTCGAAAGAGAAGTTGGCATCGGTTTTTGCTCAAGATGCCGGTCGTCAGCGGCGTGCTGGTGACGCTGGACAGTGCTCGGTTCGCCTCGACGCTCAGTATTTTAATGGCATCGGGTGTGCCGCTGATTGCCGCCTTGCGTATCGCGGGGTCGGTCATGACAAATTTGGTGCTTAGAGAGACCAGTCATGCGGTGTCAGTCAAGGTGCAGGAAGGCTCGAGTTTGAGTCGCGCCCTCTCGCAGGAAGCGTTTTTCCCGCCCATGATGATTCATATGGTGGCTTCGGGTGAGGCGAGCGGCGAGCTGGAGAATATGTTGGAGCGGTCGGCGGCTAATCAAGAACGCGAGCTGGAGATGACGCTCGGGACTGTGATGGGGCTTTTCGAGCCAGCGATGGTGGTGTTCATGGGTGGGCTGGTCTTGACCATCGTACTCGCGATCCTGCTGCCGATCTTTGATTTGAATACGATGGTGAGGTGAGTAGCGATGATGCGCAGAAACGGTTTTTCCCTGATCGAGATTTTGGTTGTGTTAGTCATTATGGGATTGCTGATCAGTGTGGTCGCACCCACCGTGCTTAACAGTGCCGATGACGCCCGTATTCAAAAAGTTCGGGCAGATTTCAAATCTATTGAGACGGCCTTGAAAATCTATCGTCTCGATAATTACGTGTATCCGACGACTGAGCAGGGACTTCAGGCTCTGGTAACGCCGAGTAGCCTTGAGCCAGAGCCCCGCAATTTTAAGCAGGGGGGGTATCTGTCCGAGGAGCCCATAGATCCGTGGGGCCGACCCTATCTCTATTTATCACCTGGCGAATATCGGGAGACCGATATTTACTCACTGGGCGCAGACGGTTTGCCTGGTGGAGACGGCCAGAACGCCGATATCGGTAATTGGAACGAGGCGGACGCCTGACGCTGGCGAAAATGAGAGTCCCCAGCTCGACGGTAGCGCGCGGGTTCAGCTTTATCGAACTGCTGGTTGCCGTGCTGGTTATCGTATTGCTGACCGGTGTCGTCACCCTGAATGTCGGGCGCGGTGGTGCCGATGTGCAATTGCGTCAAGAGGTCGAATATCTCGCCAGCCTATTTTCCTATGCTCGCGACGAGGCGGGCTTTACCAGCTCGGACTACGGTCTCTTTATCGGTCTTGAGTCGCGGGATAATAGCGAGCGGTATGTAGGGCTGTGGCTGCGGCGGTTTGACCAAGGATGGGCCGCGCCTATGGCCGCCGGTGAGGCCTTCTCGCCAATTTCCTTTGCAGAAAATACGGAGCTCTATTTACAACTCGATGGGCAGCCCGACGTGGCGATCGCGTTTTATGACCCCGAGTTGAACCCTTCGCCCCAAGTCGTATTTTGGGCCGGCGGCGAGGTGACCCCCGGCTCACTGGATTGGCATGATGCTCACAGTGGGTCGTTGCTGTACCGAATGGAATGGGATCTGCTGGGCCGATTGACGCTGTTACCGCGAGGGATCAGTTATGAGGACTGAGGGGGAGGTGCTCGACCGCAAGGGGGCTTCGCGTGCCTCGGGTTTCACCCTGATCGAGGTCATGGTGGCCTTGGCAGTCGTTGCGGTTGCCCTGCCGGCGCTACTGATTACGCTGTCGCAGCAACTCGACGGTATGCGCTATCTCGAACATCGGGCACATGCGCAATGGGTGGCGGCAAATCGGCTGGCGGATCTGACGCTTGTCCTCGCGGCAAACGGCACGCTGCAGTCGGGACTTATTTCGGGAAGCGAGGATCTGGCGGGGCAAACCTGGTATTGGTGGAGCGAAGGTGAGCAGACGCCCGTGCCCGGCTTTTATCGCTACCGCATTACCGTATCGGATCAGGAAGACGGTCGTCTGACACCGCTGCATGCGCTCGACGGTTATCTCGCGCAGAAAACTGATGACGCATTCTAAGCAGAAAAATCGTGGGTTTACCCTCGTTGAGGTGCTGGTCGCAATGGCAATTACCGCCCTTGTTGCGGTTTTATCCTACTCGGCATTGTCTGCCGCATTCTCGGGGGCTGAGGCGATCAAGCGCGCAACAGCCAGAGCGCAAGGTGTGAATCAAGTACTAGCGTTGCTGACACGCGACATTCGGCAAGTGGTGAATCGGAGTGTGGTCGACGAGTTTGGTACGTCCGCGCCCGCGCTGACAGGAGGCGAACTTGCTCGCGAGTTGCTCAGCTTGACCCGAGCCGGCTGGCATAACTCGACCGGCGCTCCGCGGAGCACCTTGCAGCGGGTGCGCTGGTGGCTGGAAGAAGGGACGCTGTGGCGCGGTTATTTCCCGGTGTTGGATCGGATTCAAGGTACCGAATCTGTTGATGCGCTGTTGCTTGAAGACGTTGAGCGTTTTGAGTTGCGTTTTTTACCCGCCGTTGCTGCAGTGCAAAGCGATCGCGATGATGTGATTGATCGAAGAAATTGGAGGGAGAGCTGGGTGGAGGATTTGTCTCGCCCGGGTCAAATTCTCTCGCCTCCCGCTGCTATTGAAGTGACTATCGAGATCATTGGTCTCGGTGAAATTCGAAGAACCTATGTACTGCCGTCGTACCGATAGCCGGCGCACACAACACGGTGCTGCATTGATATTGGCAATGTTGGTGTTCGCTCTGGCGTCCGCGTTGATTGTTGGTTTGCAGCGCGAATTCACGCTCACGCTGCAACGCGGCACGCATCAACTCTTTTCCGAACAGGCTTGGGCTTATCTCATCGGGGCTGAGCAACTGGCAGTGCTAGCACTGCGCGCTGATAGTCAAGCAGACGCGAGATCGGAAAGCCCGGTCGACCACCTTGGGGAGCTGTGGGCGCAACCGCCCACACCTTATCCGCTTGACGCGGGCGGGTGGATGAGCGGTGAGCTAGAGGACCTGCAGGGGCGTTTCAACGTTAACGCGCTTCTGAGTCAAGGTGGAAAGTCAGCTGCTGGCAACGGAGACGTCTCTGCAACCGAAGCGTCGGCGGGGTCCGCCGATGAGGTCAACAACGATCTCCAGCCGGCGGTGGACACCGGCACGACCGACGCAGAGAGCCGCTGGACTCCGGCGCAAAAAGTGCTGATTCGCCTTCTGCAATCGCTTGGTGAGGCATCGTTGAAATTAGAAGAAGCGATGGCACTGACCGAATCCATCATTGATTTCATCGATGCTGACAGCGAGCGGCGCCCGAACGGCGCGGAGTCCGGTGAGTATCGTTATGCAGAATTCCCTTACTTGCCAGCGAATCGGCCGCTGGCCAGCGTCAGTGAGTTGCGTGCGGTCAAAGGTATGACGCTGCCGGTCTATGAGGCGCTGGCGCCTTTGGTAACCGTGTGGCCCGAGGAGGGCGGGGGGATCAATATTCTTACGGCACCATTACCCGTATTGCGTAGCCTGAATGCCGACGACGTTTGGCAACCGCTACCTGAGATCGAGGGCGAGCGACTGGGAGCCTTGCGTGCGGAAGGAGAAATAGCGCGCGTTGAGGATTTCCTCTCGGATCCTGTCCTTGAGGGGCGGCCATCGAGCGAGCTAGAGACACTGATTACCACCCGCAGTGACTGGTTTTTGCTCGAAGCCAATGTGGAGTTGGCGGGCCAAACGCGCCATCTGCGTACGGTGCTCCATCGCTCGGCGGGCGAGACCCTCGCTGTCTTTAGGTCTGAGGGGGAGCTATGATGCCCGTGCCAATGTGGGGCGAGTGTGGGACGGGATGACAGTGCTTTGGTGATGGCGCAAGACAACCTGAACATCGTGAGATGGGGGCAGACGCAAGCCCAGTGGGTGAGTGCCGGTAGCCAGCCGAAGCCATTGCCTGCGGAACTGTCGGCTCTGCCCGATAACACCTGTGTTGCCTTTCCCTCTGATGCGGTGCGCACGCTATCACTGCCGGTAAGCCCAGAAGAAGTAAAACATTTGCGGCAGGCACTCCCCTATATGCTGGAAGAATCCTTGCTGGAAGATGTTGCGGGGTTACATTTTGCCCATGTGGGGCTGGGTGAAAATCGACAAGGCATTGCCATTGTGCGGCGGGAGACGCTGGATGAGTGGACTGCATCCCTGCCAGAAGCCCTCTTGGAGGTGCCTTGGGTCGCCGAAGCGCTCTGCCTGCCTTGGCAGGAGGGGACCTGCACGCTTTTGTTTGAGGGAGGTCAGGTGCTGGCGCGCTGGAGCGCTATCGACGGCGCGCGCATAGAGGCGGCTCTGCTACCTGCTTTGTTGGAGAGTTTGCCAAACGAAACTGCCACGGTGGTGGTCTATGGTGAGCATGAAGACATGGCGATGGCGGCCATTCCGGACACATGGCGCGCGCGCTGCCAATGGCGGCAGGGCGGGT
>CAYQUE010000013.1:32848-40200 GCA_964420615.1 uncultured Alteromonadaceae bacterium | reverse complement strand
ATGGCGGCCATTCCGGACACATGGCGCGCGCGCTGCCAATGGCGGCAGGGCGGGTTTGCAGAGGCATTGTTGGTGGCGGAGCCGACGCCTTCGGGGCCCGATCTCCGCCAAGGAGCGTACGCCCCGAAGCTCCCATTGACACGCTGGTGGCAGCAGTGGCAGCGCGTCGCGGTTGCGCTCGGTGTAGCGTTGATTCTTAAAACGGGTGTTTCGGTGGCCGACTATCAATCGCTGAAAGCACGAGATTTGCAATTAAGACAGGCGATGCAGGTCAGTTATCGACAGGTCAATCCGCAAGGTGCGGTAGTCGACATCGAAAAACAGCTGAATCGGCAGCTGGCTGAGTTTGGCGCTGGCACGAACCAGCGCGCTTTCACTCCGATGTTGACGCAGCTGCTCGAGGCGGTAGCGACCGTAGAAGGTATTTTGCTGACTTCCGTAAATTACAGCGGCGGTAACGCTTTGCGGGTGAATCTGACTGCTCCTGATTTCCCATCCGTCGAGCGGGTGCAGGAAGCACTTAGGACCGGTGCTTTTAGCGTCGAGCTAGAGAATTCAAGTGCGCGGCGCGAAGGTGTCGTGGCGCGTTTGAGTGTGGAAGTTAAAAGATGAAGCAGTGGTTCGAATCGCTGTCGCGTCGCGATCAAATCGCGCTACTGATGCTCGCGGGGGCACTCCTGCTGTGGACATACACGCAGCTCATTTTTATCGAACTGGATGGTCGTCGTGAGCGCCTTGTGCAGGGGAATGCAGCGCTTGCTGAAAAATTGGTTCGCGTCGATTTAAAGGTGGCTCAACTAGCGGCGCTTCGGAGCGGTAAGGGGAGTCAGCCGGTCAACCTGACGCGGACACTAAGTCAGGCCAGTGATGCGAGCGGGCTCCCGGTCAAACGACTACAACCCAATAGCCGGGGCGAGGTGCAAATTCGCTTCGAATCGGTGCCCTTTGACGGTGTATTGCGATTCCTGGAACAGGTCGAGGGTATTTCGCAACTTTCAGTGGTGGATGCCTCGATCAGCAGTGCGGGAAAAAATGGTGGCGTTAACGCAACGCTCAGAATCGCTGGCCAATAAGATGGAGTGGCTCAATCGACGTCCACGCACTCTGGCTGCGCTGCTGCTATCGGCATTGTTGCTGTTCCAGTTGCCCGCTTGGATCGTGAAGTGGTGGCTCCCCGACAGCGTTATTGTCTCGGGTGTGTCAGGCACATTGTGGTCAGGCCAGGCTGCCCGCGGCTGGGTTCAGGTCGGAGATCGGCCGGTGATGCTGGGCCGCATTAGCTGGCGGATAACCCCCTGGCAGCTTGTCTGGGGGACGCCCGTGTGGCTGGATAGCCAGTGGGGTGATCAGCTTTTGCAAGCTCGGGTGGGCACCCGCCTCGATGGCACGGTGCTGGTGCGCGATCTGCGTTTTCGGATCGACATGGCGCTTGTGCGTGCGGTCGCTCCGATCTTTCTCGGCGGTACCTTGACCGGAGATATTTCCGAACTGGTGCTGGCGGGCCGTCAGCTTGAAGCGGGAAGCGGCACGCTGGCGCTGAACAAGGCGATTTGGACGGCGAACTCCGGCAGTATCGCTCTCGGGAGTTATCGGATGATATTGGATCAAGCTGCGCCGTCGATCGAGGGCCAGAGCGCAGGCGATGCCGCGGCAGTCACTGGCAAAGTGACTACGCTGGATGGGTCGCTGCGCATCGACGGCGACATAGCACTTTCAGCTGACCGATACCGTATCAATCTTCAGGCGGCGGGCGCGCTCGCGCGGGACGAACAGTTTCGGCGGTCTGTTGCGGTGCTGGCGACACCTTCGGCCGAGGGGTTCGATATCGCCCTTGAGGGCCGTTACTAGGCGCCAATGCGCTGCGGAAAAGTCCCGGAGGAGCGCTAGGGTAAGGAATGCCGTAGCATGAGAGATGCGGGTAATGGCCACGCAGACGTGACACGCAGCAGTTCAAGTGAAAAGAGTGGGGCGGGAGATCGATAAATGGTAGCTACAGGAAATGCGGTGTGGTCTAGCCGATTCGCTTTCATTATGGCCTCGGTGGGATTTGCGGTGGGCCTCGGCAACATCTGGCGCTTTCCCTACGTCACCGGTGAAAACGGTGGCAGTGCCTTTGTTGTGATTTATCTGGCGTGTGCGCTAGCCATCGGCATCCCGTGTTTGATGGCTGAGTTACTGGTGGGTCGTCGCGGCGGCGGTAGCCCCCCGCGATCCATGGCAGTGGTCGCTCAGGAGTCTGGTCGCAGTAGCGGCTGGAAAGTCGTGGGCGGTCTGGGTGTTGTCACGGCTTATACGATTGCCATCACCTATGCGGTCGTCGTGGGCTGGGTGCTGTGGTACCTCGGGCGCGCGCTGGCCACGGGTTTTGCTGATTTCGATGCATCCGTCGCTGAAACCACCTTTACAGGCCTGCTCGCTGACAATCAAGCCATGGTGCTGTGGACCGTGATAGGTAATCTCATTGTCGGCACCATTATCTACGCGGGTATCAAGTCGGGGATCGAGCGCGCCGTAACTATCATGATGCCGCTCATGTTCTCGCTGCTGGTCGGCCTGAGCGTTTACAACTATTTTGCGGGGGGCTTTATGGAGACCCTGCAGTGGCTGTTTACGCCCGACTTTAGCAAAGTCACCGGGGCGACATTCCTCGCGGCCGTCGGGCAGGCGTTCTTTTCGATTGGCGTTGGCATGGGCGGCATGATGACCTATGGCGCTTATTTACCGCGCGATTTTTCCGTTGCCCGGGGCGCGGGGACGATTGTCATGGCGGATACCGCAATTGCGCTGCTCGCTGGTTTTGTTGTGTTCCCTGCCGTATTTCATTTTGGTCTCGATATGGCGAGCGGCCCCGGTCTGATTTTTCAAACGCTACCTGTCGCCTTCGCGCAGATGCCCGGCGGTAGCCTATTCGCGATTTTATTTTTCATTATGTTGGCGGTCGCAGGCGTTACTTCGATGGTGGGTCTCTTGGAGAGCGTGACCAGTTGGACCAAGGAAAAGCTGGTGATTTCGAGGCAACGCAGCACGATTTTGGTGGTCGGGTCTGTCACTAGCCTCAGCGTGATTTCGGTATTGAGTTACAACATTTGGGAAGACTATCGACTGTTGGGATTGAACTTTAATGAGCTCACCGAAGCGCTTTATGACAAGCTACTGCTGCCATTGGCAGGGCTTTTGGTTGCGCTATTCACTGGATGGTTTATGTCGCCAGCGCACAGTCAAGACGAGCTTCGCGCTGACGCGCGCTGGTACGGACCCTGGCGTTTGCTGACGCGCTTTGTCGCTGTTCCCGCAGTGGCATTGATTTTAATCACCGGGTTGGTCTGACGCCCATGTTGATGCAGCTGACCGATTGGCTTTGGTCCTACGTACTTATTGGCGCACTGTTGATAGTGGGGTTGCGCTTCACGATCGGCTCCCGGGCCGTTCAGCTCAGATTATTCAGACGGACGTTAGCCGTTTTGTCGCACATCGACTGGTGGGGATCAGACCGGGGCATATCGAGCTTTCAGGCGCTGACCGTCAGCATTGCCGGTCGCGTCGGTGGAGGCAATATCGCCGGAGTGGCAGTGGCTATTACTCTGGGAGGGCCAGGCGCCTTATTCTGGATGTGGCTTATTGCGCTACTGGGTATGGCGACCAGTGTATTTGAGTGCGCGCTGGCGCAGCTATACAAGCGCCGCCATGGCAATGAAGCGTTTCGCGGCGGCCCCGCTTATGTGATGCGATACGGGTTGGGCTGGAGAACGTTGCCGGTGATCTACAGTTTGTTGTTACTGGTCACGATCGGCTTTGGCTTCAACGCAGTGCAAAGTTATGTGGTGACCACCTCTGTCGAGGCTGCGTTTGGTGTTTCCCCGGTCATTAGCGGGGCGGTAATGACGCTGGTTATGGCGGCGATTCTGTTCGGTGGTATTCGTCGTCTCGCGCTAGTTTCCGAAGTTGTGGTGCCGGTTATGGTGTTGGGTTATCTCCTGGTGGCAGTATTAATTTTGGGGTTGAACGTGACACAGATCCCAAGCGCGCTGGGGCTCATATTCACGTCGGCATTTGGGTTGGAGCAGGCGGTCGGAGGTGGCGTTGCGGCGGCGATCGCGCAAGGGGCTCGTCGGGGTCTATTCTCTAACGAGGCCGGATTGGGGACGGTGCCCAATGTCGCTGCGGCGGCAGACGTCCCGCATCCCATGTCTCAGGGGTTGGTGCAATCGCTGAGTGTCTTTATCGACACGATCGTACTGTGCACAGCTACGGCGCTTATTATTTTAATGTCGTCCGCCTACCAACCTACCGGAGAGAACGTGCAAGGGGTCGTGCTGACTCAGATGGCGGTTGCCGAGCATCTCGGCGCATTCGGAGAACCTCTGGTCAGTGTTGTGCTCGTGCTGTTCGCCGCCAGCACCATCGCCTACAACAGCTTTTTGGGTGAAAACGCCATCGCGTATTTTGAACGACTCGGGCGTCGCGCTATTGGGGTCTTCAGGATGACCGTCTTGGCCATGATCGCGTGGGCGTCGGTGCAGGATCTCGGTACGGTCTTCGGTTTTGCCGACCTAACCATGGCGCTACTGGCACTGACCAACTTGCTGGCACTATGGGCGCTGTACCCGGTTGGTATCGCGCTGCTCAAAGACTTTGAGCAGCAACTGCACGCAGGTGGGACGCCTCAGTTCAGTCGGGATCAGTTGCCTCGCGAGACCTTAGATCCAGAAAGCTGGCCCCGGCAGGGGGAATAACCCTTCACTGAACCTCTGATAGTTGCACGCTGAACTGGCGCTCTTCGCCACTTCGGATCGTCGCAATCTCTATCGTGTCACCGACGCGGTGCTGTTCCATCGCCGAGAGAAATTCATCGTTGCTGGCGACGCGCTCGCCATCGATGTGGGTGATCACGTCACCGAGAACGATTTCTCCGCGCGCTCCTCTACGAGCTCCCACCATGCCCGCAGTCTCAGCGGGGAAGCCTCGGTAGGTCCTGACGATCGGCACACCCTCGACCCGATACTGACGGAGCCAGCGATCTGACGCGAGCTCGACGCCCAGTACCGGACGCATGATTTTTCCGTACGCGATGAGTTGTGGTACCACGTCGATAACCGTATTGACGGGTATCGCGAAACCAATGCCGGCGCTACCGCCACTGGGCGAGTAAATCGCGGTATTGACGCCAATCAGTTGGCCGAGAGAGTTCAGCAGCGGGCCGCCAGAGTTGCCGGGGTTAATTGCCGCATCAGTTTGAATGACGCCGCGAATCGTTCGGTTGCTTGGTGACTGGATCTCCCTGTCCAGTGCGCTGACCACACCCACGGTGAGCGTGGTGTCGAGGCCAAAGGGGTTGCCTATAGCGAGGACTTTTCGGCCGACGGACAACTCCGAGGAGTCTCCCAGGGGTAACGCGCTCAAACCAGCAGGTGGGTCGATCATTCTCAGAACGGCGAGATCTCTCTCGGGTGCCAGTCCCACCACTTCTGCCTGAAAGGCCTGTTGATCCTGCAGAGTAATGGTGAGTCGGTCAGCCCCGGCGACCACGTGGTAATTGGTAACGACTAATCCGGCAGTGGCATCCCAAATAAAACCTGAGCCAGCGCCGCGGGGTATTTCCATCACATTGGCGGAAAAGCGTTGCCGGCGAAGCGCGCTGGACGTGACAAAGACGACTGCCGGACTGGCGCGCTGAAACACCTCTGTGCTGTTGGCCTCGTCATCCGTCGAGAACGACAGATAGTCAGGAATCTCGTCAGCACGTGCAGCACTGACGCTCAGCGTCATCAACCCAATGATGAGCCAGATGAGCCGGGATCGATTGATACTCATTGGGTTTGCAATGCCTTGATACGCTCGTCGAGCGGCGGGTGAGAGCGCAGTAGCGCAGCGAGGCCTGATCCGCTTCCGGAGCGGATACCGAAGGCTGTCATTTCACCGGGTAAATCCTGTGGCAAGCCTTGTTCCGCTTTCAGGCGCATGAGGGCGGCGATCATGCCGTCACGGCCAGCCAGTCGCGCGCCTGCGGCGTCAGCCCGGTACTCACGGTAGCGCGAGAACCACATGACGATCATGCTGGCGAGGATGCCGAGAATGATCTCGGCGACAATCGTGACGACAAAGTAACCAATGCCATATCCGCGCTCGGTTTTGAATACGACTCGATCCACGGTGTGTCCGATGATCCGTGCAAAAAACATCACAAAGGTGTTCACCACCCCCTGAATCAGGGACAGTGTGATCATATCGCCATTGGCCACATGGCCGATTTCATGGGCGAGCACCGCGCGTACTTCACGCTCTTCGAAGCGCCGCAATAGTCCCGTGCTGACAGCGACGAGCGCGTTGTTGCGATTCCAGCCGGTAGCGAAAGCGTTCGCGTTGTCTGAGGGGAACACACCGACTTCCGGCATTCCGATGCCTGCCTCGGTGGCGAGCGTCTGGACCGTTTCAAGCAGCCATTGCTCGTCTCGGTTGCGCGGCGTCTCGATGACCACGGTGCCCGTACCTCGTTTTGCCATGAACTTTGACAGTAACAGCGAGATGATTGAGCCGCTGAACCCGAACAATGCGCAGAAAACCAGCAGGCTGTTGAGGTCAAGATCAACGCCATTGCTCGCGAGGATGCTCTCGAAACCCAGCAAATTGAATACGACGCTGACCAGCAACAGCACTGCAATATTGGTCGCGAGGAATAACAATACTCTCATCTAACAGCTTCCTTTTTTGGAAAGGCGGTGACCCTCAAGAGGTGGGGTCAGCGCCGTTATTTTCAAGAGGGTCTTCGGCTGCTTCCGGCGGTGGTTTCGGGAGGGGGTGTTCGCTGATCACCAAGTTGTGTGGCTTGCCATCCGACATCTCGCTCAACACGATTTCACCCCGCAAGTTGTTGTCCTTGGACCCCAATTCAAAGAGCGTATTGACTGCCTCATCCCTGTGTTCCCAAAAGGCAACCTGCCCAGGATGCCCGCCTTTGACCCAATTCCCAGCTTTGCCTAGATAGTGTCCGAGCTGGTTGCGAATAACAAAAGCAGCACTCATTAATGATTCCTCAGCGTGGTCGACGCGTCGCGTTTTCAAGCAAACCGTCCATTGGACCGCTCAATCGAGTAAAAAATCCTTGGCTTCGTTAATCTTTGCTGCCAGGTAATCATTACCGCCGCGATCGGGGTGGAGTTTCTGAATTAAAGAGCGGTGAGCGGCTATGATCTCGTCGTTCGTGGCGCCATCCCCAAGGCCCAACACGGCCAGCGCCTCACCGCGTGTCAGGCCGCCAGTTGGCTGACGAGTGTGTTGTTGCTGACTGCCCGATTCTCTTTCGTTGTCCGGAAAGCGTTGGTCAAGATAGCTCGCCAGTAATTGCGCAGAGTCGT
>CAYQUE010000013.1:11735-32748 GCA_964420615.1 uncultured Alteromonadaceae bacterium | reverse complement strand
TCGTTGTCCGGAAAGCGTTGGTCAAGATAGCTCGCCAGTAATTGCGCAGAGTCGTGATCTTCTCGCTGGCAGTAATCCATGAGTTCGTTGAGTTGCTCGCGGTCCAGCTCCTCCAAGCGCCAATCCTTAAATGTGCCCTCCAGCACCTCGCCGCTGAGCTCTCCTGAGTCATGGTCAAGGCACATCTTGATGATGCGTGCACTGACCTCGGACTGTTTTGACCCAGCATTCGCTGCCTGGGCGCGCAAGTTGCCCAGTGCTGGGAGAAACCGAACCACGAGGGGCAGCGCTTGGCGAAGCAGAACAAGGGCACCGGTGATCGCCGCGCCCAGCCAATGCATCTTCCCCATCAAGGTGAGGATGAGTATGCCGATAATGGCGCCACCAAGAATAATTTTGAGGTACGCACCGCGGCGTTTGTGTGGGGGTTGCTGCTGTGCTCGTCGCACCAGGATAACCAGTGTGATAACGACAGCGAGCAGGATGATCAGACGGGGCACTGTGTAGGCGGCTCCATTACCGGATTCGATACAATGATATCCGTTTTAGATGCCCGAGTGAGCGGCGTTGATTTTCCTCGCGCGCGATCCTCAGGAGTGGGTATCGAGTTGCTCCAGCAGCAGTTTATCCCCCGGTGCCGCAGACTGGCGCAGCGCTTTTAGCCCGCCCATGGCGTATCTGACGACCGCACCTAAGAGTTGCTTAAGTTGTTCGGCGCTCTGCGCGTCGAAGGGGGCATAAGCGCCGTGGCTCAGCCGTGCCAATCCTTTGAAAATGTCCCGCGTCTTAGCATCGCCACCCTCCTGGAACAGAAACAGGGGGATCCTCTTGATGCCGCATTGCCCCGCGAGAGCCATAAGCCGCTCGGGATCCTCCTCACACGCATCGCCCACAAAAACAACCGCTCTCAGTGGGTGTTGGGTCGAACCGGCGCTCAGTGCTTGAGTGATGACCCGATGAATTTGGGTCATACCCGCTTCACAGCTCACGTTATTCATCTGCGCGAGCAGTTGATCGGCGTCGGTGAGCCAGCGACTCGCGAAAAATTCTGCGATGCCCCGGTAATAGCAAAGCTGAACTGCCAGCGCCGTAGCGGTTGAGGCGGCTTCAAACAGTTCGCCATGAAGGCGACGCGCCCGCTCCCAAGTCGGCTCCCGACTGGCGGTGGCATCTAACGCAAAAATGAGCCGCGCTTGTCGATCAGTAATTGCGCGGATGGCGCGACTTTTCCCCAGAAACGCCGCTACGTCACGGGAACCGGCGCGATCAAGATCCTTGCTAATAAACGGTGCGCCTAGGGTCTGCGAGGCGAAAGTAGGCCGTGGTCGCGCAATTCCCTGAGGTAATGTCGTCGGGTGGTGAGTTCGGCTACCACTGCGCTGATCATATCTTTGTCTTGGCTAAGTCGATTTTTGCGTTTCGCGTTGTCAACCAAATCCATGAGTTTTCGGCTGGAGAATTCTTCCGCCTTGAAGGTGTTTGTCGTGTTCTGTGTCATCTTTTCCTCCCCCGCCACCTGCCTACTGCAGGATTTCCTCATGGGGCGGCTCACGCGCGCGTAGCCTCATTCCCCCGGCGGTGTTTGTTGTTAGTTTTTTAACCAGCCGAGTATTATGACAAACATGAGCCGGCAATGACCAGTCAATCACGGCCTATAGTTTTGGAGATCAATCAGCAATGAATGTCATGGATTTAAGACGTAAGCACGCCTTACCTGATGCTACGACCGCACTGCCGGGAAGGGATACGCCTATGCCGGTGACTGACCAGCACGCGGTACTGGGCGCGAAGTTGTTGCCTCCTTTTCCCGACAGTATGGAGCACGCTCTGTTCGGAATGGGCTGTTTTTGGGGGGTCGAGAGGGTGTTCTGGCGCCTTCCCGGCGTGCACTCCACCGCGGTTGGGTATGCCGCTGGCTTGACGCCCAATCCGACTTATCAAGAGGTGTGCACAGGGCAGACAGGCCACAACGAGGTCGTCAGTGTGGTGTATGACCCCAGTCAGCTCACCTATGCGGCGCTTTTAGATGCGTTTTGGGAGAATCATGATCCCACACAGGGAATGCGACAGGGAAACGACTGGGGGACTCAATATCGCTCTGGCATCTACACCTATTCGCGGGCGCAATATGACATGGCGCAGGCCAGTCAGGCCCATTATCAGGCGAGGTTGCGAGAAGCAGGTTTTGGCGAAATCACGACAGAGATTTTGGAGGCGCCGCCTTTTTATTATGCGGAGGACTATCATCAGCAATACCTCCACAAGAATCCAACAGGCTATTGCGGTATCGGGGGTACGGGGGTGACCTGCGCCTTGGGCACCGGTGTGGCCGCTAACGCAGCGATCGAAAATCTTTAGCCGAGTGCTTGGCTGAGGGTCGCGGCGAGCGCAGTATCTACGCTCAGCACGCGGGTACCCAGGTGTCCCGCGGTGACGCCTACGGATTGCGCGAGGGCGATCTCGAAAGGCACGAAGCCTCCCTCCGGGCCAAGCAAAATCAGACCCGGCTCACGACTTGGGTTCAATGGTTGATCGGCGCCGGGGTCAGCAAGCCAGCCAGCGCGCTCGCCAATCAGGCCGGGCAGGTGGTCCTCCACAAAAGGTCGGAATAACCGGTGCAGATGTACGGTAGGCGGTATGGTATCCCCCGAACGCTCCATGCCAGCCTGCAGCGCCGCGGTAATGCGCGATTCGTGCAGCAGCGGACTTTGCCAAAAGCTCTTCTCGACCCGAGCGCTGTGAATCAAATGCAGATTAGCCACGCCCATCTCCGCCGCTGTTCGCAACACGCGGCGTAACATTTTGGGCCGCGGTAACCCCAGCGCGATATCAAACGGATGTCTGGGTAACGGCGGATCAGATAAAGTGATCTCGAGCTCCGTGCAAGAGCTGGTCGTCTTTGCCACGACACCTGCGCCGCGGTCGCCGCCCCACAGGCCGACTCTGAGCGTGTCGCCCACGACCGATTTAAGAATGGTCTTGATGTGCTCGTGCCGACGATCGGTGAGTCTGACAACGCGGTTGTTCAGCCAGTCCTCCGGTGTGAGCAAGATGATATTCACGCTAGGAGAGGCTGTGTTTACACCCAGAGGTCGTAGTCATCTGCGCCGGTAATCTCAGCCTCGACGATATCTCCCGGTCGGAATTCGGTAATTCCCGGCAGATGCACGAGCCCGTCAATTTCCGGTGCGTCGGCGCGAGTTCGGCCGATTGAGCCCTCATCGGATACCTCATCGATCAGGATGGTTTGCGTGGTGCCCACTTTTTGCTGAAGCTTTTTGGCGCTGATAGATTGTTGCAGCGACATAAAGCGCTCCCAACGCGCCTGCTTTACTGTCTCGTCAACAGGGTCCGGCAGTGCGTTGGCCGCGGCACCCTTGACGGGTGAGTATTGAAAGCAGCCTACCCGGTCCAACTGCGCCGCTTCAATGAACTCCAGCAGCGTCTCGAACTCCGCCTCGGTTTCTCCGGGATATCCGACAATAAACGTTGATCGAATAGTGATCTCGGGACAGATATCCCGCCACTTGGCGATGCGGTCGAGGGTTTTCTCGGTCGCGGCGGGGCGCTTCATGCGCTCTAAGACGGTCGGCGCGCCGTGCTGTAAAGGCATATCGATGTACGGCAACAATTTCCCCTCGGCCATCAATGGAATCAAAGCATCAACGTGAGGATAGGGATAAACATAATGCAGCCGGATCCAGATCCCGAGCTCCGCTAGCGCCGAGGCGAGGCTCTCGAGGTTGCTCTTGAGCGGCCGGCCCTGCCAGAAATCCGTTTGATATTTCAGATCGACGCCATAGGCGCTGGTGTCTTGTGAGACAACGAGCAATTCGCGAACGCCTGCCCGCGCCAGACCCTCTGCTTCATCCATGACGGACCCGATGGGGCGACTCACCAAGTCGCCACGGATGCTCGGAATAATGCAGAAGCGGCAGCGATGGTTACAGCCCTCGCTGATTTTCAGATAAGCGTAGTGTCGTGGCGTCAGTTTGACACCCTGTGCTGGGATCAGATCCAGTTTGGGGTCAGGTTGGTGCGCACGCGGCAGCACCTGGCGCACTGTGGTCAACACCTCTTCATAGGCCGCCGGGCCGCTGATACCCAACACCTTGGGATGCCGCAGCCGAATCGCTTCGGCGTCCTCGCCCTTACCCATGCATCCAGTGACCAATACCCGACCGTTCTCTTGGATCGCCTCGCCAATGGCCTCAAGACTCTCCTCCTTGGCGGCATCAATAAACCCACAGGTATTGACGATGACCACGCCGGCATCTGCGTAATGCGGGGTGATTTCGTAACCCTCTATTTTCAGCTGCGTGAGTATGCGCTCCGAATCTACCAAGGCTTTTGGGCACCCCAGGGAGATGAATCCCACTTTGTCCGGCGTCTCACGTTGCACATGAATTGTCGGGTCATGCATCGAGGGCACCTCCATCACTATGGGTGCGGATACTGAAGTGCTGGCGCAGCAAGCTCAATAGCTGCAGCGATTCCTCGCGATTCAGGAATTCGCCGATACGCGTCTCCGAGAGTTTGTCGTGTACCGATAGTAGCGGACCCTGCCACGGGTGCGGTTCGGGAACGACCCGGATCGCAGTGTCGCCGCGGTCGAACTTCCAGCTGCGCTTGGGTACGAAGTAGCCTTTATCAACGAGTACGGTTTGGTCGTCGAATCGAATAACGTGCCGGTACTCCAGTTTCCAGTTGACCCAGTAAAGCGCCCCGCCAAGGCAAGCGAGTTCAATCCCCGCGAGCGGCAGAATGGGCCAGGCGCCCAGCACTGCAAACGCGACACCTGCCCCCAGAGAGGGCACTGCAAGCGCTGCCAGTAGCCAGAGGTTATGCCGCCAGGTGGATGAGTGATTGGGTTTGATCAGAATAATCGTTTCCTGATCTGCCCGGTCTAGAGAAACCACGGGCGTCTCCGTCGTGTAGTCAGCGCATGGTAAATCATCTGTCACCCCCCCAGAAACGGCGCCTAATGATGCTCGGTGATGCAGCGGGCCGGCGACCTGGCGGTGAGAAATTGCCCTGAGACAGGATGTTTAAAGCGCAGGCGCGAGGCGTGTAAGAGCAATCTCGGTGACGCCTTCAAAACGTCGTCTGGAGCGTAGAAGTCGCATCCGAGGATTGGGTGTCCAATCTCGCGCAAATGAATTCTCAATTGATGTGACCGGCCCGTGATCGGGGTCAGTTCAAGTACTGACGTCGCGGCGTCTTGATCAATGACCCGCCAACGCGTGAGGCTGGGCTTGCCCGAAGTAAAGCAGACTTTTTGCCGGGGTCTGTTCGGCCAATCGGGGATGAGTGGCAAATTAATTTCTCCCGAAGTCTCACGCAGGTGACCGGCAACACGGGCGATATAGGTTTTTTCCACCGATCGTTCTTGGAATTGCCGAGCCAGCGCCGAGAGCGTCTTTGGATTGCGCGGTACGACCATGACGCCCGAAGTATCCAGATCCAGCCGGTGCACGGCGTTTACGCCCGGATATCGGATACTCAGGCGGTCAATGAGGCAGTCGCGATTGCGCGGGTGTCGACCGGGCACGCTGAGCAACAGCGTGGGCTTGTCGACGATCAGCAGATCATTATCGCGATAGAGCAGGCGAATCGCTTCCTGTGAGTGCGGAACGAGATAGGGGGGCTCATCCTTCAGCAGTGCGTCGCTCATGCCGCCGGGATCTCAGTTTGTTTGGGCCGCGCGCAGGGCGTCGAGGTAGTGGTTGATGCAGGTGGGAATGCCCAAACGTAACGCGTCGATCGTAAAGGCGTGACCGATCGATACCTCAAGCAACCCCGTGATCCGGAAGTCCGGCAGATTGGCGAGATTCAGGTCGTGGCCGGCGTTGACGCCAAGCCCGTGCTCGGTGGCCACCGCAGCCGCTTCCTGGAATTGCGCCAACGTCTCGGAAAAGTTGCCGTCCTCGTGCGCACGGGCATAACGCTCTGTATAAAGCTCTATCCGATCCGCACCCAGCGGCTTTACGGCGGCTATCTGCGCTGGGTCTGGATCCATGAACAGGCTGACCCGACACCCCCAAGCTTTAAGTTGCTTGATAATGCCTTCAAGGCGTTCACCATCGCGTAAAACATCAAATCCGTGGTCGGAGGTCAATTGCTCGTTGCTATCCGGTACCAAGGTAACCTGATCCGGGCGCACGGCCTCGACAAGCGACATGAAACCGGGGTAATCCCCCACATCGGCGCGGCTGGACCGCTGGGCGGGGGCAAACGGATTGCCTTCCAAGTTGAGCTCGGTCTCCCGGGAAGCACCGAGGCGAATACAGTCTTCCGCGCGGATGTGCCTTTGGTCTGGTCGTGGATGTACCGTAATACCGTGAGCGCCGGCACTGATCACCGCAGCTGCAAACTCACAGGGGTCAGGATGGCGCGTCTCCCGTGAGTTTCTAATCAGCGCGATTTTGTTGAGATTAATACTGAGTTGCGTCACGGTGAAAGTCGGGTGACCGACACAATCTCTATGGGTTTGATAGGAACATCCTGAAACACTGCTTGCCCCTGCGAGGTCTGTGCGTTCGCAGGTCCCGTCTTGGACAAGGCGATGATATCGACGACTTGCATCCCGTCGACGACCTCGCCGAACACCGTATAACCCTCTTTGCCGGGTGACCAGTCGAGCCGAAGATTGCTTCTCTGGTTGATGAAGAACTGGGCAGTTGCTGAATCCGGGTCATTGGTTCTCGCCATCGCCAACGTACCGCGGGTGTTGTGCAGTTTGTTGCGCGACTCGTTGATAATAGGATCACGCGTCGCCTTTTCCTGCAGGTCGGTTGTGAAGCCGCCCCCTTGAATCATGAAGTTAGGGATGACTCGGTGAAAGATGGTGCCGTCAAAATAGCCCTCATCAACATACTGCAGGAAGTTCTCGACCGTAATGGGCGCTTTGTCGGCGAACAGCTGTATCGTAATGTCGCCGTCGGTCGTGCGCATCAGGACTTTGGGATTCTCCGACTCGATATCGTCTGCGAGACTGTTACCAGTCACCACCAAGGTGCAGCAGAGTAGGGTGACAAGCGTGAACAGTTGCCGCAGGCTCGATAGGTACTTCATGGAGTTTTCCTCTCGGTGAGTGAGTTCAGGACCAGCCGTCCCGTCGCTGCTTTTTAGGCCAAAGGCGGGGTGCAATGACCGCCAAAATGACGCCCAAAAGCACCGCTAAGGCGCCGTCAAGAATCTGGTTGTTCGCGATACGCTCCCGGAGGCGAACGTTCTCGAGTCTTAATAAATCCGCCTCAGAGCGTTCAGATTCGAGCTCCGCCACAAGCTGCTGATTCATCAGGTCCAGTTCGATAGCCGCCGCCGATACCCGCTTGATTTCGGTTAACTCGGCGCGGGTGCTTTCTATCACTGCGTTCAGCTCGCCGATTTGGTCATCGGCCTCGTCAGCGTCTGAAGAGCGCTGGTTCAGCTGGGAAACCAACCGGTCACGTTCGCTGCGGACTTGCTCCAATTCGACTCGAATATCGTTGATCAGCAGTGCGGCGGGGGGCTCTGTCTGCAGATACTGTGAGGGAACCCAACCCCGGGTGCCACCGCGCGTTTCGATCTCGATCCAATCGCCGCTCTCGCTTTTGTCGTAGACCAGCACGGCGGTGCCCGAGGGCAAACCGCGATTAATGATCCGGTAATCGTTACCGGCGCCGCTGCGGACCGGCACAAGGACCGTGTCGCTGATGTACTGGGTTTCCTGCGCAGCGAGCGGAAAGGCGGCAGTGAGGGAGACGGCCGCGGCCATAAAGAGAGCCACAGACAGCAAGCACGGGCTCGACCGGAGTTTCAGTAGCGCGTCGCTCATGGCGATCTCCTCAGAGGTTCGCGATTCGCGGGGTCGTCATTTTCTGGTTTCAATTGAGGCGCCACGAGCGCCACGGTTAGCAGCATCAGCAGCACGGTGAACCCGATGCTTGAGTACAGCTTGTAAGAAACCCAGAAGGCTTCCTCGTAGCGATAGGCGACGAATAGATTCAGCGCGCCCACCACTGCGAAGTTGGTGACCCACAACCCGTTGAGTTGCTTCCAGGTTTTCGCCGGTAAAGCGATCTGCTGGCCCAGCATGCGCTGTAGCAAATTTTTTTCACCCAAAAACTGCGAGGCAATGAATACCGCCGCTAATGTCCAGTTAAACACGGTCGGTTTCCACTGGATGAATCGCTGATCCCTCAGTAACAGCGTGGCAGCGCCAAATACCACGACCGCGATCGTCATCCACATCAATCTGCGGTCATTGGCTTTTGCAACGAGCGATACCAGAGCCCAGACCAGCAACGAACTGATCATCAAAACTGCGGTGGCACTAAAAATGCCATCAACGGTGTGCGACCAGTCCGCGATCGACACTGTTTGTCCGTTCATCTGATACGTCGTGAAGAACAAAATCAGAGGGATGAATTCGAGTAGCTGCTTCATGGTTGGGCTTGATCCTGCGCCGTAACGCTCGCCATCTTCTCCGCTATAGTAGACAATTGACGCTCTCAAACGAGCGAGGTGATCTGTCACCCCGCCGCAGTGTAGTGATTGCCGTGATTGACTTCCACACACATAGTGCCGCTTCGGACGGCGCGTTACGTGCACGTGATCTCGTGGCGAGGGCGGCTGATGAGGGTGTGACCCGCTTTGCGCTCACTGATCACGATACGATTGCTGGGTATCTCTCAATTACACAGTACGTGCCCCACGGCCTTGAACTTGTTAGCGGAGTGGAGTTGTCGTGCCAATGGGGCCGCGTTGGCATCCATGTTATCGGTTTGGGTTTCGATGAATCTAATGCTGATCTGCTGGAGCATCTCGCCCAGCTAGATGCCGCCCGCGTTGATCGCTCGGCGCGGATTGCGCATCGCCTAGAAAAAGCCGGCATGCCCGGCGCGCTCGAGGGCGCACTTGAGATCGCCGCGGGCGCGCAAATCGGGCGCCCGCATTTTGCGCGCTGGATGGTGGCGTCGGGGTATGTGGACACCGAGCAAGACGCGTTCAAGCGATTTTTAGGGCGGGGCAAGCCGGGTGATATTTCGGTCTTATGGCCGGCACTCCATTGCTCTGTCGAGGCAATTATTCAGGCCGGGGGCGTTGCGGTGCTTGCCCATCCACTCGAGTACAAGATGACGGCCACTCGCCTGCGGGCGCTCCGTGATGCTTTTTGCGAGGCGGGCGGCCAAGCGATCGAGGTCATTAATGGGCGGGCGAATCCGGGCGACGCGGATCAGCTTTGGCGTCTCGCTGACGAACGAGATTTAATGGTGTCTGTGGGTTCGGATTTTCATCGCGATACGCCCTACGGGGCGGGATTAGGCGTCGATGTGACCGCTTTCCCCGAAGGTCGGGGAGTTTGGGAGGTCCTATGCGCGGCGTAATAAACGCTAACGGCTCGACTCGTACGACGTCCATCTGGAGCCGGATATTGTCCGGAGGGGCCCGGGCCCCCTTTGCCCGATGAGTCAGTTTTTTGCCATTCACCCGCAGACGCCGCAGCCCCGACTGATCCAGCAAGCAGTGGCGATCATCCAGCAAGGTGGGGTGGTGGTGTACCCCACCGACTCCGCCTACGCGCTGGGTTGTCAATTGGGCGACAAAAAAGCGGCGGATAGAATTCGCCAGATCCGACGGCTTAGGGAAGACCATAATTTTACCCTCATGTGTCGGGATCTCTCGGAGCTGGGTACCTACGCGCGTGTCGATAACACCGTTTACCGTTTGCTCCGCCACGCCACGCCGGGCCCCTACACGTTTATTCTCGAGGCGACCCGTGAAGTACCCAAGAGATTGGTGCAGCCCAAGCGCAAATCGATTGGATTGCGCGTGCCCGATCATGCGATTCCCAGCGCTTTGTTGAACGCGCTGAACGAGCCCCTGATGAGCGTCACGCTGATCATGCCGGGAGACGAGTTCCCGCTGACGGATCCCTACGATATTCGCGATGTACTCGAACATGAGGTCGATTTGGTCATCGACGGTGGCTTCTGCGGTATGGAGCCGACGTCGGTGGTGGATTTAACCGATGCAACGCCTCGGATTTTGCGACGCGGACTCGGTGATATCAGCGACTTTGAATCTGCCTGAGGGTATACTTTCGCTGTGACTTTACCTGCCGATCAAACGCCTGAATCTGGCGAGACAGAAACCCCAGTGGCGGCGTTGGCTGAGGCACTGCCGGTGCGGCCGGAACAGGCCGAAATGCCCTTCGCGATGGTCCGCGGCGAGGCGGTCACCGAGCTGCCCAAGGATCTGTACATACCGCCGCAAGCGCTCGAGGTATTTCTGGAGGCTTTCGAGGGGCCGCTGGATCTATTGCTCTATCTGATTCGGCGCCAAAACCTCGACATCCTCGATATTGATGTCGCCCAGATTACCGAGCAATACATGCGCTATGTCGAGCTCATGGACGCTATGCAGTTTGAGCTGGCGGCTGAATATTTGTTGATGGCTGCGATGTTGGCGGAGATCAAGTCGCGAATGTTGTTGCCTCGCGCCGGAGATGTCGACGAGGACGAAGAGGATCCACGCGCCAATCTGGTCCGGCGCCTGCAGGAATACGAGCGCTTCAAAAAAGCTGCAGAGGATCTTGAGGCGCTGCCGCGGTTGGAGCGCGAGCTATGGCAGGCTTCTGCGGCGCCGCCCGATTTACACCTTGAGCGCCCGTTGCCCGACGTTGATATGCGCGAAGTGCTGCTGGCGCTGGGTGATGTCCTGAGACGCGCGGAGATGTATGCCAGTCATCAGATCCAATTGGAATCGTTGTCGACTCGAGAGCGGATGTCACAGGTGCTCGATACCTTGAAGGCGGGTGGTTTTGTGCCGTTTGTCTCACTTTTTAAACCTGAAGAGGGCAGGCTTGGCGTTGTCGTCACGTTCCTTGCCTTGATGGAGCTTATGAAGGAGTCCTTGATCGAAATTGTTCAGACAGAGGGCTTCGGCCCCATTCATATCAAGGCAAGGTCGGAGTAAAGATGGAAGCGGGATTAGTGCAGATTCTCGAGGGCGCGCTGCTGGCGGCGGGTGAGCCATTGTCGGTGCAACGGATGGCGCTCTTGTTCGAGGAAAACGAAAGGCCGCCCACCGAGGATATTCGCGCTGCGATCAAAATAGTCGGTGAGCGTTGCGAGGACCGAGGCTACGAGCTCGTGCAGGTTGCCTCGGGCTACCGCTTTCAGGTCCGGCAGAACCTGTCCACCTGGGTGGGGCGTCTGTGGCAGGAGCGTCCCGCCCGTTACTCCCGTGCGCTCATGGAAACGCTGTCGTTGATTGCCTATCGACAACCCATTACTCGAGGTGAAATTGAGGAGATTCGCGGTGTCGCGGTTAGCACCAATATCGTCAAGACATTGCTTGAGCGCGAGTGGGTGCGTGTTGTGGGTCATCGGGATGTGCCCGGAAGACCGGCGATGTATGCGACCACCCGTCAGTTTCTCGATTACTTCAACCTGAAGTCCCTGGATCAGCTGCCGCCGTTGGCGGAAATCAAAGAACTGGAGAATTTGTCCGGTGAGTTGGGACTCGAAGTGCCCGAGCCGCAGACAGACGAGCGAACGATCGTGGGCGAAGACGGTGAGCCGGATGATCGAGCTATCGAGGCAGGGCGCGAGGATGGTGAAGCAGATATCGAATCCTCCTGACCCGGAGACTCCGTCAGCCGCGGATCAAGGTGAAAAGCTGCATAAGGTTTTGGCAAGTCTTGGTCTGGGGTCGCGCCGCGAAATGGAGCGGTGGATTACCGAAGGGCGCCTGAGTATCGACGGGCAAGTCGCTCGCCTCGGCGATCGAGTGCGCTCCGGACAAGCGGTGAGGCTCGATGGCAGGCCGGTGGCGTTGCAAGAGGCCGATCAAGTGCGCGTCCTGCTGTATCACAAGCCCGTCCGAGAGGTGTGTTCCCGCAAAGACCCGGATGGCCGTAAAACCGTCTTTGAACGGCTGCCTCGCCTGAAAGCGGGTCGCTGGATTTCGGTGGGCAGGCTTGATTTCAATACATCGGGAGTGTTGCTGTTCACCACAGACGGTGAACTGGCAAATGCGTTAATGCACCCATCTAGCGAAATCGAGCGCGAGTATCTGGTGCGAGTGATGGGCAACGTCGATGACGCGACACTGGAACGCCTCAAAGAAGGTGTGCAACTCGATGATGGCCCCGCGCGTTTCTCGGATATTCAGGAGGGAGGCGGCGATGGCATCAACCGGTTTTTTTACGTGGTGCTCATGGAAGGCCGCAACCGCGAGGTGAGACGTCTGTGGGAATCGCAGGGATTGACCGTGTCGCGTCTCAAACGGGTCCGATATGGCGAGGTTTTCCTGCCTTCAAAGTTGAAAAAGGGCCAGTGGCTGGAGTTACCGCAGCGGGACGTGGACGTGATTTACCAAATGGCTGGCATGGCTCCCCGTAAGGTCGCCTCGGTGGCAAAAAAAGAATTGGAGCGGAGAGAGCGGCTCGCGGGTAAGGCGCAGCAGGCTCCCCGGGGGCGCGGTCGTCGCTAGGTTTCTCAGCCCTGTGCGCTAAGCGTCTGGCCGTGAAGCCCCTCGCTGGCGTCACTCAGCAAAAAAATCCAGTGATCAGTCAGCTTCTCGGGCGTCGGATTGCTCTCGGGGGGCTCACCGGGATAGGCCGCCCTGCGCATTTTTGTGTTGACGGCCCCGGGGTTGAGACTGTTAACCCGAATCCGACTGGTTGCACCCAGTTCATCTGCGAGCACCTGCATAAAGCCTTCCGTGGCGAACTTGGAAACAGCGTAAGCGCCCCAGTAGGCTTTTCCGCGCCGGCCTACCCCGGAACTCGTCAATACCACGGAGGCTGATGGGGCCATCTCTAACAGCGGCATGAGTGCGCGCGTCAGCAGAAATACGGCGGTAATGTTGACCTGTAACACCTCGCGCCAGCTCTCTGGTGAGGTTTGTGCCAACGCACGGCGTTCACCCAACACGCTCGCGTTGTGAACGATGGCATGCAGCACGACACCAGCTTCCGCCAATGCCTCTCTAAGGGCGTCGTAGTCGCTCACACTGCCACTGCTGAGATCCAGCGGAATCAACCCGGGCGTCTTTTGATTGAGCGCCATGATTTCGTCGTAGACCGCCTCGAGTGCTTTCTCATCCCTCCCCAGCAGCAGTACCTCCGCGCCCGCCCGAGCGCAGGCGATCGAGACGGCTTTGCCAATGCCCGCGCTGGCACCGGTGACCAAAATTGTTTTGCCGGCAAGTTCGTCTTCAGCGGGCGCCCAGCCCGCGGGTAAAAAGCTCATGCGATCAGTGCCGTTATCGTCTGGGCGAGCGCGTCGCTGGAGGCAACTGTGATATCCGCCCCCCAGGATTCGGCCAATTCGCCCGCGGCGAGGTAGCCATAACCCGCCGCAATGGTCTGACACCCTGCGGCGCTGCCAGCCTGAATGTCGCGTAAGTGATCCCCGATAAAGAGCGTCTTTGCAGGGTCACACTCGAGCACCTCACACGCCAGTAGCAGTGCTTCCGGATGGGGTTTAGGGTGAGTGACGTGGTCCGGAGTGACGACCACGCCGGCAGCCGGCTGAAAGGGCATTTTTGCCATCAATGGCTTCGCGAAGCGCTCCAGCTTATTAGTGACGACGCCCCAAGAGACACCTGCTAGGTTAAGTTGTCGAATGAGCGCCACCAACCCAGGGTAGGGTTGACTCAAGCTCCCGAGCCCGGCCTCGTAATGCGCTAAAAAGCGGCTTCGCCACTGTTCAAAACTGGGGTCGGTCGCGTCGATCTCCAACGCGGTTTGCACCATCCCGATCGCGCCATCGGAGACGCTCTGCAAGATCGGTGTCGTATCGATGGCCGGTAGCCCGGCCTCTGCCCGCAAGCGGAGGCTAATCGCCAGGAATTCAGGCGCGGTGTCGATCAACGTGCCGTCGAGATCAAAAAGTACCGCTTCGAGCCGCCGCTGCATCAGGGTTTATATGCTCGCACGAGGTAGTTCACCGAGACATCGTCGCTGACGAGGCGGTAGTGTTGGGTGAGCGGGTTGTAGGTCATCCCCGTCATTTCTTTAAGCTCAAGCCCAGCCTCTCTGATCCAGCGCGCGAGCTCCGAGGGCTTAATGAGTTTTGCGTACTCGTGGGTGCCGCGTGGCAGCAAGTTGAGCACATACTCGGCGCCGACGATCGCGAACAGAAATGACTTTGGATTGCGGTTAATCGTCGAGAAAAAGAGATCCCCACCTGGCCTGCAGAGGTCAGCGCAGGCCTGAATCACGGTCGAGGGATCCGGCACGTGCTCGAGCATCTCTAGGCAGGTGACAACGTCGAATTCAGCCGGCTTGGCAGCAGCAAGGGACTCTGCGGTGCTCTGCAGGTAACTAACATCAACGCCACTCTCAAGCTGATGCAGACGCGCTACTGCCAAGGGCGCCTCGCCCATGTCGATGCCTGTCACATTTGCGCCGCGGTGCGCAAGCGCCTCGCTGAGCAAGCCTCCGCCACAGCCTACGTCCACCACCGATTTGCCGGAGACCGGCGCGCGCTCGTCAATCCAGTTGGCGCGCAACGGATTGATATCGTGAAGCGGTTTGAATTCGCTGTTGGGGTCCCACCAGCGGGAGGCGAGTTTCTCGAACTTGGCGATTTCGTCGGGGTCGACATTGTCGTGAGGGGTCATGTTGTCAGGGTTCCAAAGTCTCTCTGAAAGTCTCGAGTTGCTGTGACCAGCGCCCGGCTCGGTGTGCAAGGTCCGTTGTGTCTAGGGTCTGTAGTCTGCCATCGCGAACCAGCGACTGACCGGCTACCCAACTCCAGCGGACTTCGCCGCCGCTGGTCGCGTAAACCAGGGTCGATGCCATGTCATGGCGTGGGGAGTACTGCACCCCCGAAACATCAATCGCGATCAGGTCTGCGATTTTGCCCGGTTCGATACTTCCCAGTGTGTCCTCGCAGCCAAGCGCCTTGGCGCCATTGAGTGTCGCCATCTCCAGACTCGTCCAGGCGCTGACCGCTTTCGGGTCCTCTTGGCGAGTCTTGCCGATCAGCGACGCGATTTGCAGTTCGCCCAGCATGCTCAGCCGATTGTTACTGGCAGCGCCGTCAGTCCCCAACGCGACGTTAACGCCCTGATCTAGCAGTTTTTGCACCGGGCAAATCCCCGCGCCTAGCTTGAGGTTAGAGCGCGGGCAATGGATCACGTGCGCGCCGTTTCGAGCGATACGGTCGATGTCCTGGTCACCGAGTGCGGTCATGTGAACGCATTGGGTGCGCGGCCCAAGCACGCCGAGCTGCTCCAACAGGTCGATAGGACGCATGCCCGTGCGCTCAACGACCCCGAGCACCTCTTCCCGCGTCTCGTGCAGGTGGATCTGAATCGGCGCGTCCAGCTCCTCTGAGAGCATGGCAATTTTGGCGAGCACCTGCTCGCTGACCATGTACGTCGAGTGGGGGCCAAAGCCAATGGTAATCCGGTCGTGATTGCGATACTGGTCGCGCAGGGCAAGACCCCGGTTAATACATTCATTGGCGTCACGTGCCCACGCGGTTTCAACATCGATCACAGGAAACGTCAGTAGCGCGCGCAGGCCGGCCGCGTCGGCGACCTCGGCGGTTATCTCGGGGAAAAAATAGTTGTCGACTAGCGTTGTCGTGCCACCCAGCACTAGGTCAGCAATCGCCAATTCGGAGCCGTCACGGACAAATTCCGGGCTGACGAACTGCCGTTCCGTCGGCCAAATATAGCGCTGCAGCCAGGTCATCAGCGGGAGGTCGTCGGCATAGCCTCGCAGCAAGGCCATTGCCGCGTGGCAGTGCAGGTTGATCAATCCCGGCATGAGTGCACAACCAGGTAAATCGATGTGCTCCGCGGCCATTTCGACGCGGGCTTCTGACTGCTGCAGCAGGGCGGCGACGCGCCCGCCGCTCAACGCCACGCTCACCCCCTGCAAAACCTGACGATGCGGCACCATGGGTACGACAAAATCGGGGTGCAAAATCGTATCAAACTGTGCCATCGGGACTCCTGATTGCGCCACGCAGTATAGCGTGCTGTGGCCCGCTACGTTGCCTTCTGAAACGGGTCAAAAGCTCGCTCGTTTGAGGGTTGTTTGTTACACTTCAACTCTATGAAATCGGGCGGCAAAACGCCCGGTCAGGACACTGAGTTTAATAACCCTCATGGCAGAAAATCCCCAGGAAATGGCCCGGGAAATCGTCCCGGTCAACATCGAAGATGAGCTGAAACAGTCCTACATGGATTACGCGATGAGCGTGATCGTGGGTCGGGCGCTCCCTGACGTCCGAGACGGACTGAAACCTGTTCACCGTCGAGTGCTCTTTGCCATGAACGAGCTGAGCAACGACTGGAACAAGCCCTACAAGAAGTCAGCGCGCGTCGTCGGTGACGTCATTGGTAAGTATCATCCGCACGGTGACTCGGCGGTCTACGATACGATTGTTCGCATGGCGCAGGATTTCTCGTTGCGTTATATGTTGGTGGATGGGCAGGGCAACTTTGGCTCTATCGACGGTGATTCGGCGGCTGCCATGCGCTACACCGAAATCCGCATGGCCAAAATCGCGCACGCGCTGTTGGCGGATCTCGATAAAGAAACCGTTGACTTCGTCGACAACTATGACGGTACGGAGCAAATTCCGGCGGTCCTGCCGACTCGAGTCCCTAACCTCTTGGTCAATGGTTCCTCGGGTATCGCCGTGGGGATGGCGACCAACATTCCGCCACATAATCTGCGCGAAGTGGTCGCTGGCTGCTTGGCAACACTGCAGAACCCTGACATCACCATCGAAGAGCTGATGCAATTTATTCCCGGCCCGGACTTCCCGACCGGTGCGCAGATCAACGGGCGAGCGGGCATTGTACAGGCGTACCGCACGGGGCGAGGCCGTATCTACGTTCGTGCGAAAGCCGAAGTCATCACCGATGAGTCCAAAGGTCGGGATACGATCATCATCCACGAGATCCCCTATCAGTTGAACAAGGCGCGCCTCATCGAGCGCATTGCGGAGCTGGTTAAAGAGAAAAAGCTCGAGGGAATATCGGAGTTGCGCGATGAGTCAGACAAGGACGGCTTGCGCGTTGTGATTGAATTGCGCCGCGGTGAGGTCGGGGACGTCGTTCTGAATAATCTCTTTGCCCAGACTCAACTGCAGTCGGTGGTGGGCATCAACATGGTTGCCCTGGTCGACGGCGAGCCGAAGGTGCTCAACCTCAAGCAGATGATTGAGGCATTTGTGCGCCACCGTCGGGAAATTGTCACCCGCAGGACGGTATACCTCCTGCGCAAAGCCCGGGAGCGGGGGCATGTGCTCGAAGGGCTGGCAATCGCACTCGCCAATATCGACGCCGTGATCGAGTTGATCAAAGCGTCACCCACAGCGGCTGACGCCAGAGAGAGTCTGATGGAGCGGGCCTGGGCGCCGGGCGATGTTATGGCAATGCTTGAGCGCGCGGGTGCTGATGCGTGCCGGCCAGACGATCTTCCCGAGCAGTACGGCGTTCGAGAAGGGCAGTACCACCTGTCGCCCGCACAGGCGCAGGCCATTCTTGATTTGCGCCTGCATCGCTTAACGGGGCTCGAGCATGAAAAACTGTTGCAGGAATACGCCGATAAAATTGCAGAGATAGCAGACTATCTCGATATTCTCGGTGACCCGGACCGCCTCAAGCAGGTGATTCGAGAGGAGCTCGAAGCGCTGGTGGAAGAGTTCGGTGACGAGCGCCGCACGCAGATTTCAGATTCCGCGCACGATCTCACAGTCGAGGATCTGATCACGGAAGAAGACCGCGTAGTGACGATTTCGCACGGCGGCTACGCAAAGACGCAGTCGCTCACTGATTATCAGGCGCAGCGTCGAGGCGGGACCGGCAAGAGCGCGACGTCGGTCAAAGACGAGGATTTTGTTGAGCACCTGTTAATTGCAAGCACCCACGCAACCATTTTGTGTTTCTCCAATCTCGGCAAGGTGTATTGGCTCAAGGTCTTCCACATTCCACTTGCCAGTCGTACCGCGCGCGGAAGGCCTATGGTTAACCTGCTGCCCCTCGACGAAGGTGAGCGCATCACCTCGATTTTGCCGATCGAAGGCTACGAAACGAATCACTTTATTTTTATGGCGACTGCCAACGGTACGGTGAAAAAGACCGATATGAGCTTGTTCTCTCGACAGCGAAGCGTGGGTTTGCGTGCGATCGAGCTCGACGAGGACGATGTGCTAGTGGGTACCGCCGTGACGGACGGCACCCAGGACATCATGCTCTTCTCAAGCGAGGGCAAAGTGGTTCGTTTTGCCGAGGCCTCCGTAAGAGCGATGGGTCGCACTGCCCGTGGTGTGCGTGGGATACGGCTTGCTAGCGGCCATCACCTGATCTCGCTGGTCGTGCCGCAAGCGGGCAGCAAAATTTTGACGGTCAGCGAAAACGGTTACGGCAAGCGCTCAGAGACCAGCGAATTCCCCGTAAAAGGGCGCGGCACTAAAGGCGTGATCGGGATGACGACTTCGGAACGCAACGGTTCGCTCGTGGGGGCGGTGCAGGTGTGGGATGGCGATGAAATCATGTTGATTTCGAATCAGGGCACTGCTGTGCGCACGCGTGTCGAAGAGGTGAGTGTTCAGGGGCGTAATACGCAAGGTGTCCGCGTTATTCGCACGCGAGAAGGCGAGGCGTTGGTGAACGTAAGCCGAATTGCCGAAGATGATGCCGATTCAGCTGACGTTGAGCGCGCGGCCGTTGTCGATACCCCCGTTATCGCAGCTGCAGATGTGCAAGGAGACGAGGACGTCAGCGAGTGAGCCGCGCGCACAATTTCTGCGCGGGCCCGGCGACACTACCTTCGGTCGTTCTCGAGCAAGCGAGGGCAGAATTCCTGGATTGGTCTGGTGTCGGCGCCTCCGTCATGGAGGTCAGCCACCGCAGCGCAGAGTTCGTCGCGGTTGTCGAGGCGGCCGAAGCTGCATTGCGCCGACTGTTGGGCATATCTGATGAGTACGCGGTGTTATTCCTGCAGGGGGGAGCCTCGCTACAGTTTTCGGCGGTGCCGCTGAATCTGTCTGAACCGGGGCAAGTGGTTGACCAAGTGGTGACCGGCCAATGGTCTAAGAAAGCGCTGGCAGAAGGGCAGCGCTATGCGTCGGTCAACGTCGCAGCCAGCTCCGCCGAGAATAATTTTGCATCGGTGCCACCCGAGGCCACTTGGCGTAAGAGCCCAGACGCGGCTTATCTGCACTATTGCCCCAACGAAACCATCGGGGGTGTCGAGTTCTCTTTCGTCCCGGGTGCTGCTGCGCCGTTGGTAGCCGACATGTCTTCCACATTGCTCTCGCGACCGATTGACATTGATCAATACGGAGTCGTGTACGCCGGCGCCCAGAAGAATATTGGACCCGCCGGACTCTGCCTGGTAATCGTCCACCGCGGACTGTTGGGCCGGGCGCGCGCTGATATCCCCACAATGCTGAATTGGCAGATCGCGGCGGAGAACGACTCCATGTACAACACGCCGCCCACGTTCGCGATCTACTTGGCGGGCTTGGTCTTTCAGTGGCTGGAGTCATTGGGCGGGTTGCCCGAGATGGAGCGAATCAACCGGCGCAAGGCGGGAAAGCTCTACGGTGTCATCGATGCCAGTCCGTTTTACAGCAATCCCGTAGAGGCTGAGAGCCGATCGCTGATGAACATTCCTTTTACCCTTGCCGACGCGGCGCTCGATAAGGTTTTTCTGGAAGCAGCGGAGAGCCATCGACTACTGAATCTCAAGGGGCATCGGTCGGTCGGCGGGATGCGCGCAAGCCTATACAATGCAGTCGAGGAGGCGTCGGTAGACGCTTTGTGCGAATTCATGCAGGATTTTGAGAAGCGCTACGGATGATGCCCGTAGCAAGGCCGTGACGTATGGACCCTGAAAAACAACTTGCTGAGATTAGAGAGCGGATCGATGCGATCGACACCCAGTTACTTGATCTGATCTGCGAGCGCGCCCGGCGCGCGCAAGACGTAGCGGAGGTGAAGTTACGTGCCTCGCAATCCAATGCAGGGCCGCCGATTTTTTATCGCCCCGAGCGCGAAGCGCAGGTGTTGCGGGCGATTCAAGAGCGTAACCCCGGCCCCCTGGCGGGCGATCAGGTCGCCGCGATCTTTCGTGAAATCATGTCGAGTTGTCTCGCGCTCGAGCAACCCTTGTCGGTTGCCTTTTTGGGTCCTGAAGGTACTTATTCGCAGGCGGCGGCGTTAAAGCACTTTGGGCAATCCGCAATTCCGCAGAGTCAGTTAAGCGTCCGCAAAGTATTTCGGCAGGTCGAGGAGCGGCTCTGCGATTACGGCGTCGTGCCGGTGGAGAACTCCACCGAGGGCATGGTGGGGCAGACCCTGGATTGCTTTTTAGAGTCGCCACTGCAGATCACGGGTGAGATAGAGCTGCCCGTGGTGCACCATTTGCTCGCGGGTAAAGGCGCTGAATTAGACGCCATCCGTTTGGTGTTAGGCCATGAACAGGCGCTGGGGCAGTGCCGCCAGTGGCTCGATAGCCATCTTCCTGATGTCCCGCGCGAGGCGGTTGCCAGCAATGGTGAGGCAGCGCGCAGGGCCAGTAGCGAGGGTGCTGTGGCCGCGATCGCTGGCGACCTTGCCACCAGCTTGTACGATCTGGCGCCAGTAGCCAGCGCGATTCAAGACAGTTCGAGCAATACCACGCGGTTTTTGGTTTTGGGACGCGAAACTGTCGCTCCCAGCGGGTTCGATAAAACCTCCCTGTTGGTGTCTGCGCGCAACCGCCCAGGCGCGCTGTTGGGTTTGTTGAGGCCTTTCGAGGAAAACGGTGTCAGCCTGACTCGCATAGATTCACGCCCATCGAAAACCGAGAAATGGACCTATGTCTTTTACATTGAGTGCGAGGGGCATTTGGCCGACGACGTGATGGCGGAAGTGATCGGTGAAATCGAAGAGCACTCCATCATGTTAAAGAAACTGGGTTCATACCCGCGGGCGCCGATTTGACCGAGCCTGGCCAACAACCTGCGGTCATTGCGTTACTGGGTTTGGGCCTCATCTCGGGCTC
>CAYQUE010000013.1:3642-11635 GCA_964420615.1 uncultured Alteromonadaceae bacterium | reverse complement strand
CTGGCCAACAACCTGCGGTCATTGCGTTACTGGGTTTGGGCCTCATCTCGGGCTCTTTAGCGGGAGCGTTGCGCAAATCTTCGTGGCAGGGCGACATTATCGGCTGGGGACCGCGTGCGCCTTCGCTTGAGCGCGGACAGGGGCTGGGCTTGATTGATCGCTTCTCTCTGGATCTTTCCGAGACGGTAGCGCAAGCCGACATTGTGGTCATTGGCGCCCCCCCGGTAGCGACCGCCCAATTGCTACCCGAGGTAATAGCGCTGGCGTTGGAATGCGGCAGCCCCATCATTACCGATCTCGCCAGCATTAAAGGTTACGTGGTATCGAAAGCGCTCCCTCACTACCCCAACTTCGTGCCAGGGCATCCGATAGCGGGCAGCGAAAATAGTGGCGTCGATGCGGCGCGAGCCGATTTGTTTGAGGGACGGGAAGTTATTCTCACCCCGCTCGCTGATACGTCTCCGCAGGCGTTAGCGTCGATCGAGGCCATGTGGACGCTAACGGGGGCGCGGGTCACGCATATGTCAGTGTCAGACCACGACGCCGCGCTCGCGGCGAGTAGCCACGTGCCGCATATGGTCGCCTACGCACTGACGGCGATGTTGGGTGAAGATCAGCTGGCGCCGATGAAGCACGGCGGCGGCGCGCTTCGTGATATGACGCGAATCGCCGCTTCTGATCCGGTGATGTGGCGCGATATCGCGCTGACTAATCGCGAATCAATTTTGACTGCGATGGACGCGATGGCGGTCCAGCACGATCAGTTGCGGACGTTGATTGCCGAAGGCGACGGTGAGGCACTTGAAGCGCTCTTCGCTCAATGCAGAGCACTGCGTCGAGAACACGACGCCATTTTGAATCCAATGCCGGACCCGGATCGAGGCATTTCCTGATGCATTTCTATCTCGAGCCAGGCGGCAAGTTGACCGGTCGCATTCGGGTGCCAGGGGACAAATCGATGTCTCACCGCGCCATTATGCTGGGATCGATTGCCGAGGGCCGTTCCTCGGTTTCCGGGTTTTTGCAGGGCGAGGATGCGCTGGCGACGCTCGCGGCTTTCCGGCAGATGGGTGTCGCGATCAGTGACCCCGTCGCGGGCGAGCTGACCATCGACGGGGTGGGATTGCACGGCTTGGCGCCACCCGAGTGCGTCATGGATGTGGGAAATTCAGGTACCAGTATCCGCTTGATGGCCGGCCTGCTGGCTGGGCAGCGCTTCGACAGCATTCTGACCGGTGATCAATCATTGCTGCGTAGGCCCATGGCGCGCGTCATTACGCCGCTCTCGCAAATGGGTGCGCTGATCAGTTCCCACGAAGGGCGTCCGCCCCTTGAGGTGATGGGCGGCCGCGCGCTGACGGGTATCCACTACGATATGCCGGTTGCGAGTGCGCAAGTAAAGTCCAGCGTGCTGTTGGCGGGCTTGTATGCCTCGGGACTTACTAGCGTCACCGAGCCCGCTCCGACGCGGGATCACACCGAGCGAATGCTGAGAGGCTTTGGTTACCCGGTTGTTACCGATGATGGAGTGATTCAATTGCAAGGCGGCGGCACATTGACCGCTACCGATATTGATATTCCCGCTGATATCTCCTCTGCAGCGTTTTTTCTCGTTGGCGCGTCTATCGCGCCCGGATCTGATTTGATACTTGAGCACGTTGGCGTCAATCCAACGCGGGACGGCGTGATCACGATTCTGCGCGAGATGGGAGCGGATATCGAAATCATGAGTGAACGAAGTGTTGGGGGTGAGCCAGTTGCCGATATCCGCGTTCGCTATGCGCCGCTGAGAGGTATTGAAATACCGATAGAGGAGGTTCCTCTGGCAATCGATGAGCTCCCCGTCATTCTCGTAGCGGCTGCGTGCGCGGAGGGCGTGACGGTACTGCGTGGCGCAGAGGAGCTGCGGGTCAAGGAAAGTGATCGCATTGCCAGCATGGCCGATGGCTTGAACCAGCTGGGCATCACCAATCGCGTGCAACCCGACGGGATTGAAGTCGTTGGCGGTGAGCCGAGTGGGGGTGTCATTGCCACGCACTACGACCATCGCATTGCGATGAGTTTTTCGATGGCAGCATTGCGCGCGTCGGACCGAATCAAGGTTAGCGACTGCGCACACGTTGTCACCTCGTTCCCGGGTTTCGCTGAATTAGCCGTGCAAACCGGGCTGAGGCTCGAAGTCGCCGAAGAATGACTCGCGCGTCTCCCGTGATTTGCATCGATGGACCCAGTGGCGCCGGCAAGGGCACGCTGAGTCAGTCATTGGCAGCCCAGCTCGGCTGGCACCTGCTGGACAGCGGCGCCCTTTATCGAGTGGTCGGCTTCGCGAGTCAACAAAAAGGTGTGCCGCTGGAGGATGAGTCCGCGGTGGCGGCTGTCGCGCGCGAGCTCGACGTCGCGTTTCAGCCCAGCGATGTTGGCGTCTTGGTGTTGCTGGAGGGGCAGAACGTCACGAGCGCGGTGCGCTCCGAGGAGGGGGGACGTGGGGCGTCCATCGTCGCCGCACTGCCAGAGGTCCGCACTGCGTTGCTCAGCAGGCAACAAAAAATGGCCCGTCCGCCGGGCCTCATCGCCGATGGGCGGGATATGGGCACCGTTGTATTCCCTGACGCTGAATTGAAACTTTTTCTGACGGCCAGCCCGGAAGCTCGCGCCCAACGGCGGTTTCATCAGTTGCAGGGCCAAGAGGGGAGTGATACCCTCGCGCGCCTCTTGGAGGACATTCAGGCACGGGATGCAAGAGATGAAGCCCGCGCCGTGTCGCCATTGCGCCCGGCGGAAGACGCCGTTGTGATCGATAGCACTGCGCTGTCGGCACATGAGGTGCTTGAGCTGGCGTTGCAACACGTCGCCTCCAGAGGCATAGAGAGCGAGACATCGGAGTAACGGCTAGACCCCGCCGACGTCTCAGGATAACAAGCCCGGCTGGGTCTGGAAGCCGGAAGGGGCTGCGGCTCCGATCATCAGGAATAACATCATGAGCGAATCCTTCGCCGAACTATTTGAAGAAAGCCTGCAAACCGTTGATATGGAGCCCGGTGCTATTGTCACGGGTGTTGTCATTGATATTGATAACGAATGGGTCACCGTGCACGCGGGCTTGAAGTCAGAGGGAGTCATACCTCTCGATCAATTTATTAATGCCAACGGCGAGTGCAGTCTAAGCGTTGGTGATGAAGTGCAGGTCGCGCTGGAGACCGTAGAAGACGGTTTTGGTGAGACCAAACTGTCTCGCGAGAAGGCCAAGCGCGCCGAGGCCTGGAAAGGCCTTGAAGCGGCACACGTTGCCGATGAAGTGGTGATGGGTGTGATTAACGGTAAGGTGAAAGGCGGGTTTACCGTCGACATCGATTCGATTCGCGCCTTCCTGCCGGGATCGTTAATCGACGTGCGCCCCATCCGCGAGACCACCCATCTGGAAGGCAAAGAGCTGGAGTTTAAAGTCATCAAGCTCGACCAAAAGCGCAACAACGTCGTGGTATCGCGCCGTGCGGTTATGGAATCGGCGAACAGTGCCGAGCGCGAAGAGTTGATGCAGAGCTTGCAGGAAGGTCAGTCTGTCAAGGGTGTGGTGAAGAACCTCACGGATTACGGCGCCTTTGTTGATCTCGGTGGTGTAGACGGCTTGCTGCATATCACGGATATGGCTTGGAAGCGTATCAAGCACCCCAGTGAGATTGTCGAAGTGGGTCAGGAGATGGACGTCAAAATCCTCAAATTTGACCGCGAGCGCAATCGGGTTTCGCTGGGCCTGAAGCAGCTGGGTGAAGATCCGTGGGTGCAGATCACCGGGCGTTATCCTGAGGGCGCCCGCTGCGTGGCGAAGGTCACCAACCTCACCGACTATGGCTGTTTTGCCGAAATCGAAGAAGGTGTAGAAGGTCTGGTTCACGTGTCCGAGATGGATTGGACGAACAAGAACGTTCATCCCTCAAAGATTGTTCAGCTGGGTGACGAAGTTGAAGTCATGGTCCTCGATATTGACGAAGACCGACGACGCATCTCTTTGGGCATCAAGCAGTGCACCCAGAACCCCTGGGATGCGTTTGCTGCCGATCACGCCAAGGGCGACAAGATCTCGGGCAGCATCAAGTCCATTACCGACTTTGGTATCTTCATTGGCCTTGACGGCAACATTGACGGTCTCGTGCATCTGAGTGACATCAGCTGGAACGAGACTGGTGAGGAAGCCGTTCGCAATTACAAGAAAGGCGATGAAATCGAGACTGTGATCTTGTCGATTGACCCTGAGAGAGAGCGAATTTCTCTGGGGATCAAGCAACTGGAGGAAGATGCCTTCACGCTGTATGTCAGCGACAATGACCGCGGTAGTCTGGTGACCGGAACGGTGACCGAGGTGGACGCGAAGGGCGCGACCATCAAGCTCTCGGACGAAGTCGATGGGTACCTGAAGGCGGGTGACATCAGCGTTGATCGCGTCGACGATGCCCGCGCGGTCCTGAGCGTTGGCGACAGCGTTGAGGCTAAAGTCATCAACGTGGATCGCAAGAACCGCGCTCTGGGGCTCTCTATCAAAGCCAAAGATATGGACGACGAGAAAGAAGCTGTTGCCTCTCTGAATGAGCAGGATGACGCGTCTTCACCGGGAACTATCGGTGACTTGATTAAGGCCCAGATGGAAGATCAGTAAAGGGCTCTCTGTGAGAAGGCCGGCGTTTGCCGGCCTTTTTTTTGGCCAATACTCAGCCGTCAGGACATTAAAAAGCGTATGAAAATGAAGAAGTTGCTAACAAAGTCGGTGTCGGCCAGAATAGTCCTCGATGACTGTGGAGCGAATTGATGACACGCAGTGAATTGATTGAATTGATGTCTGATGGGCAAAGCCAGCTCAGCACGAAGGATGTGGAGTTGGCGGTCAAGTTGCTGATCGATCACATGGCAGAAACCCTGTCGTCCGGGGAGCGGATTGAAATTCGTGGGTTTGGTAGCTTCTCATTGCACTATCGAGAACCGAGACAGGGAAGGAATCCTCGGACGGGCGATGCGGTGGCACTGCGAGGAAAATATGTCCCTCACTTCAAGCCCGGTAAGGAACTGAGAGACAGAGTGAACCGGGCGGTCAAGTCTGGTTTCTGACTGTGCGCTTCCTGAGCCGAGGGCTCGCCCTGTTAACGCTGGTTGCCGCCGTCGCGGCGGGCGGTATGTTTGCGCTGCAGAACATGCAGCGAGTGCCGCTGGATCTGTTATTTTTTCAATTGCCCGAGCAAGCCGTTGCTATCTGGATTTTAGTCGCGCTCGCACTCGGTGTGCTGCTGGGCCTTTCCGCGGGTGCCTTGCTATCGCTGCGTCGTGCGGCCACCATTCGCAGCCTTCGCAAGCAGCGAGATCGCCTGATGTCAGAGGCGCAGAAGGTGTCAGGCAATGATCTTTAATAACGCGTTACTGCTGGTGCTTTTGGTGCTGGCAGTGGCTTCCGGTTGGACGCTGGGGCGGGGAGGGTTACGCATTAGTAGCGCCGAGCGCACACAGTTGCCTTCTCAGTATTATCGCGGCTTCAATTTTCTGCTCGATGGCGAGGAGCAGGGTGCCGTTGATGCATTTACCGAGGCACTGGAGGTGAATGAAGAGACGCTGGACACTCACATTGCCCTCGGTAGCGTATTGAGAAAGCGGGGTGAGGTTGACAGAGCGATTCGGATTCACCAGAGCTTGTTGACGCGCTCACATTTGACCACCGTGCAGTTGCACCAGTCCCATCTCGAGCTGGCCAGAGATTTTATTGCGGCTGGCTTACACGATCGCGCCGAGCAACTGCTCATCGATCTTGCTTCACAGTCGGATGATTTGCGTGCGACTGCGCAGCGCCATTTGCTGGAGGTTTACGAAGCTCAGCGCGACTGGCCGGCGGCAGTGACGGTGTCTGAAGCCCTCATCGAAACGGCGAGTCATGGTGGGCAGGCCGCATCGGGGCAGGGACAGTCTGCAGCGGTTTTGCGCAGCCACTACTTTTGCGAGCAGGCGGAAGTCGCTGCACAGGCGGGCGATGTGGGTGCCGCACGGCAACATTACCTCGACGCCACACGCGACAACCATGACGCGCTGCGCGCGCGCGTGGGACTTGCCCAGCTGGAATTGCATGAAGGCAACGTCTTGGCGGCACGGGGTCATATCGACGCCATCGTGGCGAGTGGTCATCGCTGTACGCCCGACCTACTGGAGCTCTTGGTCGACATCTGTCAAGCAGAGGGTGATCCCGGGTCGTTGATCGTCAGCCTCCGACATTATTACGAGACACAACCCACGGCATTGTTAGCGCTTGCTCTCGCGGCTGAGCTTGATCGGCAAGAGGGCCCAGAAAGTGCCGAGCAGTTTTTGCGCGGCACATTAACAGCGCACCCTTCGGCGCCGGTTGCGACCGCGCTGTTGCTCGGAGCGATGAGTGAAGATACCGCGGGGCCTGAACGTCAAGTGATGGAGAGCCTCTCCGCCGCGGATTTGGGTTATCGCTGCTCTCACTGTGGATTTACCGGAAAATCTCGGCACTGGCATTGCCCTGGATGCCGCCATTGGGATTCCAGCGATTATCTAGGGTCAGTGCTGGAGCAAGCGCATGACTGACGCTGACCCCAGAATCATTGTCGCTCTCGACTTTCCCTCAGCCGCAGCGGCGCTTGACCTTGCATCACGTCTGGATCCGCGGCAGGTGCGCTTAAAAGTTGGCAAGCAGCTCTTTACCATCGCTGGGCCAGATGTGGTGCGCGCTCTGCAGGACCAGGGTTTCGAGATATTTCTGGACCTCAAATTTCACGATATACCCAATACGGTTGCGCAGGCAGTGACTGCTGCGGCGGAGTTGGGCGTGTGGATGGTCAACGTCCATGCCGTGGGGGGATCGCGCATGATGCGCGCGGCAAAAGAGGCGCTTTCCGCTTTTCAGAATCCGCCGATTCTGGTGGCGGTGACCGTCCTGACCAGCATGGCGCGCGATGATCTCGCGGAGCTCGACTGGGACGTAGAGCCTATCGATCGTGTTTGCCAGTTGGCGGCGTTAGTCGAATCGTCGGGACTGGATGGTGTGGTGTGTTCGGCGGCCGAAGCCACAGTCCTCTCCCAACGCCAGCGTCACGGATTTTATTTGGTCACGCCGGGTATTCGTCAACCCGGAGATGCCACTGGAGACCAGAAAAGGGTGGTGACACCGGTTGATGCAGTGCGAGCCGGTGCGACGCATCTGGTGGTGGGACGCCCGATCACCGGTGCCGTTGATCCCGCCGCCACCGTTGCCGATATGCTGGCGTCCCTAGAAGCCTTTTCTGACCATTAAACGATCGAACTGCTCCATGATCTGCTTGTCACAGATTCAACCTTTCACAATGAGTCTGAGCCTCATCCCAGAGGTGATTTTTCGAAATTGTGGAGAAGTGATGATGAACAATCTCATGTTTGAACTAGCCCCTTGGAAACAACAGGGCGCGACTGCTGCGGGGCGGGCACACCGTTCGTTTCGGGCGCTACTCGGTGCGGGTCTGTTGGTACTTGCGGCGTCGCTACTGGCGGTAAACCCCTCGACAGCGCTCGGTGGCGAGGCAGTCAATATCAATCTTGCGAGCGCTGAGGTGCTGGCTGAAGCTTTGACGGGCGTCGGCATGGCCAAGGCGTTCCGGATTGTAGAGTACCGGGAAGCACACGGTCCCTTCGAGAGTATTGAAGAGCTCGCAGAGGTGAAAGGCATCGGTGCCGGCACGGTAGAAAAAAATCGTGACGTTATTTTGTTGCAGTAAAGCCCTCGGGAGCGGGGCGCTTTGTTAGTCATAACGGGCGCCACTGGCTATTTGGGCTCGGCGTTACTTGACGCGCTGATTCGTAAGGACATGCGGGTCAGAGTGCTGGGGCGCCGAGCCCCCCAACTCTCTCAGCCTCCCCAAGCCGCTGCAACGGAGTGGCTGTCCGCGGATTTTGCGAATCCGGATGCGGATTTTCTGGACCTGTTCGAGGGTGTCTCTACGGTTGTTCACTGCGCCGGTGTGGCACA
>CAYQUE010000013.1:0-3542 GCA_964420615.1 uncultured Alteromonadaceae bacterium | reverse complement strand
GGCAGCGATATGCGTCTGTCCATTATCCGGCCTGGCTTGATCTACGATACTGAGCTCACGGCCAATTTACGGCGTATTGCCAGCTTGCTGCGTCGATGTCCGATCTTGTTGCCTGATGTGGGTCAACGCAGCTTGATGGGTCGGTCGGACCTGCTGGCGTTGATCGAAGGGTGCATTCGCGGCGATTGCGGGCAGACCGTGGGTCAATCAGTGATCGCCGCGACGGATGGCGAGAGGTACTCCGCGCGGCGCATCGCGCGCGCGTTCCTCCCCCGCTTTTATTTCCCCGCGCCGCCGCGATGGGCCATGCGGCTCGCCGGCAGTGCGCTCGATTGGTGGAGCGATCTACCGCCGGGTCATTCCTGGGAGACGTTGTCGACGGTGCAGTGGTGCGGCGACTTGCCGCGCATCACCGGCTGGCAGCCTCAGTCGACGCTCGAAACTTGCGTTAACACCGAGGCGCGCCTGTGATGCTGATCGGACTCATGGTGATTTTATCGACGGCCGGGCTGTGGGGTTTTGTTCGATATGCACCGGCACTGGGTTTGGTGGATCACCCCAATGATCGAAGCTTGCACGGAACGCCTACGGTGGTGGGGGCGGGAGTGGTGCCTGTTACCCTCATAGCGCTGTATCTCGCCCTGACTGCGTCTTTTCCTGGTGCTGGCATCCTCGCTACGGTGCTGATGGGTCTCACGGCGATGGGGCTTGCCGATGATCGCTGGGGCCTTTCCAGCTCAATCAGATTCATCTGTTATCTGCTTGCGGGCCTGATACTGGCGAGGATTCTTTTGACTGACTATGCCATCGTCAGCCTGTCGATCGTGCTCGCGGCGGTAGCGGTTGCTTGGTGCATGAACCTCTACAACTTTATGGATGGTGCGGACGGAGTTGCTGTGGTGCAAGCGCTATGTGTCGCGGTAGGGCTAGGCATCATCGCGGCTGTGGGTCCTTTCGAGGCTGCGACATTAATGCTCTGGTGTGCAGTGCTTTTTGCGAGTTGCATGCCCTTGCTGTGGTTTAACTGGCCCCCGGCCAGGGTATTCATGGGAGATGCTGGCGCGATACCACTGGGTTATTTTCTGGCTGCGCTGGGCCTGCTCGGTCTCAATATTGACGTTCAATTGGGCTGGGTCTGGCTCATTTTGATGATGCCTTTTCTGGTTGATACGGGTCTGACGCTGACCTTACGCCTGCTGGCGGGAGAGCCACCCCACGTGGCGCATCGGGATCATGCCTATCAGCGGCTGGCCCTCAAGATGGGTGGCGCTTTGCCCGTGACTCTCGGCTTGATGGGGATGCAGGTCGCATGGCAGTTTCCGCTCGCAGTGACGGTTGTTAGTAGCGCGCTATTCCCCCCACTTCTGGTACTTTTATCAGCCATTCCGTCACTTGCGGCGGTGGTATACGCCCGATCGAGGGCGTAAACTCTCCCCTTTCTCATAGCCAGCGTCGCCTTGAGTTATCAGTGGCGCGGTAAAGGTGTGCATGGTTAAGAAGATGGCGTCGCGACTCAGCGCGATGGGAAGCCAATCCCTCTCCGCAGTCATCTGGATGTTTGCACGACGCACATTGCCCCCTGCGTTTCGATTTTCCGGCTGGTTGATCGCGGACCTGCTGGTTGTCTTAGGTGCCTATTTTGGAGCTGCGTCAATTGGCGCTGATCAACAAAACGCGCCCCTATCCGCCCTGCCAGTATGGGCGTTGCTTCTGTTACTCGGTGCAACCGCCACCATCTTTTCAGCCCAGGGACTTTACCGATCGGTCATTCGCTACATGGGCCAGCAAGCGGTCTGGGACCTCGTTAAAGCCGTCAGCTTTTCAGCTTTGGTCTTGGGCGCCGCCATTCTGTTCACCTCGGCCACGATGCCCAAGACGGCCATGTTGGTTTACTGGCTGTTGCTTTTTGTCGGTGTTGGCGGCCTGCGGCTGATATCCCGCGGCTGGCATCAGGTCAACTCACTCACCGACGCACGCAGAGTCATCATTTATGGTGCTGGGGAGTCGGGCAGGCAGCTGTTAAATGCGCTGAATCATGGCACTGATCACCGGGTTGTCGCGTTCATTGATGATAATCCCGCATTACACGAGACGGTTATCAATGGCCGGCTCGTATTAGGGCCAGAGGAGTTACCCGGTCTGGTAGAAGAGCACGCGGTTCGGCAGGTCCTGCTTGCGATTCCCTCGGCATCACAGGAGCGAAGACGCGCCATTATTAATTCTCTCGTCGGTTTGCCGGTGAGAGTGCGGACCATCCCCAAAATCTCCGAGCTCATCTCCGGCAATGCGATCGTCAACCAGATTCAGGATGTGGATTTGGATGACCTGTTAGGCAGAGAGCCGGTCCCACCGCATCCTGAGCTGATTGATCGCTGCATTACCGACAAAGTCGTGATGGTCACTGGGGCTGGGGGTAGCATCGGCTCGGAGTTGTGCCGGCAGATTCTGGCCTCATCGCCCAAAGAGTTAATCCTGTTGGATATCTCCGAGTTTGCGCTGTACAGCGTCGATCGCGAAATCAAAAGCTTGTGCCAGAAGCAGGGCCTCCGATTTCCTGTGGTGACCTTGCTGGGCAGCGTGCGAGACGAACAGCGCCTTGAGTCGATCTTTAGAACTTTTGCTGTCGATACGGTGTATCACGCCGCGGCCTACAAGCATGTGCCGATGGTGGAGTACAACGTCGCCGAAGGCGTTGCAAATAATGTGCATGGCACGTGGAGTGCGGCGTGGGCGGCGCACCGCGCAGGGGTCGATACCTTTGTGCTGGTATCCACGGACAAGGCGGTGCGGCCGACTAACGTCATGGGCGCGTCTAAGCGCTTTGCGGAATTGATTCTCCAGGGGCTGTCGCAGATCGAAACCAAAACGCGTTTCTGCATTGTGCGTTTCGGTAATGTATTGGGATCGTCCGGCTCGGTGGTACCGCTGTTCAGAGAGCAAATCGGAAGCGGGGGGCCCGTGACGGTCACGCATCCCGAAGTCTCGCGTTACTTTATGAGTATCCGGGAAGCGGCCCAGCTGGTGTTGCAGGCAGGGGCCCTCGGCACCGGTGGTGATGTTTTTGTGCTGGATATGGGTGAGCCGGTCAGGATCGTCGAATTGGCAGAACGAATGATTCGTTTGAGCGGTTATGACGTCGAGCGGGACAACATGTTCGGCGAACACATTGACCTCGAATACATCGGGTTGCGTCCGGGCGAAAAACTGCATGAAGAGCTGTTGCTGGGTACCTCCGTTACGGGTACCGGTCATCCCATGATCATGCGCGCGGAAGAGGAGTCGTTTGACTTTGACTTCATTGAAGATGCCGCGCATCGATTGCTGCGGGCTTGCGCAGAAATGGATCTCAATGATGTGACGCGGATTCTCACCGAACACGTGATTGGGTTTTCCGGCCACGAGCCCCGCCATGACTACGTTTGGGTGAAGCAAGGCAGGGTTGGCAAGCGGATCCGCAAGGCCCTCGAAGCGGAGAACGTGACGCCTATTCGGCCCGATATGGTCGGACCGCGCCAGCACTCAGGGAATCTGGGCGACCAGTA
>CAYQUE010000012.1:25612-53523 GCA_964420615.1 uncultured Alteromonadaceae bacterium | reverse complement strand
TCGCGCGGTGCGCTCTTACCGCACCTTTTCACCCTTACCTGCGAACAGGCGGTTTCCTTTCTGCTGCACTTTCCGTGGACTCGCATCCCCCAGGCGTTACCTGGCGCCCTGACCCAGTGGAGCCCGGACTTTCCTCTATCGATAAACGACAGCGATCGTCTGATTGACTCGGCGCGAAGGGTAACGACTCAGGCGCCACCCCGCAACATCCCGCGCCCTAGTCCTCGGACAAAAGCAGTTGATAAAGATCACGCGCCCGCGCGCCGCTGACCTCCGCAACCACCGCCGCAGCGCGCCGCGGCGGCAGCTCGACCGCGAGCCGCTTTAATAACTTGACGGTTTCAGGCGCTATTTCACGGACCCGGGCATCGGCACCTCCGACTATCAAAACCACCTCACCGCGCTGCTGATTCGCGTCCTGCTCCACAAACGCGTGTAACGTCGAGAGCGGGTGACGTCGAACAGTCTCGTGCGCCTTGGTCAACTCACGACACAGGGCGGCCTCTCGATCGCCCAGCACGGCCAGCATATCGGCGAGCGAGGCCAGCAAGCGCTTGGGCGATTCAAAAAATATGAGCGTTGTCTCCAACATCTGGAGCGCCTCGAGCCGCGTGAGGCGCTGCCCGGATTTGGCCGGAAGAAAGCCCTCGAAGTGAAATCGATCTGTCGGCAGGCCTGAAGCACTGAGCGCCGCAATCGGCGCACTCGGCCCCGGGATGGGGACCACGGGAATACCCAGACTGTGGCATGCCGCGACCAGTCGGTACCCGGGATCAGAAACCAGCGGCGTCCCTGCATCCGAAATCAGTGCCAGGCTCGCGCCAGACTCCAGCTGCGCAACCAACTTTCGCAAATCGCTGTCGTCACTGTGGTCGTGATAACTCACCAACGGAGTGGCGATGTCGAAGTGACGCAGGAGATTTGCCGAGTGTCTCGTGTCCTCTGCCGCCACCAGATCAACACCCCGCAGCGTTTCGATCGCCCTGGCCGTCATATCACCTAAGTGACCGATCGGGGTGGCAACGACATACAAGCATGCAGACACAAATTGAACTCCCTCTCGGACCATCGCGGTCCACTAGGGTCTATACTGCCCCGATGTGCTTCCCCGGTCACCTGCTTACCACTCGCCAGCGAATTCACGGCCCCAGATTTTTGCGCTTTTGCTACGGCATTGCCTTGCTGACACTGATCGCCAGCTGCGCCACCGCGCCGTCGGGCTCCCGGACTCCAGAGCGGGCCACGGACACAACCGATACCAAACCCCTCCCCGTTGAAGGGGAGGCACTCGATTATCCGTTGATCAACCACATTGCCGAACTCGCGCGCACCGACTCCCTGCTCGTCGCCCGGCATCAGCGCAATCTGGCGCTGACTGAAGGTGCTGCGGCCTCGACCTTGGTCGCCGTGGACAGTCGATTGGCTTGGTTTGCCGGGGATACCCTGTTAACACAGGAACTGCTGCGCGCGCTTGAGGCGGAAAACTCTGCCGCCGCCGAATTTGTCCTCCATGAGCGGGAGTATCAGGCGGCGCTTGCCGCAGACTGGCTGGGTGCAGCACAGGCAGTTTTTGCGTTAGCGCAGATTGCGGAAACAAAAGCCGAGCAGAGCGCCTTAGGCGAGCGCTTATTTGGACACCTGATTCACCTCACAGATGCATCCTTACGCGATCAGCTACGGGTCAACAGCGACCCCGATTGGCGGTCCTGGCTCGAAATGCAAGTCGCTTATCGAAGCGGCAATCGCGCCTTAGAGCAGTGGCGTGAGCGCGCGAACAATATCCCCCGTTACCCCACACCACCTCGCCACCTTTTAGTCTGGCTGGAAACGCCGGCGCCCGAGAAGATTGTATTGCTGCTCCCCCTGCAAGGCCCACTGGGAACCGCCGGAGAAGCGGTCATGGCCGGTGCCATCGAGGGACTTTATTCACAATATCCGGATCCCGCTTCCCGGCCGCAACTCATGGCGCTGGACGCGGCCCGCTCCGCGAATGCAGATATGGCATACGAGGATGCGTTGGCGGCGGGCGCAGAGCTGGTGATCGGTCCGCTAACGAAGTCCCAAGTCGCCGAAGTCGCTGCGCGGCGCCGCTTCCCCGTGCCCACTATTGTTCTAAACCAAACGGATAACGCACCAACAAAGATGCCCGAGACATGGACGAGCCTGAGCCTCGCCCCTGAGGATGAGGCCAAACAAATCGCCGACTTAGCGTTTGGCCGCGCGTGTCGCAACGCTATCGTGATTGCGTCAGGCAGCGAGCGGGGCATCAGGCTGAGCGATGCATTTGAATCGCGCTGGCAACTTCATGGCGGCACCGTGCGCGGCAAACTCGTGGTCGAGGCGCCCGAAGCCACCAATGACGCCATGGGCAAGCTGCTAGGGTCAGGATCGAGCGATGCACGTATCCGATCAGTTGAGCAGGCCTTCGACGTGCCGGTGGATGCGCGCGGCAGGGGCCGCAGTGACTTTGAGTGTATTTTCATGCTCGCGCCCGATCCAGACACCGCGCGAACATGGCGGCCACTGTTGGTGTTCCATATGAGCGGAAATGCGATGGTCTTCGCTACCTCGGCCATTAATGACGGCATCACAGATACCCGCAATCGCGATCTCAACGAGGTCATTTTTGCTGAGATCCCGGCCATGCTGCCGCCCTACTCGCCAGACCGCCTGTCCCGCTTGCGAGCCCTTGGCAGTGACGCAGTCACTCTCGCACAGCATTGGCGTCAATCGGCGATGACCGAACAGTGGTTCGTCCGCGGCAAGACTGGGGTGCTGCGTCGAAAAGAAAACGGCGCGATTGAGCGGGCACTGGAGATGGCCACTTTTGATGGCGGAGTCTTGCGTCGGTATCAGATACCCTAGAGCGATCTCGCTTCGGATAGATCACCTTGCACAGTCGTGGACAGCAGTGGGAACGTCACGCAGAGCGATTTCTGACGGGTCGCGGCCTTTCATTGGTAGCCCGAAATTTCCGCGTCGGCTGCGGAGAAATCGACTTAGTCATGCGCGACCATACACAACTGGTGTTTATCGAGGTGCGGTATCGCGGCGCAGGTCGCTTCGGTGATGCCGCAGCGACGGTGGGGCCTCGGAAGCAGCATCGCATTACACAGTGTGCCGCCGCGTTTCTCCATGCCAATCCTACCTGGTCAGACTACCCTTGCCGCTTTGACGTAATCGCTTATGATGCCCGTCAATCGGGCACATCGCCGCGCTGGATACGCGCGGCTTTCGAGTAACGTCGACAAGCAAGGTGCAAATGACACAATCGTGGATGCTTACCCACTCATCGCCAACTTTTTTCAGCGACACCTGGAAACGACCAGCCTCGCAGTCGATATCATCGCAGAGATCGTCGGGGAGGCCGCGGAACTTTCTGCTGCGGCGATCCTCGAGGACCGTAAATTATTCAGCATTGGACTGGGCGCCGATTGCGCCAGCGCCATAGCACTTGCGAGCCTGCTGCAGCGGGGAATCCTGCGGGAGCGGCCTAGTCTGCCCGTCGTCGAGCTAACAGAGCATCACATCGAGTCTGTGGATACCGGCGCACACTGGGTCAGCCAACAGTTGCAGGCGCTGGGCCAATCCGGAGACGTGGCCGTGGTCTTCGCCTCGACACTGGGTCCCTCGCAGATCCAACAGCTTGTGACGGCCACCCAACAACGGCAGGTCACGCCGGTGTGGCTCGGTCACCGGGGGCCAGGTCTGAGCCTGTATCCAGCTGACGATTCGCTGGAGGCGCGCCTGACGCTCAACCATACGCTGGCGGTGTGTCTCGCCAGACTGATAGAAATTCACACATTCGGCCCTTTGGAGGACTAGTTCATGAGACAGCTCAGCGGTTTGCTACTGATGGTCATGCTTAACCTGGTATTGAGTGGATGCGGCGCCATTATGTCCAGCGCAGGTGCGGGGCCAATAAGCGAGGATCCGGGGGAGCGCACCTACGCACGGCAGCTCGCCGATGAAACCATCGAGACCAAAGCCATCATAAATATCAACGCCGCAGACGAGGGCTATGATGCGGCGCACCTCAGCATCGTTTCTTACAACGGATTCGTTCTGCTCGCTGGGCAGGTTCCCGCAGAATCACTCAAACAACGCGCGACCGATGTAGTGCGCGAGCTCGACGATGTGAGACGGATCTACAATGAACTCGAGGTGGGTCCGGCGACCTCGGCGGGCACGCGGACGAACGACAGCTGGATCACCGCACAAGTAAAGTCGAAACTCCTCGCCAGCTCTGACACGCCGGGCTTGCGCGTTAAGGTACTGACAGAAAACAGCGTGGTCTATCTGATGGGTTTGGTGACTGCTGATGAGGCTGATCGCGTCGCGCTCGAGGCTGCCGAAGTGAGCAGTGCCGAGCGCGTTGTTCAACTCTTTGAGATTATTCCTGCCCCGGCTATTTGACGACTTTCAGGGATGGACGTCCGCGGCTGCCTGCGGGTGGCTCAGGCGGCTCGTCGGGTGCTTCTGCTGACTCAAATACCATGCCTTGCCCATTCTCTCGGGCGTAAATGCCAAGTATTGAATGAATAGGCACTGTAATGTCGGTGGCGACGCCGCCAAAGCGACCGTTGAAGAAAATCAGCTCGTTACCCATCTCCAAACCGATAACAGCACTCGGTGAAATGTTGAGTACGATCTGACCGTCAGTCACATAGGCCTGTGGCACATCGACGCCATCTTGGTTGACATCCACCAGCAGATGGGGCGTACAGTCATTGTCCACAATCCACTCATAAATGGCCCGGATAATATAGGGACGACTGGATTTCAATGGCCTTACGCCTAGGGGCGCATCTCCCGCTCCTGCACCGAGAGACTCTCCTGGAAGGCTTCACGGCTGAAGAGCCTGTCCATGTACGCGAACAGGGGCTTGGACTGCTTGCTCGGGCGAATATCTACCCCGAGTGCGGGAAGTCGCCAAAGGATGGGGGCAACGCAGCAATCAACGAGCGAGAATTCGTCACTCATGAAAAACGGCTTCTCGGAAAAGATGGGCGCTACAGCAACGAGGCTTTCCTTGAGTTCTTTGACCGATTTTTTGACCACATTATCGCTACGAGAGGACTGGATTGCATCGACCAGCGCCGCCCAGTCACGCTCTATTCGATAGACAAACAGTCGACTTTCGGCCCGGGCAACCGGATAGACAGGCAACAAAGGCGGATGAGGGAAGCGCTCATCGAGGTACTCCATCATTACCTTTGACTCGTATAGCACCAGCTCTCTATCAACCAGCGTCGGCATGCTGTTATAGGGATTCAAGTCTCCCAGCTCAGCGGGTACCGCACCCGTTTCCGATTCAACGAGCTCGACCGCAACGCCTTTTTCTGCCAGAACGAGCCGAACCCGGTGGCTATAGTGGCTGGTGTTGTCCGAAAACAACGTCATAGAGGATCGCTTTGAAACGATCCCGGAAGCATCATCTGACATTATGAGATCTACTGGCTGCAGGGTGACCTAGTTTACCACTCAAAAGGGGGCGAAAAATGCCCCCCCGTGGCAATTAGCGCTGTTAATGCACGTCTTTCCAGTATTCGCGGTTGAGCAACCACGCAAAAATGAAGAAGACAATCAGGAAAAGCAGCACGTAGGTGCCGATTCTGAGGCGATCAGTCTTATAGGGCTCAGCGGTATAAGCCAGAAAGTTCACGAGGTCATACATGGCCCCGTCGAACTGCTCGGTTGACATCGCGCCGGTCGTCGCCACCTCAAGAGTTTGGCATGTCTCGGCCTTGGCCGCGGGCGCGCCCGATGCATCGCTACACGCGGACATCCCCTGTAATTCCATCAAAACGTGGGGCATGCCGACATTCGGATAAACGCGGTTGTTCACGCCGTAGGGTCGCAGATCGTCCTGGTAAAACGCACGCAGGTACGTGTACAGCCACTCGGGCTGTCTCGCCCGGGAGATCAGCGTGAGATCCGGAGGCGTGGCGCCAAACCAAACTTTGGCATCGGCCTTGTTCATGCTGTTGGACATCAGGGAACCCAGCTTGATTTCGGGGTCAAAAACCAGATTGCCTTTGTACAAGTCCTCGGGAATGCCCAAATCGCGGGCGACGCGATTGTGTCGAGAATACTGAAGTGAATGGCATCCCATGCAGTAATTCGCATAGAGGGCAGCGCCGCGCTGCAGTGAGGGCTTATCCGTCGCGTCTGCTTCGAATGCGTCGCAGGGAATCGTACCGCAGTCATAAGCAGATTCGGCACCCACCACCTTCAGCGGTAAAAACGCCATCGCACCGATGATAATCAGGGTGCCCACGCTTTTCCAAAAGCCCATGCCGCCGTCCATCGTGACGCGTTCGGGTTCAGGCTTGGTGCGATCCATGCGCGACCACCAGGGCATCGCCAGGAAAAAGAAAAAGTAGAAGACCGTGCAAATCTGTGCCAGCACGGTTCTCTCGGGGGTCGGGGATTTGACGCCCAGAACACCGAGGATGATGAAAGACGCGACAAATAACAGCAGCATGATGCGGTTCAACATCCCGCGATAACGCCACGAGCGGACCGGATTACGATCCAACCACGGCAACGCAAAAGGAATCACCACAGAAATAGCGAAGAACACAAAGCCCCAGAATTTATCCGGGACAGCGCGCAACACGGAGTAAAAGGGCGTGAAGTACCAAACCGGGGCAATATGAGCGGGCGTCTTGAGTCCGTTCGCCTCTTCAAAGTTCGCGAACTCTAGAAAATATCCCCACATTTCTGGCGCGAAAAAGATAACGCCACAGAAGAAAAACAGAAACACCGCGATACCCTGGATGTCGTGCACCGAGTAGTAGGGATGAAACTTGATGCCATCCAGAGGCACACCATCCGGCCCCTTATTCTTCTTGATCTCGATACCGTCTGGGTTGTTAGAGCCCACCTCGTGCAACGCCAGAATATGCAGCACAACTAGCGCCAGAAGCACGATCGGCAGCGCTACCACATGCAGTGCAAAGAATCGGTTCAGGGTGATGCCCGAGATCAAGTAATCGCCACGAATCCAGGTGACGATATCTTCTCCCACAACCGGGATCGCACCGAACAGCGAGATAATGACTTGCGCACCCCAATACGACATTTGCCCCCAGGGCAGCACGTAACCCACGAATGCCTCCGCCATCAGCACAATGAAGATCAACATGCCGAAGATCCAAATAAGCTCGCGCGGCTTCTTGTAGGACCCGTACATCAGGGCGCGCATCATGTGGAGATAAACTACAATGAAAAACGCGGAAGCTCCCGTTGAATGCATGTAGCGCAACAGCCATCCGTAATCGACGTCACGCATGATGTATTCGACCGAGGCAAACGCTTCTTCGGCAGAGGGCGTGTAATTCATCGTCAGCCAGATACCGGTCAACAACTGGTTGACCAACACCAACAGAGAGAACACGCCAAAGAAGTACCAAAGGTTAAAGTTCTTGGGCGCGTAATACTCGCCCATGTGGGTGTTCCAGGTGCGCGTCAGTGGCAGACGCGCATCAATCCAAGAAACCAAACCTGTCAGTGCCTTCTCCATCAGACTGCCTCCGCATCAACGCCAATCACAAGGACGTTGTCGCTCTCGAATGAATAGGGGGGGATTTCCAAATTGGCAGATGCCGGAACGCCTTTATAGACCCGGCCGGCCAAATCAAATTTCGAGCCGTGACAGGGGCAGAAGAACCCACCCAGCCACTCGTCTCCTCCGAGATCAGCAGCCCCTACCTCCGGCCTGAATTTGGGCGCGCACCCCAAGTGAGTACAGAGACCCACCATGACCAAAAACTCTTCGTTCAGAGCTCGCCCCTCACCAGAAATATAATCAGGCTGGGCTGATGCCTCGGACTGGGGGTCTTTTAAATCGCCATTCAAGGTGACGAGGCGCGCGACCTGCTCCGGCGTTCGACGCAACACATAGACAGGCTTGCCCCGCCACTCGATCACGACCATCTGACCGGGCTCGAGTTTACTGATGTCAGCACGAACCGGCGCGCCAGCTGCTTTCGCTTTCTCTGAGGGGTTCCACGACCCCAAGAAAGGTACCGCAACCCCTGCCACACCGCCGACCCCAACCGCTGAGGTCGCCGCAGTCAGAAACCGACGGCGGGTCGGGCTATTGTCATGGGTCGCGTGTTGCGAGTCAGTTGTGTCGGTCATTGTTCAGCGTCTCCCGGTTTGCCACGGCGCCTTTACCGACCCGGCCAGGCACTGGGCAGGGTGTCTGTCTTGGTATTGGGCCTGAATCTGCAAGATAAAATCAGCGCGCGAAGTGTAATGGTCGCGCGTGTCACCAGCAAGTTGAAATACGCTCTCGTCACCGGCCAGGATCAGCGCACCATACCCTCCAGGCCGGAAGTCATATGTCCCGGAGCCACAAAAAAGCCCGCAACAGCGGGCTTTGTAACTGGGTGCGCCTTAGCGCTTGGAGAACTGCGGGCGACGTCGCGCTTTGCGCAGACCGACTTTCTTGCGCTCAACCTCGCGCGCATCACGCGTGACGAATCCAGCAGCGCGCAGAGTTGCGCGTAAACTCTCGTCATAATCGAGCAGAGCGCGGGTCAAGCCATGACGGATAGCGCCCGCCTGGCCGAAGCTACCGCCGCCAGTCACAGTGACGTTGGCGTCGAAACTGGACACGTTTTCGGTCAACTCGAGGGGCTGACGCACGATCATACGTGCCACTTCACGGCCGAAGTATTCGTCGATCGGGCGGCCGTTTACAGTGATGTTGCCATTGCCACTGCGCAGGAAAACACGCGCTGTCGATGTCTTACGACGCCCCGTTCCGTAATATTGTGCGGTTGCCATCAAGACCTCCTCAGATCGTCAGTGGCTGCGGCTGCTGTGCCGCATGCGGGTGGGCAGGCCCCGCATAGACCTTGAGCTTCTTCAACATGGCGCGGCCCAGGGGGCTGCGCGGCATCATGCCCTTGACCGCTCTCTGAATCACTCTCTCGGGCGCTCTCTCGATCAGCTGCTCGAAACTGGCTGCCTTGATACCGCCCGGGAAGCCCGTGTGGTGGTAATACATCTTGTCAGTCTGCTTGGCGCCGGTAACTCGAATTTTCTCGCAGTTCACAACGACAATGTAATCACCCATGTCCATATGCGGGGTGTACTCGGGCTTGTGCTTGCCACGCAGTCGGTGGGCGATTTCCGTAGCGAGGCGCCCGAGCGTCAGATTTTCGGCATCGACGACGAGCCAATCGTGTTGAACGTCGTCTGCCTTGGCACTGTATGTTTTCATGACCAAAGCCCTAGGGGCGATATAAAAAGGAGCGCGGATGTTACTGGAGAGCCCAAAGCCTTTCAACCGTTATTTTGGGGGTCCAATTCAGGCCCTGTGCTCGGCACGCAGATATTCGTGCGTCCGCATTTCCTGCAATCGGGACTGAGTCCGTTCAAACTCGAATCTCAGGCGATTCCCCTCGTAAATGGCCTCGGGTAGCGCCGCCGCCGTGGCGATGAATTTCACGTTTCGGTCATAAAATTCGTCGATCATGTTGATAAATCGACGAGCAGCATCCTCTTTATCGGCCGTCATCACTGGCACGCCCTCAACCAGAACGCTGTGATATTCGCGAGCGATTTCGACGAAGTCCGAAGCGCTCCGAGGCTCCTCACACAGGGCCCTGAAGGTAAACCAGGCTACCCCGGGCGCCACGCCAACTGCCTGAATAGAGCGCTTGTTGATCTCCAGAGCCACCGGCGTGCTTGCGGGCTGACTGGCGAGGGATTCGTAGTAATCAGCCAGCGCCTCGCTGGCCTGCTGATCATGCGGTACGTGCCACAAATCTGCGCGTTGCAACGTTCGAAACCGATAATCGTTAACCGAGTCCAAATGCAGCACCTCACAGTGCGCCTCAAGCAGGGCGATGGCCGGCAGAAACCGGCTTCGCTGCAAGCCGTCACGATACAACTCAGCAGGAGGAATATTCGACGTCGCCACAAGGGTGACGCCCCGGTGAAGCAAGGCATCCACCAAGCCTCCGAGAATCATCGCATCACCGATATCACTGACGAAAAACTCGTCGAAGCACAGCACAGCGGCGTCCTTGGCAATATCGTCTGCTACTCGCTCTAGGGGATTCGCTTCCCCCGCGTGGTCGGTGAGTGCCCGATGGACACGCTGCATAAACCGATGGAAATGGACGCGAAGCTTCCGGTCACAGGGGAGCGCGTCGAAAAACGTATCCATCAAATGGGTCTTGCCCCGACCTACCCCACCCCACAGGTAAATGCCCCGCTCTGGCAGCCGGGGTCGGCCCAGCCAATTGCGCAGGCGTCCACCCAATGTGCGCTCGCCCGCCGCGCGCGAGACCAGACGCGCGCTTAAGGCGTCAAGCCTGTCGATAACCTCGGCCTGAGCGTCATCTGCCACTATCAATCCGGCTTGAAGATCGCGCTGATAGCGCTCCCGGGGGGAGAGCATAATGTGTATCACCTGGCGCCTAGCTTTGCGGCCGCGAAGCGTATCATGAACAGCGGCATGCGGCGCCGCATGGCAGGCGACGCTCGCGCCTGCATGCAGTACACTCTTGAAACGGACGGCACGTGGGTTCGGGGCCGCCTTCAATCACTAGCGGATTCCCGCTCCGGCGCCAATAGGCAGCAATCTCGGGATGACAGGAAACCAAGCCCTATGTACTCCATCACCAACCTGATCTTCGCACTCATCCTAGGCGGCGGTATTGGCGGCGCCATAGGCTGGTACTCGGCGCTGTCTTCGCGGGGTGATAACAAACGCCGACTGATCATGGAGCTCGAGAGTCAGCTCGATCAGGCGCGTCAGAGTCGCGCTGATTACGAAGCTGAGGTATCGGAGCATTTTTCGCAAACAGCGGACCTGCTGCACAAGCTCACCGACGATTACCGCGCGGTTTACACGCATCTTGCAGAGGGGGCCGAGCAATTGTGCGGAGATCAAGTCAGCATTTCCAAAGCCGCACTCAGTGCACCAGACGCCTCGCAAAGCGATAAGCCGCATCTCGTTGAAGTGGCACAGCCACTGGACTACGCACCCAAAAAGCCTGACGAGCAAGGTCAGTTATCCGAGACATTCGGACTAGATAAATCCAATACCAGCGCCGCCTAGTGGCCTGCGCATCTGACGCTCAGGCGGGGTTGTCAATCTCGATATATTCGTGGGAGCACCCCAGGGCCTCTGCGGCGCGCGCCGTCACCGCCTGAATCCCGTAACGCTCGGTCGCGTGATGGCCCGCCGCGATAAAGCATAAGCCCCGCTCCCGCGCGATATGAATCGTTTGCTCGGACACTTCTCCAGTCACAAAGAGGTCAGCGCCAGCGTCCGCCGCCCGATCAATGTAGTTCTGCCCAGCACCCGTGCACCACACCACTGACTGCACACTTCCCTCCCCCACAGACAGCGGCTCGCGATCAAGCCCTGCGGCCAGTCGGCCTACCACCACATCCATCGCCACCGGCGCATTGAAGGTGTCGGTAAAGAGGGGAAGATTCTCATCGCCGGGATCGAGGGGCCGCGGGTCAGGTAATTCAAGCAGTCGGCCCAAACAAGCGTTATTACCCAGCTCAGGATGACAATCCAAAGGCAAATGATAGGCAAACAAGTTGATATCGGCCTGCATCAGGGTGCGGATACGGCGGGCTTTCATACCAGTGACGGTGGGCTCCTCCGAGCGCCAGAAGTAGCCGTGATGAACCAGAAGTGCATCGGCCCCGGCGCTCACGGCGGCGTCAATTAACGCCTGACTGGCCGTAACACCGCATACCAAGTGCTCAATCTGATCGCGTCCCTCGACCTGCAAGCCATTAGGGCAGTAATCGCTAAACCGCTGCGGCTGAAGCAAGTCATCGAGAAAATCACCCAGTTCCTGGCGGCTACAGCCCATATCCGTCTCGCAAACAATTAAACCGAGACGAGAATAACGGGCACACCCTGTTTTACAATGGGGCGAGGAGAACAATTTGAAACAAGATCTACTCAACCTGATTTGGCCCGCGCTCGTTGGCGTGCTCGCAGCGGCACTCATTCTGGATAAATGGGTGCTCGAGGCGCCTGACCGCGATATCTCCAATGCCACCAGTGGTTATCGCCAGGCCGTCGCGCGCGCAACACCCTCAGTGGTCAATATCTACACCGCCAAGTTGGTCGAGGCGCGCAATGACCCGCGCCTGAATTCACCGTTGTTCCGTCGCTTCCGCTCCAATCGCGGGGGTACACAACGTATCGAACGCTCACTGGGGTCTGGCGTCATTCTGACCGAGCAGGGTCATATTGTGACCAATAACCACGTCATTCAGGGGGCCGATGCGATTCAGGTGCTACTCGCCGACGGCCGCTCTGCCAACGCCTCCGTGGTGGGCAGCGACCCGGAGACCGATCTAGCCATTCTGCAAATTGATCTCCCTGATCTCACTGCCATCAGCATTGCCAGCGCCGACGATATCGCCGTCGGTGATGTTGTGCTTGCGATAGGAAACCCCTACGGGTTCGGACACTCGGTATCACAAGGCATCATCTCGGGGGTCGGTCGCTTCGGGCTCCAGCTGTCCACCTACGAGGGCTACATACAGACCGATGCCACTATTCACCTAGGGAGTTCCGGCGGCGCATTAATCGATAGTCAGGGTCGGTTGGTCGGCATCAATACACTGATCTACACGGCGGGTGGAGAGGCTGATGGGGAGACGCCGGGCATTGGCATCAATTTGGCAACGCCCAGTGACCTCGCTAGCGCGGTGCTTGATGACATCGTGCAATACGGGCGTGTGATCAGAGGCTGGCTCGGGGTCAGCGTCGAGGTGGTAACGACCGAGACAAGCTCGGGTAACTTGGTGCAGCAGCTGATCGTCACCGATCTCGCTGTGGGCGGGCCTGCCGAGCGGGCCGCTATGCGGCTAAACGACATTATCGTTGCTTTGGACGGCGCACCGGTAACCGATGGGCGTGCCGCAATGCTGCAAATTGCTCGGCTGAGACCAGGCCATTTATTGCGAATCAGTGTCGATCGCGAGGGAGCAGCCATGGAGCTTGAAGCGATCGTTGGCACGCGCGCCAATAGCGGCTGAGTTAGTCCGCTTTATCAATTCTCACTGCTGCGCTGAGCGCGTGGGCTTGAAGCGACTCGGCTGTCGCGAGGGACTCGGCGATCCGACCCAGCGCTGTGGCGCCTGCCGCCGATACCTGAATCAAACTCGACCGACGCTGAAAATCATAAACGCCCAGAGGCGATGCAAAGCGGGCGGACCCGGCCGTCGGCAGCACGTGGTTTGGGCCAGCGCAATAATCGCCGACCGACTCAGAGGCCATTGCGCCCATAAAAATCGCGCCGGCTGCCTTGATATCGGGCAACAGGGCCCCTGGATCTGAGACCGCCAACTCGAGATGCTCGGGTGCCAAGCGGTTACTCAAGGCCACAGCATCCGTTAGATCGGGCACTTTTATCAGAGCACCGCGGTTGCACAGCGAAGCCCGAATAATATCGCGGCGCTCCATCGTCTCCAGACGCGCTTCGATACAGGCGGCCACCGCGTCGAGATAGCTGGCATCCGGAGAAATCAGAATCGCCTGCGCCAGCTCGTCGTGTTCGGCTTGCGCAAATAGATCCAGAGTCACCCAATCCGGGCTCACGGATCCGTCTGCAATGATTAAAATTTCCGAGGGCCCGGCGACCATATCGATACCGACTCGCCCAAACACCTGCCGTTTGGCTTCCGCGACGTAGCGATTACCGGGGCCCACAATTTTATCGACACGCGTCACTGTCTCAGTCCCGTATGCCAACGCAGCGACAGCTTGGGCACCGCCAACTGTGATCAGCTGATCAACCCCCGCGAGGTCGGCTGCGGCCAAAACGACTGGATTAATCTCTCCCTTTGGCGCCGGTGCCACCATCGTAATGTCGGCGACTCCCGCCACCTTGGCGGGAATGGCATTCATGAGGACAGAAGACGGATAGCTAGCTCGGCCGCCCGGCACATAAATGCCGACGCGATCCAGCGGCGATAGTCGCTGACCAAGGACGTTTCCATGCTCATCCTCGTACTGCCAGGTGCTCGCCAGCTGCTTTTCATGGAAGACCTTGATGCGATCGGCCGCCGCAATCAGTGCCTGCCGCAAACTGGGATCGATAGCCGCAGTCGCGGCCGCGAGATCTCGGGTCTCAAGTATCAGCTCATCGACGCTCACCACCTGCCTTGCATCGAACTGATTGGTCAATCGAACCAACGCGGCGTCCCCCTCGGCCGCGACAGCGCCGATCATCTCCCTGACCGTTTCACTCAGGGATGGGTCCGCGTCAGCGGGGCTTAGCAACAATCGACCGAAGCCCACCTCGAAATCGTCGGTTGAACTATCCAGCCGCGCAGGGCCTGTGCTCGCCATTGTCTTAGCCCCCGCTTTTCGCCACCACCGCTGTCAATGCCTCGATCAGCGATTGCACCGACGCGTGACGGGTGCGCATGGCGGCTTTATTAACAATCAGGCGAGACGAAATGTCCGCGATGAGCTCGCGCGGCTGCATATTATTTTCGGCAAGCGTTTTACCGGTGTCGACGATATCCACGATCTCATCAGCGAGCCCCATCAATGGCGCCAATTCCATCGAGCCATATAGCTTGATCACATCCGCATGAATCCCCCGGCTGGCGTAGTACGCGCGCGCGACGTTAACGAACTTTGTCGCCACACGAATGCGCCGCTTGGCGGTGAGCGTCGCTGTCGCAGACTCCGGCCCGGCGGTCATCAATCGACACCGAGCGATACCTAAATCGAGGGGCTCGTAAATATCCGCCCCGCCATATTCCAGCAGCATGTCTTTGCCCGCGATGCCCATATCCGCTGCCCCGTGGCGCACGTAGGTGGGCACATCGGAGCCCCGCAGCACTACCAAATTGACCGTTGGCAGATTGGTGCCAACGATGAGCTTGCGACTGGTATCAAGATCCTCAGCGGGCTCAATGCCAACTGCCGCCAGCAATGGTAGGGTCTCGCCCAGGATCCGCCCCTTGGTCAAGGCAATCGTCAGTGTGTGTTCGATGTTCATGATCTGATCAGTCTCGGATTAACCGCTGACGCGCTGAATATTCGCGCCCAACGACTGCAACTTCCCCTCAATATTCTCGTATCCCCGATCGATATGATAAATCCTATCGATACGAGTTTCCCCTGAGGCGACCAACCCTGCGATGACGAGGCTGGCTGACGCTCTGAGATCTGACGCCATCACCGGCGCTCCCTGCAACGCTTCGCGCCCCCTAATGACTGCCTCATCGCCGGTCACCGTGATGTCCGCACCCATTCGTTTCATCTCATGCGCCTGCATCAACCGATTCTCGAAGACCGTCTCGGTTACTCGGGCTTGCCCCTCTGCTACCGAATTCAGTGCAGTAAATTGCGCCTGCATATCGGTGGGGAAACCCGGGTAAGGGGCGGTGACCACATCGACCGACTGGGGGCGCTGCCCTTTCATGTCCAATGCTATCCAATCTTGCCCCTGCTGGATCTGCGCACCGGCTTCACGGAGCTTGTCGATAATGACGCCCAAAATATCTGGCTGGATACCCTCGATCCTCACCCGGCCCCGGGTTGCCGCCGCGGCGACCAGATAAGTACCCGCCTCTATCCGATCCGGCATCACGGTGTAGGCGCAGCCCTTCAACTTGGCCATACCGTTAATGATTAGTGTGTCAGTGCCCTCACCTTCAATCTCCGCGCCCATCGCACGGAGAAATCTCACCAAATCCACGATTTCAGGCTCACGCGCCACGTTATGCAGAATAGTTTGTCCCCTTGCGAGCGTGGCGGCCATCACGGCGTTCTCCGTGCCGCCAACCGTGACGGTATCGAAACGAAATTCAGCGCCCCGCAAACCCGATTTCGCCTCAGCGACCAGATAACCGTCGCGCACCGATATATCGGCGCCCATGGCCTCGAGCGCGAGCACATGGAGGTCGACCGGGCGGCTACCGATCGCACAACCACCGGGGAAAGACACTTCGGCCTTGCGAAAACGCGCCAACAATGGACCGAGCACCAGGATAGAGGCGCGCATGGTTTTGACGAGCTCGTAGGGTGCCTTTAACTGATCGACTAACCCGGCGTTAACGCGGAGCGCTCCCGCGGATGTACGCTTAACCTCGGCCCCCAAACTCGAGAGGAGCGTAAGCATAGTGGTGATGTCTCTGAGCTCGGGCATGCGCTGGAGGTCGCAGGGATCCTCACACAACAATGTGGCCGCCAAAATAGGTAACGCCGCGTTCTTTGCGCCAGAGGCATTGAGCGTGCCGTCAAGACGGACGCCGCCTCGAATCATCAGACTGTCCACACTGGCGCCTCTGTCAGCTGTTACCGACCGGCGTCAGCGCTTTGATATTGACTGCATGCAAGGTGCCGTCGGCAATCAACGCCGCCAGTGGCGCATACACCCGCTGCTGCCGCGCTACCGGACGCAACCCCTCAAAATCCGCGCTCACCACCGCAATATCCACGTGACCGCCGTTGAGAGAGACCGATACCTCCGCACCCGGAAAAGCGGCCAGCAAGAGCGACTGCAAGTCTTGCTCAGTCACGATTCAACTCCTCTGCTTGCTCGGCGATAGTGATATTCCAGGCATCGATTACCTGATCCAAGTCGTCGTTTGCTTCACCCGCCAGCGCAGCGAACTGGTTCCTGTAAATCTCACCCAGATTGATCGTTTCGATAATCAGGTTGCGTAGTCGCCAGGTCCCATCCTTATACTGCCCCATCTGATAGCGAATCGTGTACACGCGGTCCGCTTCACCGTAAACCAGCTGGGTTACCGAAGCGATACGAGTGCTTTGCGGCGACGCCTCTACGCCCTGAACTTCCATCTGCGCGCCACCAAAAGCCAGCAGCCCCTTGGCGTAGCTTTGTATCAAGCCCTCTCTTAAGGTCACCGCAAAGCGATCTCGCTGCGACTTCAGTATTTCCCGGCCGGCGGCATCCATAGTGCGGCCGCGGCTCCAGTAATCGCCCATAACAGCGGTGGCGAAACCCCGCCAATCCACCAGTTCGGACAGCGCGCCGTCGATCGCCGCAAAATATCGATCGGGGTCCTCATCGAAATACGTATTTGCCTCAGCGACAATCGTCATGACTTGCCCGGTGACACGGCTGACCACCTCAGCCGGGCCCGACTCGCCACCGTTACCTTCCTGAGCGAGCCCCACTAACGGCGACAAGGCAACAACACCCGCCAGCAATACAGCCCTCAATGACACGATAGTGTGCTCCAAGACGTCCTCCGTCGTTTTATTAGCGGGCCTTCAGCTGACCCAACTTGCCTGCCTCAATCCCTTGGCGATTCCCTACCCTCGCCACCCCGCTAGCAGGAGTGGGGTAAACTGAACACCAGCGCCCGAGGCCAGCTGAATTTTCAGCGGCGCGGCACTCCGGACCCGATATGATACCTGATCACTACTCCTACTACCCGCTCGCACTGCGGACGCAAAAAGGAACCAGATGATGTTTTTGTATGCGGCGTCAATCGCTGTGGGCTTGGTTGCGCTGGTGTGGAGCGCAGACCGGTTCGTCGACGGCGCCTCGGCCATCGCGCGCAGGGCCGGGCTCACCCCGATGTTGATCGGACTGACCATCGTTTCGGTGGGAACATCTGCGCCCGAAATCCTCATTTCGGTCATGTCAGTGCTATCGGGCGCTGGCGAACTTGCCGTCGGGAACGCGCTGGGCTCAAACATCGCCAACATTGGCTTGGTGTTGGGCGTCACCTTGCTGGTTGCACCGATAGCCATCGGCAGGCCCACCGCGTGGGTTGACTTGCCGCTGCTACTCGGCGTGGTCATCCTCGCGGGTTGGTTAATGAAAGATCTCGTGCTCTCTCCCACGGACAGCTTGGTATTGCTGGCAACGCTAGGGCTCTTTTTCATCCGCATCGCTCAACATGCCCGGCATCCGGACATCAACAGCGAAACTCGGGCGATACCCGATCTATCACTGATTCAGGCAAATCTGGCCTTCGTCGGTGGGCTCGTCTTGTTGATCGCGTCTTCCCGTTTACTCGTCTGGGCAGCCTCCAATGTCGCTGCGGCGCTGGGTGTTTCTGAGCTGATTATCGGCCTAACCATTGTCGCGGTGGGAACCAGCTTGCCCGAACTTGCGGCCGCCGTAATGAGCGCCCTCAAAGGACACGCCGACATGGCGATCGGCGCCATCGTCGGTTCCAACATGTTTAATATCCTGCTCGTTCTGGCGATTCCCGGCCTTTGGAGTGAGCTTTCACTGCAGACCGAGGTACTGACTCGGGATCTGGTCGCGGTATTTCTCACATCGTTGGCGCTTGCCCTAGCCGCGCTGTGGCGGTGGAATGGCGCACAAGGCATCGCAACCCTCAAGCGCGGTACTGGAGTGGCATTACTGCTACTCTACGTTGCTTACTACGCATGGTTATTCATCACTCCCTAATTTATGGCTGCTCACCCCGCATCATTTTTTATCGACTCTGCGCGACGCACCATCTCGCTGGAGAGCGCTGCCGTGTCTGCACTTGGAGACGATATCGGCCCAGCATTCGCGGAGGCATGCAAGACCTTACTCGCTACCGAGGGCCGTGTTGTCGTCACCGGTATGGGCAAAAGCGGCCACATTGCGGGAAAAATTGCAGCCACACTGGCTAGCACCGGAACGCCCGCTTTTTTCGTGCACCCGGGCGAGGCTTCGCACGGTGACATGGGCATGATCACGCGCCAAGACTGTGTTCTGGCGCTCTCAAACAGCGGGACCACAGCCGAAATACTGACGCTGCTTCCCCTTATCAAGCGCCTGGGCGTTCCACTGATCAGTATCACGGGGCAACCCGAATCCGAGCTCGCCCTGGCCTCAGACACGCACCTGCTTGCTGCGGTGGAAACAGAAGCCTGCCCACTGAATCTCGCACCGACCTCAAGTACCACAGCATCGCTGGTCATGGGGGACGCGCTGGCGATTGCAACCTTGGAGGCGCGCGGGTTTACCGCTGAAGAATTCGCGTTCTCCCATCCGGGTGGCGCGCTGGGCCGAAAACTGCTGCTGCGAGTGGCAGATGTCATGGCTAACGGCGACGAAATACCCTGCGTGATGCCAAATTCGCCCCTGATCGATGCGCTCGACGAGATCACGCGCAAAGGCCTCGGCATGACCACGGTGGTTTCCGAAGACCAGACATTATTGGGTGTATTCACCGACGGCGATTTACGCAGAGCAGTTGAACACCAAATAGACCTGACCACCACTCCGCTAGAAGCGGTGATGACTACCGGAGCGCAAACGGTCACGGAGGATGTATTGGCGGCTGAGGCGGTTGGTTTGATGGAACGCCACAAAATAAGCGCGCTAGTCGTAGTGGACGAGGCGCTCATCGTGCGCGGCGTCGTAACCCTGCTCGCTCTGCTCAAGGCTGGAATCTCGTGACGGGTCGCGCGGCACAGCTCGCCGAAGCCATAACGCTGGTTGTATTAGATGTGGATGGCGTACTCACCGACGGTGCGGTGACCTACGGCGGTGGAGAACGAGAAGAGACCAAATCTTTCAACATCAAAGATGGACTCGGCATCAAACTCCTGCAGCAAAGCGGTATTGACGTTGCCATTATCACGGGCAGGGTTTCGGACGCGGTCAAACGGCGGGCCGCAGAGCTAGGAATCTCTATGCTCGTTGAAGGCCGAGAAGACAAGGGTGACGCACTGCGCGAGCTGCTGGCACAACGTTCGCTGTCAGCGGCCCATGTCGCGTATATGGGTGATGATCTGCCCGATCTGAGCGCACTCCGGCTGGCGGGTCTAGCGACCTGCCCGAGTGATGCTGCGGCACGCGTTCTCCGCGAGGCTGACTGGGTGGCGAGCCGCGCGGGAGGCACAGGGGCTGTCCGAGAATTAAGCGAGTTTATATTGCAGGCGCAAGGCAAGCTCGAACGACTTTACGAGGCGTTTGAATGAGACTGATGGCCGCCGCGATGTTCACCCTTTTGGCTGGCATAGGCCTCTGGCAGTCATTGACCCCCTCGGTCTCGACGGACGTGGCCATAGAGACCGATACGATCGCATTACGCGAGAATTACTTGCGCGGCGGCACCCGAACCCAGTTCTCCGCCATTGGCGGAGAGCCGATAAACGCAGTTTCTATTGCCAGCGCTGAGCGCATGGTGGGTAGCGACCTGACTCAACTACAAGACATCGAGTACCGCGGCGATGGCGATGATGGTGTGCAATGGCACATCGTTGCCGCCGCGGGTCGACTGTATGAGTCGCCCAACGAGCTAGTGTTAGAGAATGGCGTGACGATTATCGAAGAAACACAGGGCGCAGAGATGGCCACCGAATCCATGCACCTGTTTATGGCCCAACAACGAGCGATTGGTGATCGCGAGGTCATCGTCACCGGCAGGGGCAGCCGCACGCGGGGAGACGGATTCGAACTCGATCTCGCTGCCAATACCGCCATTCTCAAGGGCAATGTCAGGACTGATTATGAGTGATGGGCCCGGTTATGCTTGTCCGTGGATCCTGGCGACCGCCCTGCTACTGACGCAAGGCGCTTTGGGACTTGAATCGGATCGTGATCAGCCCATCCAAATCGTGGCTGATCTTGCTGTTCGAGACGAGGGCGCTGGTGAAACACGCTACCAAGGCAATGTGATCCTGACGCAGGGCTCGCTCCGCATCACGGCTGACCTGATTTCGATCCAGCATGACGCCACCGCTGCAGAGGAAATTATCGCAACGGGCGCACCCGCCACGTTGGTGCAAACGCCGGCGCCCGATCAAGCGCCGGTCGATGCGTCGGCCAATCGCATTGAATACATTCGATCGCAGGACCTCGTTAAACTTATTGACGAGGCGCGCATCGCACAGAACGGATCGATACTCTCGGGCGACCAAATTGATTATCTGGTCAACGAGCGTCGCGTGCGCGCCGCCGGCAACTCAAGCCCCGAGGGCTCAGGCCGAGTCGAGGTCGTCATTCCACCGGAAAATCTTCGCAGGCCAACCGCCGATGACTAGGACACTCAGCGCGCATCATCTCGCCAAGGCCTATTCCGGAAGACCGATCGTGAAGGACGTCTCTCTGCAAGTGAGCACCGGCGAAATCGTGGGTCTGCTGGGGCCGAACGGAGCGGGAAAAACCACTTGCTTCTACATGATTGTCGGTTTGGTCGAGGCGGACGCGGGTGACATACGGCTCGATGATCGCTCGTTGATGACAATGCCGATGCACCTGCGAGCCCGCGCTGGGATTGGCTACCTGCCGCAGGAGGCCTCGATCTTCCGACAGCTTTCCGTCCGCGACAATCTGCTCGCCATTCTCGAGACGCGCGCTGACCTAACGAGGGCAGCCCGTCGCGAAATGGCGGATGCACTGCTGGCTGAATTCAACGTGGGACATCTGGCAGAGACGCTTGGGCAGTCCCTGTCGGGAGGAGAGCGGAGGCGCGTGGAAATTGCCAGAGCGCTCGCCACGGAGCCCGCGGTTATTTTGCTCGATGAACCGTTCGCGGGCGTGGACCCCATCTCGATTTCAGACATTAAGGACATCATCACCCACTTAAAACAGCGCGGCATCGGGGTGTTGATTACGGACCACAACGTGCGAGAGACGCTCGACATCTGCGAGCGCGCCTACATCGTGGGCGAAGGGCATGTGATTGCCTCCGGTGCTCCGTCAGAAGTCCTTGCCAATGAAAAAGTCAGATCCACCTATCTCGGAGAACACTTCGCCCTCTGAGGCCCTTTCCCCCGCCTGATCGATAAACAGCGCGCACTCAGCGTCGACGATCCTCCCGGCCACCCGAGCCTTCAGCCACTGCGTATCTGCGCCCAAAGCAATATCCTTGCCACTTTGTTTTCATCGGGCGCCTGCGGCGATACACTGGGTTCCCATCGAGCCCCATTAGGCAATATGAAACAGGCGCTACAGCTAAAACTGGGACAGCAACTTGCGCTGACGCCGCAACTTCAGCAGGCGATCAAGCTATTACAACTCAGCACCGTAGACCTGCAGCAGATCATCGAAGAAACACTGGAGTCCAATGCGCTACTCGAGCGAGAAGGTGACAGCCCAACAGAATCTGCAGATCTCGATTTTTCAGAATCCACAGACAACGAAGACCACTCAAACGACCTAGAGGTGGATACGGTCTGGGAGGAGGTCATGCCCTCCTCCGCACCACAGAATATCCCCGCCAGCGATACTGACTTTTCGGATCGCGACCCGGAGGCGCTCTCGCTCAGGGACCACTTGCTCTGGCAACTCAATCTCACCCGCTTCTCTGATATCGATCGCGCCATTGCCATCGCATTGATTGACGCCGTCGATCCCGACGGACGCCTGACCCTAAGCCCCGAGGAGATCCATGCCGATCTGGCGGTCGACGAACTCGACCTTGATGAGGTCTTGGCAGTACTGCATCGCCTACAACACTTTGAGCCCTCAGGCGTATTTGCCGTTGATCTCCGCGAATGCCTGCTGCTGCAACTCAGACAATTGCCACCGGACACTCCCCACAGAGATGTCGCCGGCGCCCTAGTCAGTCGGCATCTAAACCAGCTACCAACGGCACCCGCACGACAATTGGCGCGGAAACTCAAGACCAGTGAAGAAGAACTGCAAAACGCCATTCAGCTGATCCGATCACTGGACCCGACCCCCGGGGCCTCTCTGGGTGCTGAGCAAACGGAATACGTCACCCCAGACGTTTTTGTTCGGCAATCTGGCGGGCGCTGGGTCGTCGAACTTAACCCTGATATCGCACCTAAACTGCGGGTAAACGACCAGTACGTGGCGCTTCTTAGCGGCGGTTCGGCGACAGATCGCGGGTATATCAAAGAACACCTGCAGGAAGCAAAATGGTTTATGAAGAGCCTGCAAAGCCGCAATGAGACGCTCTTAAAAGTCGCCAGCAAGATCGTCGAACACCAGCGCTCTTTCCTGGAGCAAGGGGAAATCGGCATGAAGCCTCTGATATTGGCTGACATCGCCTCGGAAGTAGATCTTCACGAATCAACCGTGTCCCGCGCGACGACAAAAAAGTATATGCATACACCGAGAGGAACCTTTGAACTGAAATATTTCTTCTCGAGCCGGATCGCCAGTGCCGAGGGAGAAGACGCCTCATCGACCGCGATCAAAGCTGCAATCCGCTCGCTCGTGAACGAGGAAAGTCCAAACAAACCATTGAGCGACGCTAAGTTGTGCGGACTGCTGAAAGACCGTGGCATGGCGGTTGCGCGAAGAACGGTCGCCAAATATCGGGAGCAGTTGTCGATCCCTCCCTCTAACGAACGCAAACGTCTAAACTAAACCGATACTGACACAGGAGTGCCTTATGAATTTAACTATCAGTGGACATCATCTCGATGTTACGCCCGCTATTCGCGAACATGTTGAGGGCAAGCTTGAAGCAATCCAACGTCACGGTGATCACATTACCCGCATCGAGGTGACATTGATCGTCGAAAAACATCAACATAAAGCTGAAGCTAATCTCCATGTCGCCGGGGCCGACCTGTTCGCCTCCTCGGAGTCTGACGACATGTATGCCGCTATCGACGCGCTCGCAGAAAAACTCGATCGACAGGTCATCAAATACAAGGAAAAGCACCGGGGCCACTAGGTGACAGCGAGCATGCCTGCCCTCGAATTAATGCATTTTTCGGCGCTTTGTCGGGAGCCTCTGCACAGCCAAAAGCGGCTGTTTGAACGCGCTGCCGAAGAGATCGAGGGCCATACCGGTCTGTCCGGCGAGACGATTTATCGTGAATTGCTCGCGCGGGAAAAGTTAGGCAGTACGGGAGTTGGCGAGGGGGTGGCCATACCGCATAGCCGCATCGCCGGTTGCGAAAGCCCTGTCGGTTGCCTGATGACCCTATCGGAACCCGTGGATTTCGCGGCGATTGATGGCGTCGGGGTCGACATTGTTTTCGTGCTTTTGGTGCCCGAAGCAGCAACGCAACAACACCTGGATCTGCTTGCGGCACTGGCGACTCGATTTTCCAATGCTACGACCCGCGAGCGACTGCGTAACGCCACAACCGCCGCCGAGCTCGCGGCATGTCTAGCGGATATCGGCGTAGCATAATGCCGCGGCTTATTATCATCAGTGGTAGTTCCGGCGCTGGAAAAAGTAGCGCCTTGAGTTTGCTTGAGGATGAGGGCTACTACTGCGTCGACAATTTACCCCCACGGTTATTGCCGGAGTTTACTAACGAAGTTCTCAGACACCCCGACTACGACCGTTTCCACGGCATCGCTGTTTGTATCGATGCGAGAACAATTAAGGGGGGTCCCGGTGGGGACCCCGAATCCTTGCGGCAACTCCTTGAGGCTCCTGATCGACTCATTCTCTTCCTTGATGCTCAACCCCATATTCTGCTTAAGCGGTTCAGCGAAACACGTCGAAGACATCCGCTAGCCGGGCCCGACAACTCGCTTCCTGAGGCGATCGCGCGAGAGCGGCAGTACTTGGAATTTATCGCCGCAGAGGCAGACGTATTTATCGATACCACTAATCTGTCACCACGCGAGCTCCGCGATACGTTAGCGGCGAGAATCATCGAGCACCGCGACGGGCTTGCAGTCATGATTGAGTCATTTGCATTCAAGCGTGGCGTGCCGACTGATGCCGATTTTGTGTTCGATGCCCGTGCGCTCCCCAACCCCTATTGGCAGGAGCATTTGCGGGAGCTCACGGGCTTAGACGCGCCGGTGCGTCAGTTCCTCGAAACCGACGCCCGCTGCCTCGCGTTCTACCAGAGGCTACGCGATTTTCTGGTCGAGACCGTGAATGACTTCAACTCAACGGACCGTACCTACCTGACCATCGCCATCGGCTGCACAGGCGGCCAACACCGGTCGGTCTTTCTTGCCAGCAAGCTTTTTGAAGATCTCAAGCCTCTGCACCAGAATCTGCAACTGCGCCACCGACACCTCGGCGGGGGCCGGGCATGATAGAAACACTGCTGACCATCGTTAATCCACTGGGATTACACGCCCGGCCCGCCGCCAAGCTGGTCGATTGCTGCGCGAGTTTCAGTAGCGACATCACGCTGATTTATGACGGCAAAGAGATCGACGCAAAAAGTATCATGTCGGTGCTGATGCTCGCCGCTCCCTATGGCGCCCAAATCAATGCCAGTATCAGTGGCCACGACGAACAAAGAGCGGAAGAGGCACTGCAGCAGCTGTTCGCTTCCGGGTTTGGTGAATTGGAATAAGTCACAAACCTCTGTCCTTGCCTAGACCTTGCTGATCAAGCGCGCGGATAATGGCGGCTTCCACGGAGGCTATCGCAGTGAATTCGCCGATTAACTTGCCAACCAAAACCGAGCGTCTGGATCGCGCCCTGCGGGCCGGGACACTTGGCGATGTGGCGGGAATATTGGCGGAAATGTCCCCGGGTGACGTTGCCTATCTGATTAGCGCCTCACCCCCGGATAATCGTGCGGTACTGCTGGGTTTACTCGAGTCTGAACAGGAAGCGCTGGTAGTCAATGAGCTGCCCGATGAGTTACGCAGCGCGGCGCTTATTGATCGGGAGCCAGAGGCGCTTGCGGAGATCATCGAACAACTCGATGACGATGACGTCGCCGACATCCTGCAGGAACTCCCCGAAGAGGTGACCGGTCGCGTTCTGGCAATCATGGATGAGCAATATCGCCAGCGATTGCAGACAGTACTCAGCTTTTCCGACGATGTCGCCGGTGGCTTGATGAGCACCGACACGATTACTATTCGCGCGGACCTGACGCTGGACGTCGTTCTTCGCTATTTGCGCCGCCACATTGAAATCCCGCCCAACACCGATAACTTGATCGTCGTGAACCGGGCGGATCGATTCGTTGGGCTGTTACCCCTCGGCACGGTTCTAGTCTCTGACCCCGCGGTTTCAGTCCGCGAGATGATGATCACGGATCAGGAAGCCATCAATGCGGACACTCCCGCCACCGAGGTGGCTCGGCGCTTTGAGCGCAATGACTGGGTATCTGCACCGGTCGTCAACGACGAAGGGATATTGCTGGGCAGAATCACGATCGATGATGTGGTGGATGTCATCCGCGAGGAAGCCGATCACTCGCTGACCTCGCTCGCCGGCCTGGGTGAAGAGGATACCTTTGCGACCGTATGGCAATCGGCGCCGCGGCGCGCCGTCTGGCTGGGTATCAATCTGGCCACCGCGCTACTCGCGTCTTCAGTCATCAATCTTTTTCAGGACACGATCGAAAAAGTGGTCGCGCTCGCCGTATTAATGCCGATCGTTGCCTCCATGGGGGGCATCGCGGGTACGCAAAGTCTGACCATACTTATTCGCGCGATGGCGATGGGTCATATCAATGACCGAAATCAGCTTTGGCTGGTTGCGCGTGAGTCGATGGTGGGCTTGGTAAACGGCATTATTTGGGCTGCGGTCATCGCCGTCACTGCGTCGTTATGGTTTGGCGACACCACACTGGGCATAATCATCGCCGCTGCCATGCTGATCAATCTGATCACGGCGGGCTTGACGGGTGCGGGGCTGCCAGTACTGCTGCGCAAGCTGAAGATAGACCCCGCGTTAGCAGGCGGCGTACTGGTGACGACAGTGACTGACGTTATCGGCTTTCTCGCATTTCTGGGACTGGCGACACTCTATTACGCTTAAGCCATGACCGAGCTGAGTGACCCCGCCGATGCAGAAGACAGGCCCAGCAAAAGCGAGCTGAAACGGCGAATGCATGCCCTCCAGGAGATCGGTGAACGCCTGGTCGCCCTGCCGCAAAACGATCTGGACCGGATCCCCATTGAGGATGCAAGACTTGAAGACGCCATCGCGCAAGCGAGGCGGATCACTGCCAGAGGCGGCCTAAAGCGGCAGCTTCAGTTTATCGGCAAGCTCATGCGCTCAGTGGACTCAGCACCGATCGAAGCCGCACTGGCGTCGCTGGACGAGAGACACGCTGCGAAGACGGCGGCCTTTCACCAACTAGAGGCGGCTCGTGACAGGTTATTAACCGAGGGTGACAACGCGCTCGGGCACATCATGGCCATATGGCCGACCGCAGAGCCCGCGCTCATCAGGCAGTGGCACCGACAATATCTTTCGGAAGTCGATCGCGGTCGGGAAAAACAGCACGCGAAGAAACTGTTCCGCTATCTTGCTTCGCTACCGCGCGCCTCGGACGAGGACCCCTGATCCGGCTCATTAGAAACCCGCGATCCGGCGTCAAAAACGCGCTTGAAGACGACCTTGGGACTGTCGAGATCCCCGCTGACGGAATAGACACCGCTGGACAGCTGATTCACCTGGTCCTCAAAGATTTTTCCCACCAAATAAGCGCCGGCGGCAACAGGCAGTCCGCCGGCAAGCGCCGCTACCCACGGAATATTTTCTGCCAGCGGTAGCGTCACCACCAGTTCCCCATCCAGCGTCTCTGAGATCAGATCAACGTCGCTTTCAAAGCTGAAGTAACCCCCGGAGCCCTCGATCGAAAAATCGGGAATGCGAACCTTCCCCGATGCAAATTCAAATTGGCCTCCTGCTTTGTCAAATGTCACGCCAGGATCAAATAGCTGATTCATATTGGCTCGTCGGAAAAGGCCCGCCAAATTCATCAAACTCAACAAGCGCATCGCCCCCGCGGTCTCCGCTCTGGCAGAGGGAAATGACCCTGATGCCATTGCGACATCCATCATCCCCGTCGCAGCGAGCAACTCAAAATCGGTCGGCCCGCCAGGCCATTGCAAGTCGGCGGTGACAGCGCCAGAGCGTGTCTCCATCAGTGGCGCGACACCGAGGAGCTCAAGCGACGTCGCCAAATCATCCAGTTCCGCCTCGAGCCGCACGGTTGTCAGCTCGCTCGCCTCTTGTTGTTGCCAGATGATGTGCGTCGTCGGCTGCCAACGCACCCCGAGTAAATCACCGCTGATATCGCTAAATCGCCACCCTCCTTC
>CAYQUE010000012.1:22542-25512 GCA_964420615.1 uncultured Alteromonadaceae bacterium | reverse complement strand
CCTTGCCACAGGAGTCGCTCAATCGTCAGATTCTCTACCGACAGGGACGGCCATTCCCCAGCGCCATCGCCAAAATTGCCGGTTGGCAGATCGCGCCACTCTGCCACATCCATCGAGGGTATGTGGCCCACCACACGCACCCCCGACTGGGGAGCGACCAGCGGCGCGGCCGGCCGGCGGGTTCTCGGCGTGAGGTCGATTACGACTGCGGGTTCCCTCCCAGGCGGGAAATCAGCGACGGCAGATAACCTGCCGAACCAAAAAATATCCCACGCTGCCCACTCCCGATTGGTCCAGTTAATGTCTATTGGAGCCCGAGACTCAGCGGATTTCCCCCAGGGCGCGGGTAATCCGACGCTGACGCCGGCGAGATCAGAGCTTACCGAGACGGAAACCGTTTGCGCGACTTCTGCCTTAATGGTCATTGGCGCAACCCCGTCAATAACCGATAACATCGGCAGCGACTGCCAGGCCAGCAAATCTGATACCGGAATGTCGCCACTTATCCTAGCGGCAAGCAACGCATCGGGAGCGGCAGCCAGATGCGGCCCCAACTCAATATCGACCGGATGACGCCACATTGTCGCTGTTAATCCAGAGCTCTCGAATCCCCTCTCGATACTAAAGCTAATCGTCCCAGAAATATCTGCAGCGCTCAGGTTCAATAGCGCCGAGCTCACTGTGGCATCCGTCACGGTGGCGGCAACCTCCAGCGCCAGCGTATCGGCGACACGCTGCAAGTCGAAGGCTAGCTCCAAGGTGCTCTGCGTCGCGCCGTTGATGGACAGATCCGACAAGACTGGCTGGGCTACCATTAGGGCGGGCAGTTGCGACAAACCCGCCGCGATGACGCTGGCGTTACTGTTCGATTGCCCCGAAATACTCAATTGCGAGCCTCCGGTGCTTAAACGCAGACCAGCGCTGATATCGTCAAACGCAATCGCCGCCATCTCGCCTTCGGCCGCCCAAATGGCGATGTTGGTGTCATCGATTCGCAGCTGACTGACAGGCAAACTCACTGTCGGCCACCCAGACAGATAGTCGAGCCGCACATCTGACAAATCCGCTGCCAGCTGCAGCGTCTGCCCCGCATCACCGTAGGGCTGAAATCCGCCGTGCCACAGGAACGTCGCTTGGTTAATCAACCCCTCGAGCAGTGCAGACTGGAGCCACTGATACGCGGGCACCGGCATGCGATGGGGAATATAGTGATTGCGGATAGCTAGGGGGGCTTCTGCCACGGCGGCTGCCAGCCGCATATGCAGCTCCACCGAGGCGGGTCTTTGCAGGGGGATATCGATTTCAAACAGCACGCTGGCATCGTGCTGTGAAGCCCGGGCGAGCAAGAGACCATCTTCGAGGAAGAGCGCGTCCCGCTGCCACCGGCCTGACAAGACGCCGACAACGCGATCCATCGCTATAGGTGCGCGGTATACCTGGGGCAGCTCGAGTTCAAAGTCCCGGGTGTCAATCCAGGCCTTAGCCCCCGACTCGCTCGCGGCTATTGCGGCATCAATACCCCGTAATCCCGGCACCTTGCGGAAGGGATCAGTCGTGGCATCGGCGACGACCAAGGTAGCGTCCCATTGACGCAAGGGGTCGTTTGCGGCCGCAATCTCCAAGGCGAGAGACTCGACACTCCCCCGCGGAGCCAGTGTCGTCAGGATTTCTGCTGGCCGTTCAGAAAAGACACCGCCCGCCAACATCACCCCGACGACGGGTGAAATATCGAACTGTTCGGCCAGTACACGGATGCCCTCACCCAATCGATCGATTTGCAAACGGGGCAAGTCAACAGTGTCACGCCCAGCAGCGATCATGGCGTTCTGAATCAGCAACGTGGGCTCCTCCAGAGACCCAGAAATCCCGGCTTCCACCGCGACGGCGTCCAAAGCCAAAGCAGGTGCGTTGGCGACTTTGATGCCCTCGAGGTCGGCTTGTAATACGCCGCTGTGCCGACCACGCGACAGGTCGTACCAGAAATTAACCGCACCCTCCGCTTCTAGACCTATATCCCAAAACCCGCTGAGGTAGGCAAGACCCTGTGCGCTAATCACACCGTGCAGTTCCCCAGAAAACTGACTCAAATCGAGTACATCGCCGGTTGCCTCTCCCTGAGCGGACAACAGTGGTATGCCTCCAGCGTCAGCAGCAATACTGATCGTTCGCCGGCTCCGCTGCCGCTCAATATCTAAATCGAACGTCACGCCCCCCAGCGCCGCAACCAGCGAGTCATCAGACTCAGTCGACAGCTTTGCGTTCCGGATTTGCACGCGTTGAAATCCACTGAATAAACCCCAGAAAAAATCGCGCACTGCCGACGAACTTGTATCAGTACCGCTGTCAGCTGTGTGAAATCTTGGTCCCAGCAGCGTCACTTCGTCGAAGCGAGGCGCGAGACTCAGTAAACTCTCCCACGGGTTCAAGCGAACGCTGGCATCTGGGAGGAAAAGCCAGTCATCGTCTGCGGCGTAACGGACGCTCAGCGCCTTAATCTCGATGCGGGGCGAAAAACCTTCCATGCCGCCGCGAATTTCCCCGATCAAGACGTCGCCCGCGATTTGCCGCGACAGCAATGCGGTGATATCGGAGCTAAGCGTAGGCAGGGCGCCCATTAATACGCGACCACCGCTGACGTAAATTGCCATTAAGACCAGCACCCCCACCATCGACGGCCATACGATCTGCCCTAATCGCAAGGGAACCGCTCTAACCATGGCGAAGGCTCACTCCAGCTTCTATGAGTAAGGTCCGCGTCTCAGCCAGTGGCAAGCCGACCACCCCGCTATAACTCCCCTCTAATCGAGTGACGAATGCGCCCGCATACCCCTGAATTGCGTAAGCACCCGCTTTATCGGCGACAACTTCACTGCGAAGATAATTATCGATGGTTTGCTCTGGCAAAGAGGCAAACGTCACCGCAGTCGAGGATACAAGCACTCGGGTGCTTTCCTCGATGCTCACCGCAAC
>CAYQUE010000012.1:0-22442 GCA_964420615.1 uncultured Alteromonadaceae bacterium | reverse complement strand
GAGGAAGCCAGTAGGAGGCGCATCAATACACCTCGTAGTAACGCCTGACACTTCGCAAGAGATGCCGAAGCGGTACCCAGAGCGCGACAGATAAAACGAGTCCCAACATCACGGACCACGATTGCACTGGGAAATTGATTGCGCTTCGAAGCCACATCTCGATCGCAGAGCTCAGCATCATCAGGAACAGCATCATCAAGGATTGCTGCAATGCATCGAACTGCCTGATGCGCTGATAATTAAGCAAGAGCAGCAGCGTCGCGATCATAAGCCCCAACGAAGACAATCCCAGAGGAGCGCCTTCGATCAAGTCTTGGGCGAGACCGACAGTGAAAGCGGTCGCCACGCCCACCCGATGAGGTAGCGCAAGCGCCCAATAGAATAAGGTCAGCGCGACAATGTCAGGCCGCAAAAAACGCCACTCGAGTTGCAGTGGCAGCAGCATGGTGGTCATGGCGATGGCGAGCGATACATAGATCACCCAGAGACCGCGAGCGCGCTGCACTAGCGGATACTCATCGAATCAGTCAGGACCCGCTGCACAATCAGCACGTACCGGCCGCGATCCAGCAAAGACGAAGGGGCCGCCGACACCAAGGCAAAGGCGTCGCCCTCACTAATATCCACTGCTGTCACACGCGCCACAGGATAGCCGTGCGGAAATCGCCCTCCCAGACCCGAGGTGACCAGCAAGTCTCCCACGCGGATATCAGTGGTCGCCGGCAGGTGGCGAATCACGAGTCGATCAACGGACCCACTACCTTCTGCAATCGCTCGCAAACCCGACCGATTGACCTGCACCGGTAGAGCATGCGCACTATCAGTGATTAGCACAGCCCGGCTGTTGTAATCGCCGGCGAGAATGACCTGGCCAACCAGCCCCTCCTCCCCCAATACGGGCTGGCCCTCGGTCACGCCGTCAGCCGCACCCTTATCAATGGTTACAATGTGCCGCGCCGGATCGGGCGACAGTGCCGTAATCTGGGCAGCAATCAGATCGTCTTCAATCTCGCGCGCTGACTTCAGCAACGCCTTGTAGCGCGCGTTTTCAGACAACAGCGAAGCCAGTCGCTGGCTCTGCCCCTTCAGTACTCGGTTTTCCTGCTGCAGTCTGAGCACTTCTTCCTGCAACTCCCGACGCGACTTCAGCCCGGCCACCATGCGATGCCAAGCATCGACGGGGGTGAGTATCAAATCCGAAGTGAACGCGACGGTGTCGACCACGCTCGCCTGGGCCGCGATAACACGAGGGTGCTCACGAAAGAAAAAGAGTCCACTGAGGCACACTACGGCCAGCACAACAAACCGCGCACTGATCGGATTTTGTTTAAGGAAAAGCGGTTTTATGACGCTACTCCGAAGGCCTGAACGCTACTCTGTCGAGAGCAAGTCCAGCACATGGCGGTCCATTAACTCCAGCGCCTTACCGCCACCCCTTGCGACGCAGGTCAATGGGTCGTCGGCCACCAGCACCGGCAAGCCCGTCTCTTTAGAGATCCGCTTGTCGAGATCCGTCAGCAACGCACCTCCGCCAGTTAGCACAATGCCTGACTCCGCGATATCTGCTGCCAGTTCCGGGGGGGACTGCTCCAGTGCAAGCTTGACCGAGCGCAACATCGCCTCAAGGGGCTCTTCCAAGGCTCCGAGAATTTCATCATTGGTCAGTGTAAAGCTGCGCGGCACGCCCTCCGCCAGGTGACGGCCCCGGACATCGATTTCACGCAATTCGTCTGACTTATATGCACAGCCCACCTCCTGCTTGATCCGCTCCGCAGTGGAATCACCAATCACCGTGCCGTACTTGCGACGAACGTAGGACACAATGGCTTCATCAAAGCGGTCCCCACCGATGCGAATAGAGTCTCGGTAAACCACGCCATTTAAAGAAATGATCGCTATCTCGGTCGTACCGCCACCGATATCCACTACCATACAGCCGGTCGCTTCATCGACCTGTAAACCGGCGCCAATGGCGGCTGCCATAGGCTCCTCGATCAACCTGACCTCACGCGCACCGGCGCTCAATGCCGATTCTCTGATCGCGCGTCTCTCAACCTGCGTCGACATGCAGGGCACGCAGATCAACACGCGCGGGCTGGGGCGAATAAATTTCGTTTCGTGGACTTTGGCAATGAAGTGCTGGAGCATCTTTTCGGTGACTTGAAAATCGGCGATGACACCGTCCTTCAAAGGTCGGATGGCTTGAATATTCCCCGGCGTCCGGCCCAGCATACGCTTGGCCTCTTTACCCACCGCCTCGATCGATTTTTGCCCGTTGTGAATACGAATCGCCACGACCGAGGGCTCATCGAGGATAATCCCACGCTCCTTAACGTAGATAAGCGTATTAGCCGTGCCGAGGTCAATCGACAGATCGGTAGAAAACATCCCTCGGAGGCGTTTGAACATCATCATTCCCTGAATCTATGGTGGCTCACCGCCAGAGTGCGGGCCTATACGTCCCTTGGCGCCGCGTTTAGCACGGTTTGTCCGCTACGAGCGCTGACCGAAAAACGCCCTAAAAATCGAAGCTTGGAACGCCAAACTCTCGATGAATGTAGCAACGCGGGGGTTTTTGGGCAAGCTGCAAGTATGTTAGTTTTCGCGACCTTCGAGAAGGATACCCCCAACATGCCCGTCTCACAGGACGACGTAGAAAAAGTAGCCCTTTTGGCCCGGCTCACCATATCGGAGTCGTCACTTAACGAGGTGACTGAACGTTTCGGCCGTGTGCTCGATTTGGTGAATGAGCTGAACAGCATCAATACCGACTCGATCGTGCCCATGTCCAACCCGCACGATATGACCCAGCGCTTGCGCCCGGACATGATTACTCGGGAGGATCAACGTGAAGCGCTTATGGCCTCAGCGCCCGCCCAAGAACAGGGTTATTTCTTGGTGCCCAAGGTGATCGATTAATGTCCGATACCGCGCTTTTGACCGCCTCGGCCAGCGAGCTACACCAGATGCTTAAAGCTCGCGCCGTATCCAGCGAAGAGCTAACACGGCTGTTTCTGCAACAAATCGAAGCCCACAACGGATCGCTCAACGCCGTGTTAACGGTGTGTGCTGATCAAGCGATGGCCGATGCGCGAGCTGCTGACCGTCAATTCAGTAACGGTGAGGGCACGGTGTTAACGGGCATTCCCCTGCTCCACAAAGATATTTTCTGTACTCGCGGCATCAGGACAACCTGCGGCTCTCGGATGCTAGAAAACTTTGTGCCCGCGTATGACGCCACTGTGGTAGCCAAGTTGAAAGCGGCAGGCGTTGTCATGCTCGGTAAATGCAACATGGACGAATTCGCGATGGGCTCGTCGAATGAAACCAGTTATTTTGGCCCTGTAAAAAATCCCTGGGATACTCGTTGCGTCCCCGGGGGCAGTTCAGGGGGTTCTGCTGCTGCACTCGCCGCCGGCATGGCGACTTTGGTTACGGGAACCGACACGGGAGGCTCCATACGCCAGCCCGCATCGCTCTGCGGGATTACGGGCCTAAAGCCGACCTATGGCAGAGTCTCCCGCTTGGGCATCATTGCCTTTGCATCTTCGTTGGATCAGGCAGGCCCGATGGCACGCACCGCCGAAGACTGCGCACATATGCTGGCCGCTATGTCAGGCATAGACCCCGGAGACTCCACCTCCGCCGACTTGCCGGCACCTGATTTCAGCGCGGCCCTCACAGGCGACATCCAAGGCCTACGAATTGGGCTACCCAAGCAGTATTTCAACGATGACCTGGACCCCGCGGTCAGCGAGCAGATCTCCAAGGCGCTGTCGCACCTGGAAGCTGCGGGCGCAAAACTCATCGAGATCGATCTTCCCCACAGCCACTACGCCATCGCGACCTACTATGTCATTGCACCCGCCGAGGCTTCAGCCAACCTCGCGCGTTACGACGGCGTCCGGTTCGGCTACCGCTGCGAGAACCCGGCGGATCTTGAGGATCTTTACTTGCGCTCGAGAAGCGAGGGATTCGGAGAAGAAGTGCAGCGCCGCATTCTCGTCGGCACCTATGCGCTGTCCGCCGGCTTCTACGACGCTTATTTCAACAAGGCCCAGCAGGTCCGCCGGATCATCAGCGAAGATTTCCGGCAGGCGTTTACCGCGGTGGACGTGATTGCGGGACCCTCCGCACCCGGCGTAGCCTTCCAATTTGGCGCCAAGCAAAAAGATCCTGTATCGATGTATATGGAAGACATTTACACGCTTGCCGTGAACTTAGCCGGCCTGCCAGGCCTGTCCACACCCGCAGGATTAGTCAACGGAATGCCCGTCGGGCTTCAGCTTATCGGCAAAGCCTTTGATGAAGGCACGATCTTGAATGCGGCGCATCGTCTGCAACTCGACACCGACTGGCATCGAGCCACTCCTGACATGGGAGGTCGCGCGGCATGAGCTGGGAAATGGTGATGGGTCTTGAAGTCCATCTGCAACTGGCAACGCGTTCGAAGATTTTTTCCGGCTCGGCAACCCAGTTCGGTGCATCGCCGAACGTGCAGGCGGATGCCGTGGATCTTGGTATGCCCGGCATGTTGCCAGTCCTTAATGAAGAGGCCGTCCGCTATGCCGTGATGTTTGGTTTGGGTATTGGCGCGCGTATTGGCGAGCGCTCGGTGTTTGACCGCAAAAATTACTTTTACCCGGATTTACCAAAGGGCTACCAGGTCAGCCAGTTCTTCGCGCCCATTGTTTGCGAGGGAACCTTTGAAGTCCCGCTGGAAGGCGGGTCGCTCTTTCCTGTGCGCATTACGCGCGCGCATCTCGAAGAAGATGCGGGCAAGTCGGTGCATGATATTTTTGCCCACGAAACAGGCATCGACCTGAATCGCGCGGGCACGCCGTTGCTGGAAATCGTCACAGAACCGGATTTCCGCTCTGCCGAGCAGGCCGTGGCCTATTTAAAGGCGTTGCATTCACTGGTGACATATCTCGGTATTTCAGACGGTAATATGGCTGAGGGCTCCATGCGCTGCGATATCAATATCTCACTGAGACCCGCGGGCAGCGACGAATTGGGCACCCGGACCGAGATTAAAAATGTCAATTCATTCCGCTTTGTTGAGCGTGCCATCTACTCCGAATACGAGCGCCAAGCCGACATTCTCGATGCCGGTGGCAGCATTACGCAGGAAACCCGACTCTACGATGCAGAGCGAAACCAAACCCGATCAATGCGCTCCAAAGAAGTCGCCAACGACTATCGCTACTTCCCCGAACCCGATCTACTGCCCATCGTCATAGACGCGGCTTACATCGATCATGTCCGCAGCGCTCTGCCCGAACTACCGGGCGCCAAACGCGAGCGGTTTGTCCGCGACTACGGATTGACCGAGTACGACGCAGCGCTGTTGGTGCCGAACCACGCACTGGCTACCTATTTTGAAGCGGTCGCGACTACCAGTCGGGCACCAAAAGCCGCCGCAAACTGGATACTGGGCGACTTATCCGGCGCGCTGAATCGCAGCGAGCTGACCATTGAATCGTGCCCCATTTCGCCTGAGCGTCTGGCAGGGCTCATTCTGAGAATTGAGGATGGGACGTTATCCAGCAAATTGGCTAAACAGGTCTTTGACGCCCTCTGGGAGGGCGAGGGTGAGGCCGACGAAATCATTGCGCAGCGCGGGCTTCAGCAAGTCAGTGACACCGGCGCCCTGGAGGCTCTGGTCGATGAGGTGATCGCGCAAAATCCGGATCAGGTGGCGCAATACCGTGCGGCGGACGAGGCTAAGCAGAAAAAGTTAAGCGGGTTTTTTGTCGGGCAAATCATGAAGGCATCGAAGGGCCAGGCGAATCCGCAACGATTGAATGAGCTACTTCTCAAAAAACTCCAGGGTCAGTCCTGAACCCGGCCCTTCATGTAATTGAGCCGATTTTCCCGTTTTTGCTCGGGGCTTTTACGAAGCAGGACATAAACAGCGCCCGTGCCCCCGTGTACGGGCCTCGCCGAATGAAAAGCTTGCACGGCGTCTAGGTCTCGCAGCCAATGATGCACATATCCCTTGAGGATCGCCGGCGCGTCGCCCGAAGACTTTGATTGTCCCTTTCCATGAACCACCAGCAGCGTGCGCAAGCCGAGCTCAGTAGCTTCTGTGATAAAGGTAAACACTTCTTCCCGCGCACGCTTGACGCTCAGCCTGTGTAGGTCGAGGCGAGCATCCACTTGATACTGACCCAACCGTAGCTTTCGATAGACACCATTCTGAATGCCGGGGCGCTTGAACTCGAGTACGTACCAGGGGTCGAGTGGCTGCACGCCCTCGTCGACCAGCGGATTCAGAGCAACCTCTTCACCCTCGGCAGCACGGCGGCGCCCTTGCTGCTGATCCTCCGACAAGCGCTCCTTAACTATCCGCACACGCGCCTCTCGCGTCAGCGGCTTGACGCCCGCCATCTCTTCGGCAAAGAGGTCCTCTTCATTCACGCGTGCGATCACTCATCTCTACTGCACAGACAGTATAATCACTCTCAAACGGCAACGGCGACGCATATGAACGGGAATCTCTTTACCGGGGCAGGCTATTTTTTTCGAGGCCTCGCGATGACTTTTCAGCCCGGGTTAAGACGCTTTGTGATCGTCCCGCTCGCGGCCAACATGATTTTATTCAGCCTCATGGGCTGGGCATTGTATGAGATGATTTCGGACTTCTACGAAGCCGCATTGCTCACGATTCCCGAGTGGCTACAGTTTCTCTCGTGGATTATCACGCCGCTGCTATGGCTCATTGGGGGCCTCATGAGCGGATACATCTCTACTCTGGCGGTACTGATGCTGACCTCACCGTTTCACGCCTTGCTAGCGGAGAAGGTAGAGGAAGCCGTAACGGGCGAGCCAGTACCCTCCGTTGAGGGTGTCGCTGCAGCGCTTTTGGAAGTGCCGCGCGCCATGTTCAGAGAGATCCGGAAAGTCCTCTACTACGTGCCGATGGCGCTCGGTGTTCTGCTACTCACACTGATCCCTGGCCTCAATGCTTTCGCGCCGCTAGCGTGGTTTGTGCTGGGCGCCTGGATGATGAGCCTTCAGTTCGTCGATTACCCGATGGACAACCACCGACTGGCGTTTCGGGACGTGAGGGACGCATGTGCGGCTCGCCGGGTGTCGACGATCGGCTTTGGCGGGTCGGTTGCATTCTTTACGGGTGTGCCGCTGCTCAACTTGGTCGTGATTCCCGCAGCGGTTATTGGGGCAACCCTCTTGTGGTGTGAGGAATTGCGCGGCAGACGTTAATCCGCCGCGGCTGGCGCCGGCGGCGACATGCAAGCCAACGAATGCCCGAGCAGCGCCTCGATATCCGGCAAGAGAAACGCATCGTCTTCACTGGCAAAGCTGATCGATACACCGGTGGCGCCGGCGCGCCCGGTGCGGCCGATGCGATGAACATAATCTTCGGGATCTTCCGGCAGGTTGTAATTCACCACGTGGGATATTCCCTCTACATGAATCCCGCGTCCAGCGACGTCAGTGGCGACCATAACTTTAGTGCGCCCGGATTTGAAGTTATCCAGCGTCCGCGTGCGCTTCGCCTGAGTAATCTCTCCGGACAACATGCCACACTGTACACCCGCCTTGCGCAACTTCTCATAAAGTCGCCGCACCTGGTCGCGACGATTCGCAAATATGATGACGCTCTCCACCGCTGGTTCTCGCAACAGCTCCATCAGCACCGAAAAACGATCTCTGCTCGCCACGAGATACACTTTTTGGTCAACCGATGCGGTAGCAACCCGTTCAGGTTCGATCTCGACGGTAATGGGCTCGAAAGTCCACTGCTGAGCGAGATTGAGGATGTCTTGGGTAAACGTCGCCGAGAACAGAAGCGTCTGACGATCCTCTTTACGCGGAGTCGCACGAACAATTCGCTTAACCTGCGGGATAAAGCCCATATCGAGCATTCGATCCGCTTCGTCCAGCACCAGAATTTCCACGCGATCCAGCGCGAGATCCCTTCGCTCCATGAAGTCAATCAACCGACCCGGTGTCGCGACAACTAAGTCGACCGGAGCACGATTGACCTTCTCGAGCTGCTTTTGGTAATCCGCACCGCCGATCAAAGTGACCGTCTTCAGACCCGTAAATCGCCCAAGTTCCTCGGCATCGGCTGCGATTTGCATCACTAGCTCGCGGGTCGGGGCAATAATGACCGCACGGGGCTCACCCAAAAAGCGCTCGCCCTCGAGCGGGTGATGCAGTAGATCGTTGAAGATGGTGATTAAGAATGCTGCTGTCTTGCCGGTGCCCGTCTGCGCCTTACCAATTGCGTCGTTACCGGCTAGCGTATGTGGCAGTATCTGCCCCTGAATCGGAGAGCAGAACTCAAAGCCCAGCGCATCAATGCCCTGCTGGACTGCGGCGTCCAGATCTAATGTGTCAAACTTGACGCGCGCAACAGCCGCCTCAATGGGGGGCTCTGGCTGCTCGCTCAATGGTGAAGTGATTTCTTGCACGATATAGGTAGGGGAAAAATGAGGGCGAAGTCTAGCACAGCCATGCGCAATACCATCAGCGCTTCACTGAATCGCGGGTGAGGGATTACGGTGTTCTCTAACCCCCCGCGACTCGGCCAGCAGATACCGGCACTGCTCCAGGAAGCAGGCCCGCTATGGCGGATTGCCTGGCCACTACTGATTGCACAGACAGCACAAATCGGCACCGGCGTTGTCGATACGCTGATGGCGGGAAACTATGGTGATGCTGACCTCGCCGCTATCGCGGTAGGTTTCAATATTTGGCTGCCGCTCTACCTGATCATTCTAGGAACGCTGTTTGCCTGCTCGGCAATTGTGGCACAGGACTTTGGGGCGAACCGCATTGACCGTATTGGGAGCTTTCTACCTCAGGGGCTTTGGGTCGCGATGGCGATTAGCGCGGTGATGACGCCCATGTGCTTGCAGAGTGGCGTCGTGATTAATCTACTCGGACTGCCGGATGAAACCGCCGCAAAAACCACGGCCTATGTCAGTCGCGTGGGCCTGGGCTTCCCGGCGCTGGGCCTATTTATGGCACTGCGCTATCACACGCAGGGGCTGGGCGTGACAGCGCCTTTTGCAATGGCCAGTGTCGCCGGCTTCATCGCTAACGTGCCACTCAACTACATGCTGATATTCGGCCATTGGGGGGCACCTGAGCTCGGCGCCGAAGGTTGCGGGTTAGCAACTGCCGCATCGATGTGGATTACCACCAGCATCATTCTGCTCTATGTGATATCCGCGAAATCCCTAAAGCCCTATTTACCCTCTCGCTGGTTGCAAAAACCGGATCGACAGAGAATCACTGAAATCCTGGTGGTCGGACTGCCAGTGGGCATGACGTTTTTCTTGGAAACAGGCGTATTCGCCGCCATCACCTTGCTCATCGCTACTTTGGGCGATACTGCCGTCGCTGCGCATCAGATTGCTATCAATATTTGGGATGTTTTTTATATCCCCATGGTGAGCATCGGCAGTGCCATGGCGACGCGTATGGGGCACGCCATCGGCGCTGGAAATGCCCAGGGAGTGCGAATGGCTCTGCGCGTCGGCGCACTCATTGGCACGCTGATCGGGCTAATCACAATGGCGGTGCTATTACTGTTCCCCAACGCCATCATTAATGCCTATACCGCTTCGGCCGATATTCGCTTCCTCGCGCTACAGCTGTTGCGACTGGCTGCACTGTTTATCATGATTGATGTCGTCCAGATCTTGGGCTCGTTCGTGTTGCGGGCCTACAAGGAAACCCGCTTTCCTTTCATCGTCGTGACATTTTCCTATTGGGGCCTGGCACTGCCAGTAGGCTATTTACTTGCCATTCATTGGGGTGACGGCAGCGTCGAGGGGACCGTCGATTTTTGGTACGCCACCATCCTTGGCATTACGGTCGCCACGTTGCTCATTAGTTGGCGGGTACGGCGCATCTTTTTAGCACTGGATTAATGCGTGCAGGCGGGCTGCCGCAGTGGACTGCATACGGGAACTAACGCACAGATCCACAAAGCGTGCAGTCAGGACGGCGGCTCAGCGAAAGCTCGGTCGACTCGCCAGTCCAAACATTTGCAATATGTAACACACCCCAGGGCAGGTCTTTACCCAACAAGTACTTCATAGCGAGCACGCATTGCTGCATGGCTATCCACGTGGCGACGGGGCCCAAAATGCCCAATGCCGCACATCCGCCATCGTCCTGAAGCTCGCGTGATGTCATCAGACAGTGGTAACACCCCTGATGCCGAGATGCATCTAAGGCAAGCCACTGCCCGGAGGTACGCACCGCTGCCCCCATGATCCAGGGCAGCTGTTGGGTGAAACTGACCTCGTCAATAGCAAGCCTGGCGGCCATGGAATCAGTCGCATCAATCACTAGATCCACATCTTGCGTCAGATCAGGGCCGGTATCGGTAGAGAACTTTACGGGGCGCGCATCGACCAATACATCGTCGTTAGCGCACGCTATTCGCTCGGCGAGTGCGTCCACCTTCGGACGACCGATATCCGACCCGGCAAAGGCAATCTGGCGCGGCAGGTTGCTGAGCTCAACGATATCGTCATCGGCGATACGCACCATGCCGACGCCCGCTGCCGCAAGGTATTGGCTAATCGGGCCGCCCAACCCCCCCGCACCAACAACCAACACTCGCCCTTGCTGCAACCGCTGCTGCCCCTCCAAATCAATCTCAGGCAAGATCAGTTGCCGCGCGTATCGCGCGAGCTGCTTGTCAGTCAACTCAACCATCGGCCACCCGTCATACGCTCATGCCCGGACCAGTCCTTCCGTGTCGCAACCTCTTTAAAACCTGCCCGCTGACACAGATCGCGGACAACGGCAGCCTGATCATACCCGTGCTCAAGTAATAACCAGCCACCATCGACCAAGTGATCCCGGCTACGCAAGATGATCTGCTCCAGGCACTCGATCCCTGACACTCCGCCGATTAATGCCGTATCGGGTTCAGCCACCAGATCACCCTTCTCAAGGTGCGGGTCTCCCTGCGCGATGTAAGGCGGGTTAGACAGCACCAAATCCCAGTGCTCGTCAGCCAAAGCATCAAACCAATTCCCGAGGCGCCAAGTGACGTCGAGCTTTAGGGAGTGGGCGTTGTCTCGCGCACAGGCCAGCGCACTGTCACTCACGTCTATCCCGGTCATATCGATGTGAGCGCGCTCTGCCTTACAGGCTAAAGCGATCGCGCCACTGCCAGTGCCCAGATCCAGAACCCGCTGAGCACCGTCGTCGATGCGCTCTAGCGCCCAAGACACCAAGTGCTCAGTTTCCCGCCGCGGGATGAGCACATGATCATTGACCCTCACCCGCATGGTCCAAAAATCCCGATAGCCCAGAATGTAAGCTAGGGGTCGACCCGCCGAACGCTGCGCGGCCTGCGCTTTAAAAGTGGCCACGAACTGATCGTCAATCGATGCGTCTGCGTGGGCAAACAGCCAGGACCGATCCACGCCCAAGGTATCAGCCAGCAGTATCTCTGCTTCCTGATGATCGATGGCAACGGAGGCCAGCAGCTCGCGGCAAATCATTCATCAGCCATTGCGGCGAGCAAATCGGCTTGATGCTCCTGCCTCAATGGCACCACGAGCGGGTCTAAGTCGCCGCCGATCACCTCATCCAATTTATACAGAGTGAGGTTGATGCGATGGTCCGTAATGCGGCCTTGGGGAAAATTATAAGTCCGGATCCGCTCTGACCGATCTCCCGAGCCCACCAATGAGCGCCGCTCGGACGCCTGCGAGGCACGCTGATTTTCTTGCTCGGAAGATAATAGTTTCGCCTGAAGCAGGGACATGGCTCGGGCACGATTCTTGTGCTGGGATCGCTCATCTTGGCACTCCACAACGATCCCCGTTGGCAAATGCGTCAACCGTACGGCCGAGTCAGTGGTATTCACGTGCTGGCCGCCAGCGCCCGAGGAGCGGAACGTGTCGACGCGCAGGTCTTCCTTTTTTATTTCCACGCTATCGATTTCTTCGATTTCGGGCAGCACCGCGACCGTGCAGGCCGAGGTATGGATGCGCCCCTGAGACTCTGTCTCTGGAACTCGCTGCACACGATGCGCGCCGGACTCAAACTTCAGGTGCGCATAGACATCCGTCCCCGCCACCCGCGTAATCAGCTCCTTGTACCCGCCATGATCCCCTGGCCGCTCAGACATGATCTCTACAGACCAGCCCTTCTGTTCGGCGTAACGATGGTACATACGGAACAGATCTCCAGAAAAAATCGCCGCCTCGTCACCACCCGTTCCCGCGCGAATCTCCAAAAATACGTTGCTGCTGTCATTGGGATCCTTCGGTAATAACAGCACCTGCAGCGCGGCGCCGACTTGCTCCAGCGCGGCCTCGGTTTGCACAACCTCCTCTCGCGCCAGTGCTGCCATGTCGTCATCGGGGTCATTCAGCATTTGTCGCGCATCTTGTAGCGCCGCTTGCAACTGATTCCAGCGTTGAAACTCTCCGACAATCTCGTTGAGGTGGGCGAACTCGCGAGAAAGCTCGCGAAATCGGTCTTGCTCAGCAATGATTTCGGCATCACCGAGTAAGGCCTCGACCTCCTGATGGCGGTCTGCCAAAGCATCGAGCTTTGTTAACAAAGAATCTTTCAAGGTGTCGCTACCGGAGCTGCCTTACTGCAGGGTCGCCCCTTCGTCTCGCTCATCGTCGAAGTCTGTCAAGCCGAGCACGGCCGCCATCTTCGAAACGTCCCGTTTGCCGCCTTCTTTCGCAAGTTGGCGCAAGCCCGCCGTAGGTGCATGGATTAATTTGTTAGTCAGGTCCCGCGCGAGTCTGGCCAGCACCTCTTCAGGGTCCGCACCCTTCTCGAGCATGCGTAACGCCTTATCGAGCTCGGCTTGTTGCATCGCTAATGCCGAATCGCGATAGGTCTTAACAACATCTGCTGACTCGCGCGCTAATAACCCCTCCTTGAGCGCTTCGATACCCGCGGCAACAATCTCATCCGCCTTGCTCGCCTCCGACGCCCGCAGACGAAGGTTCTCTTCGATAACTTCGCGCATGTCATCGACGGTATAGAGGTAAATGTCTGAGATCTCCGCGACTTGCGGTTCGATATCTCTGGGCACCGCCAAATCGATCATCAGCATGGGCCGCCAGCGGCGCGCCTTGATAGCACCTTCGACGGCGCCCTTGCCCAGAATAGGTAACTGACTGCCCGTAGAACTGATCACGATATCGGCGTCAGGCAGGCGATCGGTCACATCGGCCAACAGAATCGCCTCTGCATCGAACTGCGCGGCGAGTAACTCAGCGCGCTCCAGCGTTCTGTTGGCGATGACCAGTTTTCCCAACCCCGCATCACGCAGATGCCTGGCTACCAATTCGATTGTCTCTCCAGCCCCGAGTAAGAGCGCGGTACTGCTCTCCATATCTCGAAATATTTGGCGTGCCAAATCCACCGCGGCATAAGCCACCGAGACTGGGTTTTCACCAATCGCCGTATCGGTGCGCACCTTTTTAGCGATCCGGAATGCCTCAGGGAAAATCAGATTTAAATGAAAGCCGACTGCACCCGCCTCTTGGGCCACGGCAAAAGCGGACTTCATTTGCCCAAAAATCTGCGGCTCTCCCAACACCATAGAGTTAAGACCGGCAGCCACCCTGACGAGATGTGACGCCGCCGCCACTCCATGATTGCGATAAATCGACGGCAACAACTGGTTGATATCGAGACGATGGTAATTAGCCAACCAGCGAGACAGCTGATCACTGACTTCCATACCGCGACTGGGTTCGGAAAGCACGCCGTAGAGCTCGGTCCGATTACAGGTCGACAAGATGACCGTCTCGGTGACATCCGTATCTCGGATCAACGCACCGAGCGATTCGTGGACCTTTTCCGGCGCAAACGCGATCTGCTCCCGCAATTCAACGGATGCAGAATCGTGATTAACACCGACTACCACCAGATTCTTTAACATGGCTCTGGTAGAGACCCTCGCCAGCTTGGATAAGTTGCTATCATAGCACCTACTTTCAACCAACTCGCCGCATGAGGTCGCACCTTGTGTGGCACTATGCCTGCTCATGATCGGCTTGCGCCCTTACTTCATTCTGTTCGCCTTCATCGCCCTGCCAAATTGTGCGAACGTTTCGCCTCAGACATCCGAAGGACCTCCTTCTGTGCCAGCGCCCGCGCACGCCCCGGCATGGGTCGCCAGCGAACCCGTCGAGGTGCCCATCCCGGAAGCAAGTTTGCTGCCGCTGTTGCAAGCAGAGTTTGCACTGCGCCTGAAAGACTATGACGGCGGCCTGGCGCTGATGGCCGATCAAGCAATCATCCTCGAAGACATCGGACTTGCGCGACGGGCGCTGCGTCTTGCCGAGTATGTGAACGACGCGGATCGCGCCACGGCGATGGCGATTCGTCTGTCCGAGCTAGATACTCAGGATGGTGCGGCCGCGGCTGCGGCCGCGGGATGGCTCGCACGAACTGACCACCCAGTAGAAGCGCTCGATTATGCCGCCCTCGCCCTCGAGCGTGGGCATCCGGTCAACGTGCCGGCGACGCTCGGTAGCTATGAGCGAGTCGCACCCGAAACGCAGCAAGCCATCAGCAGTGCAATTCGGCAGCTGCTTGAACGCTGGCCAGAGGATGATCAGGTGGTGATTGCCGCCAGTTTACTTGCGCGCTTGGAAAAGGATTTTGAGCACGCTCAGGCACTTTTATCATCGGTGCTCGAACGCTCACCTCAGGACACGCGAGCGGTGATGCTCTGGACCCAACTGGAAATTGACCGCTCGGCCGCCGATCCGTTCCGGCGTCTGGCTGACACGCTTGATGCCTACCCGGATAATCAGGAGCTGCGACTGCAATACGCGCGATTATTGGGTGCGGAGGGCGACTATGAGAGCGCTCGCCAGCAATTCCGAATCCTGCTTGATGCGGATCCCGATAATGCGGAGTTGCTCGGTACCGCGGCGCTACTCGACTTCGAACTCCAAGACTTTGACTTGGCGTTAGAAAAATTTCAGCGTCTGATAGTGCTGGAGGCCCGACTCAACGAGGCTAATTACTACATCGGCCGCATCCACATGGCGGGCGATCTTTACAATGACGCGATTGCCGCTTTTGCGGCAGTCGGCCCCTCTCGGGAATTTCGTGAGGCCAAGGCCCTGGCTGCGCAACTGCTTGCTGATACTGCCTTCGCAAGTGACATCAAAGCGTTCTTTGCCGCACAGCGCCAAGCGTACCCGTCAGCCGCGGAGCAGCTTTTCTTGCTCGAGGCCGATGCGCTGAAGGATTGGGAGGGCGAAACCCTCGGCGCTTACGACAGAGGCTTAACTGCATTCCCGAAATCATTCACCTTGCTTTACGGCCGAGCGATGCTGCATGAGTCGGATGGCGCCTACGACCAGATGGAAAGCGACCTGCGCAACATCCTCTCTCAGGACCCCGATCATGCGGCGACTTTGAACGCGCTGGGTTATACCCTGACCAATCACACCGACCGCTATCAGGAGGCTGCGGCGCTGATCGAGCGCGCGTTGGCGCTTTCGCCCAATGATCCCGCGATTTTGGATAGCCTCGGATGGGTTTACTTCAAACTGGGCCGATATGGTCAATCCGAAGCGCTTTTGCGCCGAGCGCATGCAGCCTTTCCCGACCCCGAGGTCGCCGCCCACCTCGGTGAAGTGCTATGGGTTCAGGGACGCGAGGTAGAAGCGCAAGACATCTGGCGGCAAGGGCTCGATAAGGTGCCGGACCACCCCATCATCCGCGAAGCGCTGGATCGACTGGGAGCCCCTTCACCGTGAGGCACGCCAACAGGGGCGTTACCCACTTAGCGATCAATCGGATTCAGGCGAGCCTTAGCTTCTACACGGTGTGTCGTCGGCGCTCCTTTTGGGTTGCCGTGGTGCTCACCGGCTTACTCGCCGGCTGCACAACTTTCCCCGATACAACCTCTTCCGGCAGCACAGCCATCCGCACCGCCCTCCCCGCAGCGCCCGCAGACCTTGATCGCTGGAGGGCACGCGGCAAATTAGCCTTAAGGACAGACGACACCGAGGAAACCGCGCGTTTCGAATGGCATCGGGTCACTGCGGAGCGCGATATCATTACTATCGCAGGGCCTTTCCCTCTGAACCGACAAACCGTCGTTCGCGATGGCGAGACGCTCAGTTGGTGGGACGGCGACGAGCAACGGCCGGCGCCTGAGCCAGAGGGTACCCTGGCTGAATTATTGACCTCACTCGAGCTCGCATCGGCAGGTACCTGGTTATTGGGATACCCACCCGAATCAGCCGCTTGGCAGGTCGACGTGGCCGAGTGGCAAGACAGCGCGCCATGGTCGGCGCCGGCGCGGCTGAGACTCTACAGCAAACATTTCATCATTGACGCACTGATCCGTGAATGGGAGTGGGAACCCGCACCATGACCGCGTTGCGCGCCCTTTCACCGGCCAAGCTCAACCTGTTTTTGCATGTCACCCGTCGGCGTCCCGATGGTTATCATCAGCTACAGACCGTTTTTCAGCTCCTGGACTGGGGCGACGACATGGTTTTTGAACTCCGCGATGAACCCGGCGTCACATTGTCGGGAGATACCAACGACTTGCGACCCGAGGACAATCTGATTCTCCGTGCCGTAGCAGCGCTAGAACAGCCAACCATGGGCGCGCACATTTCGGTGGTGAAGCGTATTCCCCGAGGAGGCGGATTGGGCGGGGGGAGCTCAAATGCCGGCACCACCCTGCGCGCACTCAATCGCCTATGGTCACTGGGACTCACCGACGCCGACCTGATGTCACTGGCGACCCCACTGGGGGCAGATGTCCCGGTTTTCGCCGGAGGCCTCAGCGCGTGGGCCGAGGGTATTGGCGAGGACCTGACTCCGATAGTATTGCCACCGCGCTGGTTCGTGGTTGTGCAGCCCGAATGCGAGGTGAGTACTGCCGAAATCTTCGCCCATCCTCAATTGACACGTAACACCGCGCCCATTACAGTGCAGGCCTTTTTTTCGGGGGCTGGCCGCAACGATCTTCAGGACGTTGTGACGGCGCTGTATCCCGAGGTCCGCAAGGCGTTGGAGTGGCTGCTGGAGCAAGCCTCGAGTGCGCGGATGACCGGAAGCGGAGCCTGCTTGTTCGCGGCCTTGGAAACAGAGCACGAGGCACGGCAGATCGCGGAGAGAGCCCCAGCGGGCTTGAAGATCGCGGTAGCCAGGGGTGTGGATCAGCTTCCCGAGATGCATGAGGCATCTTGAAGTAAATGTTTGGGGCGTCGCCAAGTGGCAAGGCAGCGGGTTTTGATCCCGCCATTCGGAGGTTCGAATCCTCCCGCCCCAGCCACCTTTTAATCTCGTCGGAAGGCGCGTGAGGTAAGCGGCATGTCATCAAAGATGATGGTGTTCACAGGCAACGCCAACCCTGCTCTGGCCCGCAAGGTCGCCGACAGGCTTTATCTGGCGCTGGGAAATGCCGCCGTCAGCAAGTTCTCCGATGGCGAGATCACCGTTGAACTCAATGAGAATGTGCGCGGCAAAGACGTGTTTGTATTGCAGAGCACGTGTCACCCGACGAACGACAATATTATCGAGCTGTTGCTGATGATCGATGCCCTACGGCGCGCATCGGCTGCCCGCATTACCGCCGTAGTGCCCTATTTTGGTTATGCACGGCAGGACCGCCGCGTGAGATCTTCTCGGGTGCCAATCTCGGCAAAGGTTGTAGCCGATACCATGGTCGGGGTTGGTGTGGATCGCGTGCTGACCGTCGACCTGCACGCGGAACAAATTCAGGGCTTCTTCACGGTCCCGGTCGATAATGTCTATGCATCGTCGATTCTTAATGCCGATATCACCCGCTGTAAACACGAAAACCTCATCGTTGTGTCACCGGACATCGGCGGCGTGGTGCGAGCGCGCGCCATCGCCAAACAGCTGGACGACGCTGATCTAGCGATCATCGACAAACGTAGACCTCGGGCCAATGAGGCCGAGGTGATGAACCTCATCGGCGATGTTGAGGGTAGAACGGCAATCCTTGTGGATGACATGGTCGACACAGCCGGCACCCTCTGTACCGCTGCAAACGCGTTGAAACAGAGAGGCGCAGTCAAGGTAGTGTCCTATTGCACGCACGCAGTGCTGTCAGGCAAGGCACTCGATAACATCAAAAATTCGCAGCTTGATGAGCTGGTGGTAACCGATACGATTCCACTGTCTCAAGAAGCCCTGGAAATTGGCAAGATCCGGCAACTGACTATTGCCGACCTGTTGGCTGAATCGATACGTCGGGTCAGCAACGAAGAATCTATCAGTGCGCTGTTTGATTTGACTTAAACAGCGCTTTACCCACCCACCACCGAGTCGGTCGCAGGCAACGTGGTGATAACAAAGGAGCCGGACCATGTCTGATGCTTTTATTGTAGTTGCAGAGGCGCGAGCCGACGAAGGGAAAGGTGCGAGCCGCCGCCTACGTCGTCTCGAGGGCAAAATGCCCGCCGTTATTTATGGGGGCGATAAACCCGCCCAGAGCCTGACCCTGATCCGCAAAGATTTCGAACACATGCTCGAAAACGAAGCGTGCTTCAGCTCGATTCTTGAAGTGCAGGTCGCGGGTGAATCACATAATGCGATCATCAAGGATATCCAACGTCACCCGGCGAAGGGCTTTCCCACGCACGCTGACTTTCTGCGCGTCCGCATGGACCAGCCCATCAAGGTCAATGTGCCACTTCACTTTATCAACGAAGAGCAGTGTGCCGGCGTCAAACTCGGCGGCGGCATGATCCAGAAGCAGGCTACGGATATCGAAGTTCAGTGCTTGCCCAAGGATCTGCCCGAATTCCTCGAAGTCGATATGCTGGCTGTTGAGCTGGGTCAAATCGTTCACTTGTCCGATATCACCTTACCCGCAGGGGTCACATCGACAGCACTTGAGCTGGGCGAAGACCATGACTTGGCGATTGCCTCGGTTATCGCACCGCGCGGCACCAAGGAAGCGGATCCCGAAGGAGAAGGAGAAGCTTCGGCAGCTGAAGACGGTGATTCCGGCGCAGATGCAGATGATGCACCCGCTGATAGTGCCGGGGACGACAGCGAGGACTGATTGGCCCGTGTCTGCCATCCGACTCATTGTCGGGCTCGGCAATCCCGGCGCGCAATACGAAGGCACTCGGCATAACGCCGGTGCCTTTTTTGTGCGCCGCCTGGCCGCTCAATATAGCCTGACCCTCTCCGCCGACCGCAACGCATTGGGTGAGTCTGCGCGGGGGCTAGTCGCCGGACACGATCTTCGCGTGCTGGTGCCGAGTACTTTCATGAACGAAAGCGGCCGCTCCGTCGCCGCCATGGCCAATTACTATCGTATCGACCCCGACGAAATCCTGATCGCCCATGATGAGCTCGACGTGCCGCCGGGCGAGTCGCGGTTCAAGCATGACGGCGGACACGGCGGCCATAACGGATTGCGGGATGTCATACCGGCACTGGGCGGCCGCAAGGATTTCTGGCGCTTGCGCATTGGCATTGGCCACCCGGGATCTGCCCGGCAGGTATCAGGCTGGGTACTGAGCAAGGCCTCAGCGGCTGATCAGATCGCGATTGATACGAGTATCGAGTCGGCGATTTCAGCACTGCCGTTGCTGCTGGATGGTAATGCTGTGAAAGCCATGACCGCCCTGCATAGCGAACACCACTAAATAGCACCGAATAACGAGGACTGAACAACATGGGAATCCAGTGTGGCATCGTGGGATTGCCGAACGTGGGAAAATCGACACTGTTCAATGCCCTTACTCAAGCGGGTATCGACGCGGAAAATTTCCCGTTTTGCACCATCGAGCCCAATACGGGCGTTGTGCCCGTTCCCGACCCGCGCCAGGGGCATATTGCCGAGCTGGTAAAACCTGAGCGCAATATTCCGGCCACCATGGAGTTTGTGGACATCGCAGGACTGGTCGCAGGCGCCTCCAAGGGGGAGGGTCTCGGCAACCAGTTCCTTGCGAACATTCGCGAGACCGATGCAATAGCCCATGTGGTGCGCTGCTTCGAAGATCCCAACGTGATTCACGTGGCTAACCAGATCAATCCGTTAGCCGATATTGAAACCATCAACACGGAGCTGGCGCTGGCGGATCTGGAGTCTTGCGAGAAGCAGCTGGCGAAAGTAGTGCGTACCGCAAAGAGCGGCGACAAAGAAGCGGTTGCCCTGAAGACTCTCCTTGAGGACAAACTTCTCCCTCAGCTCAACAATGCCCAGCCGATACGAGCACTGACGCTGGAGCCCAATGATTGGGTAAGGGTAAAGGGTCTCCACCTACTGACCACGAAGCCCACCATGTATGTCGCCAACGTGGCCGAGGACGGCTTTGATAACAATCCCCACCTCGACGCGGTTCGCGCGCATGCCGCAACTGAAAATGCCGTGGTCGTGATGATTTGTAACAAACTCGAGTCAGAGATTATCGAGTTAGACGACGAGGAAAAAATCGATTTTCTCGCTGAAATGGGGATGGAAGAGCCCGGTCTGAATCGCGTTATTCGCGCTGGCTATGAACTATTGAACTTACAGACTTACTTCACAGCAGGCCCGAAGGAGGTTCGGGCCTGGACCGTTCGGGTGGGTGCGACCGCTCCAGAGGCCGCCGCGGTCATCCACACCGACTTCCAAAAAGGCTTCATCCGTGCCGAGGTGATTGGATATGACGACTATGTCACGCACCGCGGTGAACAGGGCGCGAAAGACGCCGGACGGTGGCGCCTAGAAGGCAAAGAGTACGTCGTCGCTGATGGCGACGTGATTCACTTCCGCTTTAACGTCTAGATCCGGCTAGCGCGCCCGCGATCGCGGCGCGCGTCTCGCTCGGGTCGATCACTGCGTCGATCTCCAGATAGGTTGCAGCCTCAGTGGCTCGACCACGCTCGTACATATCTGCCAACAGTGATTCATAAAGCGCCTGACGAGCGGCCTCATCGGGCGCATTGGCCAGCTCCTGACGGAATCCCAAATGAACAGCACCCTCCAGCCCCATAGCGCCAAATTCACCTTGGGGCCAGCTCACCGCGTATCGCGGCACCTCAAAGGATCCGCCTGTCATTGCCATGGCACCCAATCCGTAGGCCCTGCGCATGAACACAGCGATAATCGGCTGATCCAAGGCTGCTCCGGCAACAAACAGCTCCGACATCAGCCGAGGCGCACCCGCAGCCTCACTCTCCGGTCCCACCATGAAACCGGGTGTGTCGATCAAAGACACGACAGGGAGCTGCCAGCGCGACGCCAGCTCATAGAGCGCCGTGGCTTTCATTGCTGATTCGCCATCGATGGCGCCACCCAAATGGCGACAGTCACTCGCCAAAACCGCGACGGCCTTGCCCTCGATGCGCGCAACGCCGGTAACGATCGCGCGGCCCATCTCCGGGCGCATCTCAACAAATGAGTCGACGTCAAAAAGTTGTCGCACAATTTTTCGCACGTCAAAGGCGTAACGACGGTTAGTGGGCATCATTCCTGCTAGCAAACTTTGATCGTGTGCCTCCCAGTCAGTTAGGTCACCCTGCACGCAGGCCAGTACCTTTTTGGCCATTGCGACGGCCTCTGCCTCATCAGCCACAACGATATCTACGACTCCGTTAAGCCGATGAACCGCTACCGGACCAATATCCTTAGGCTGCCAACTGCCGAGGCCACCCCCTTCAATCATCGCGGGGCCCGCCATACCAATGCAGCTCGCCTCGGTCGCAATACGCAGATCAGCGGCACCAAACAGCGCTGCGTTACCCGCAAAACAGTAGCCGTGATTCACCGCAATCCTCGGCACGACGCCCGCCAGCGCCGCCCAACGATGGAAGGTCGGTACATTCAATCCGGCCATGGATACCAAGACATCGGTATCACCCGGCCTACCGCCGCCGCCCTCGGTGAACATAACGACCGGCAGCGTGTCTTGAGCGGCCAGCTCAAGCAGCCGGTCGATCTTGCGATGATGAAAATAGCCTTGGGTGCCTGCCAGCACAGCGTAATCGTTAATGATCAGTGCGGTCTGATTGTGGGGCTCGGTGAATAAATCCGCATTGACCGCCCCGACGGCGGTGATCACCGCGTCTGCGGCCGTATCCGCATACAGCGCATCGCCCGCTCGGCGACTGCGCTGTGCGGCGACTGCCAACTGACCGTACTCCCTCACCGATCCGCCATCGGTCAAATCAGCGAGATTTTCTCGCGCGGTTCGACCTCCTCGGGCATGGCGCTTTGCGACCGCTTCGGGGCGCGCATCGTCCAAGGTCTTGGCGATTCGGTCACGAAATCCAGTCACGGCATCGTTATCTGTGCTACTCATGTAACGTCGTTCCATTCGACGGCGCACTCGCACCTCTGCAGCGATATCGCCGGTTGACTTCAATCCCGGAGTTTTGCAGAATCGCGCGCCTCAAAGATTACCTTTTTGTGGCTACGTAGCTCAGCTGGTTAGAGCACAGCATTCATAATGCTGGGGTCG
>CAYQUE010000011.1:38167-54732 GCA_964420615.1 uncultured Alteromonadaceae bacterium | reverse complement strand
CGGGGGATTTTAAGTCCCCTGTGTCTACCAATTTCACCACCCGGGCAGAAAGCGGGGGCGCGGAGGCCGCGAAGGATACCACGCGATGCGCGGTTTCGGAGCACGACGCCACGGGCTCAGGAGCCCAAATTCCCAACACGGAGGGAGGGGTTTTCGTTACTATCACGTCAAGATGCGATTCAAGTGAATTGGGGGTAAACGCGTGGCAGTTGCGCGTGGCGAGTTTCGCTCCAGGCTCGGCTTTATTCTGGCGGCTGCTGGATCTGCTGTCGGTCTTGGCAATATCTGGGGCTTCCCCACGCAGGCCGCCAGTAATGGCGGCGCGGCTTTTTTAATCACCTACCTGGTGCTCGCCTTTGTCCTCGCCTACCCCGCGCTGATGGCTGAACTGCTCATTGGCCGACACACGCACCGCAACATGGTCCAGGCACTGCCCACACTGTCGTCGCAACCCAGTCTCGCACGCTTTGGGTCCCTCGCAGGACTGGGCGGGCTCATCACCGCAAGCCTCATCCTCAGTTTTTATGCCATTGTCGCCGGCTGGATGCTTGGCTTCACAACAGCTTATCCGCTCGAGCTTGTTGGCTTGTCCGGCCCCTCCACATGGCTGGTGTCATTTGGCGCGCCCCGCAACCTCACGCTGATGCTGGTCTTTATGGGGCTGACGATGGGGGTGGTGCTAGGTGGGGTCGAAGACGGCATCGAACGTTGGTCACGCAGGCTCATGCCGCTACTGATTTTCACGCTCATCGCGCTGGCACTCTATGTACTCACACTGGACGGCGCGCTAAGGGGATTGTCGGTCTATTTGCTTCCGGATATCAGCAAAGTCCTGTCGGGCGAACTGCTGATCGACGCACTCGGTAGTGCCTTTTTCTCGCTGTCGCTGGGCGTTGGCACCATGCTGATCTATGGCTCATACCTCAGCGACTCGGAACACGTGCCCTCGGTCGGGGCGCAGGTGGCGCTGCTCGATATCGGGATCGCAGTGCTGGCAGGATTTCTCATTTTGCCCGCCATGTATGCGGCCGACGCTCGCGGTGTCGCGATCTTCAACGAGTCGGGCGGTCTGCTGTCCGAAGACACGTTAATATTCAGTGTGTTACCGGCGTTATTTTCCACAATGGATACCGTCGGTATCTGGCTGGCCACGGCGTTTTTCCTGCTCATGAGCATTGCCGCGCTGACGTCCTCGATCTCCATGCTGGAGGTGCCGGTGGCCTATCTCATCGAGCGGTACGGGCTCAGTAGAGCGCGCGCGACGGTATTGGCGGGCGGCGTTATCGCGGGAGTCAGTGCAACTATAGTGATCCACTTTGAGGCCCTGTTCGGTTTGGTCATTACCGTCTCGACGCGCTACGGACAACCGCTGCTTGGCATTGCCATTTGCATCTTTGCTGGCTGGGTTTGGCGTCGCGACGCCCTCCTCACCGAGCTCAAGAAAAACGACCTCGCGGCGGACCAGCGTTTGTTTTGGCGCGTGTGGCCCGCCTACGTGAAGTGGGTTTGCCCGCTGATCATCGGCATCATCCTCGTACAATCAGTGGTGTAACCATGGTGCGATTCTTATTGTTATTCTGTAGCGTATTGGCCGCGCTCTTCGCGATCGAGATGTTAAAGCCCGTGCAGGAAGCCGTGATTCAACCGTTCACCGGGCTGCTGGCTTCGATCAGCACCGCCATCATCGTCCCCTTCGACGATGCCGTAATTGCGCAAGGTCGCGTCCTTAGAGATGCCACCTCGGGCTTTGCCGTATCGATAGAGGCAGGCTGTAACGGCGTGGAAGCCGCAATCGTGTTAATTGCTGGCGTCGTCGCCTTTCCAGCGACACTCAAGCACAAACTCGTTGCGATTGTGGCGGGCTTCTTTTTTGTGCAGGCGCTCAATATTGTTCGCATCATTTCGCTGTTTTATCTCGGACAATGGAACTACACGGTCTTCGAATGGTTCCATCTGTACCTCTGGCCGGTGCTGATCATGCTCGACGTTCTGATCGTGTTTGCTGTCTACCTGCGATGGCTCGGCAAGGCGCAACCCGCGGAGGAAGCGCCGTGTTAATGCGGCGCCAGTTTGTGCTGACGCTCGCGCTCATGCCCATCACGTTTGGGCTTTGGTATGCCGCGGGCACTCTATTTGCCGGACCAGCGGTTTGGCTGTGCGACGTCATTTTGAGTGGCGCATACCCGGGCGTCATAGACGACATCGGTCTCCAAGGGTTGAAGCTCGTTGCTATAACCCAATTTGGCGATCTCGACGGGCAACTCATGCGAGCGCAAGACGCCGGCAATCAGATTGCACTGCAAATCAATACGCGCTTGGTCTCGTACTCGATAGCGTTTTATGCGGCGCTTTTGCTCGCGTCCAATCTAAAAGACGGCGTCTACAAATTCTGCGTCGGACTGGCGTGGCTCTGGATCACCATGGCGTTCGGGCTGGCGTCGATTATTGGAAAAGACTTGCTCATGATGGTCGGGTCGCCGTTTCTGCAGGCACCCGGGGTGCCGCCTGCCGATGTTCTGGCACTGACTTACCAATTCAACGTCTTGCTGATGCCTACGCTGGCACCCGTATTTATTTGGTTTTGGCAGCTGAGAGGCTCACCACTTTGGGAAGCGCTCGAGGCGGATATCAAGCGCGCTTCTGCTCGGGCGTAACGCTCACGGATAATTGCCGGCCCTCAAGCGCCGACGCGAGCGCCTTCTCCATCAGATGCCGCGCTTGGCAGGTGTAGGCGTAGATGCTGGCGTGAATCGCGGCATCCTTCCAATTATCGACCGAACACGCGCTGGAATATGACTCGAACTCGTTTAGCGCGCGAATCAGCTCGGAGAGGTGCCGCGGGCACTCGCAATCGATAACAATCTTTTCCTCTGCCGCCGCGCGCAGCTCGTCGTCAGAGAATACGCGAGGCTTTGCCGGCATCAGATCCGACATATTGGCGAATCCCTCGCCGGTCTCACGCTCCACCTGTGTGCGCCCAATCTCAAATGCCAATCTCGACGGCTCGATGGGGTACTGCAATGCCGTGTGGCCCGAGCGCTCAAGCTCCGCCAGCCACTGATCGTTGGCGAACTGGTAGAGCACGATCGTGCGGCGGACCTGGAGTCGCTCCGCCAGCGCTTCTACGCCACGGATCTGCTGTAACGTCAGCGAAGGGCAATGCACCACCAGCAAATCCGCGGGCTCACTGGGACCAAGCCTCGCCACCGCCTCATCAACCGTGATCCGCGCAAGCAGCGCTGAAACGCCAGCGATGCATCCCTGGTGGCTATCCAACCATTGGCAAAGGTCGCGCCCGACAAACACTGCCCGGGTCTTTGCGGGGGGGATGGCTTTCCCACCCCCGGGAAGCTGCGGCTGTCGCTCAAGCAACACTTCCAAGGTTTTGCGGTCGGAGGCGGCGATCTCACCGATCCGAACGCCCTGCTCTACCAGTGCGGCAACCAACTGCAGGTGGTCGAGGTCCGACTGGGTATACTGCCGCCGACCAGTGGCAGACTTGTAACTCGCGCCGAGTCCATAGCGGCGCTCCCAGACACGCAACGTGTCTGACTTTAAGCCCGTCAGCCTTGCCACAGTGCCGATGCCGTACAGCGGTCGTGGCTCAAAAATCGATGTTGCGCTCACTGGGGCATTCATAGGGCTCTCCGGAATGTTCGACACTGTTATGGGGAGTTACGCAGCCCCTCGTGGCCCGGATTGCCGCTTTTGAAACATTTGTCCATATTTTGTCCACATCAAAGTTGGACAAACCCCGCCGCTGACCAATCTCAACGTCCCACTCGGCCCGTAGCAAGAGTGACAAGTTCTGGGGGGGACGCCATGCGAACACTAGATAGCAGTGAAGACGCCGATCTCGAGTTGATGTTTGCCGAGATCCGGCGGTATCCGCTACTCACTGCGGATGAAGAGAAGGCCATCGACAGCCGCAAGTGGGCCGCGGTAGAGACGCTATCGAACATTTTTGCCGAAATCGCCGATCTGCGAGCAACGCTGGCCTCGCTGTTGCTGGCCGCCCTGGATACCCCGCCCGAAGTCAAGCGCTTCCCGAGTCGGGAACAGCACTTCACTTTGCGGCGTGAACTGGCGCCTTACCTCGCCGATGGGGACCTTGCCGCCAGCTCGCGGGACATTGCAGGCACACTAAAAAAACGCGGCAGCAAAAAACGCTACGCCGAGGCGGTGCAGACGCTCGCTATTCCCGCCAGCCTCACTGTTGGGATCGCTGTCTTCATGCTCCGAAAGTCGGGCGGGCAGTTCCCGGACGCCGTCGCTGACGCCATAGGCCACTGGTCGCGGCACTGGCACCCCGCCCCCTCGGCTATGGCCCTTGAGCCCGAAGTGCTCAAGCGCATTCGCAAAGCATTACGCGACTACACAGAAGCGCGGGACGCGTTGGTCATGCACAACCTGCGACTGGTGCACTCGATCGCAGGTCGGTACCGCGGGCGCGGTGTTGGCTATCTGGACCTGGTTCAGGAAGGCACACTGGGACTCATACGCGCGGCTGAAAAATTCGAGTTTGCCAAGGGCTATCGATTCAGCACTTATTGTTTCAACTGGATCACGCAGGCGGTGCGCCGCTATGTGGGCGATACCGGCAATCTGATCAGGCTGCCGACGCATGTCCAAGACCAGGTCAACAAGGTTTATCGAGAGCGGGCCATCGAGCAGGCGCGCACTGGTATGGAGCCCGACGCAGGGCAACTTGCCAAGAAGCTGGGTATGGACAAACAGAAAACCAAAGAGATCCTCGAGGTGCGCAATCTCGCGATTTCATTGGATGCACCGCGCTATGATGATGATGACGGCTCGTTAGTGGATACCCTGACTACCGATCAGTATGGGGACACCACCAGCAACGCGGAGCTTGATTCGCTGCATCGCTTTTTAGGTGAGGCGGTAGATCAGCTGGAGGCCAACGAGCAGGCGGTCGTGGTCGCGCGCTGGGGCTTGCACGAGGGGCCACCGTTATCGCGCTCGGAGATCGCTGATCGCCTCGGCGTCAGCCGTGAGTGGGTGCGGCAGCTCGAGCGCTCGGCACTGAAGAAGCTAAAGATGCAAGAAAGCGTGCAGGAAGCCTTCCTCGATTACCAGCGAGTGGGCACTGCCTAAGCGGCGCGCCTCAAAGCAGGTCGGCCAACGCCTCGGAGAGGCGCGGGTAGCGGAACTCAAACCCCTCGGCGATCAGCTGGTCGGGCAGCACGCGCTGACCGCTCGTGAGGAGCTCTTCGGCCATCTCACCTGCCAGCAGACTGACCATCCTCTCAGGGACACCTAACCTAATCCAGGATCGGCGCAAGCGACCCACCTCGTGCGCGAGCTCGCGGTGCCGCACTGTGCCGGGTGAGACTGCGTTGTATACTGGCGCGCTACCTGCACCCGTCAGCACGTGCTCAATAATGCGTACGACATCGTCGAGGTGAACCCAGCTCAACCATTGCTGACCCGAGCCGAGCCACGATTCAACCCCGAATCGCGATGCTTGCGTCATCTTTTCCAGCGCTCCGCCTTTGCGCGCGAAGACGACCCCAAGGCGCAAAATGGTGACCGCCACGCCTAGGCTTGCTGCTGCGCTGGCGGCTTGCTCCCATTGCGCGCAGAGATCGGCGGAAAACCCGCTGCCACCCGCGTCGCGCTCGGAAAACACCTGCTCGTCAGCCGCACCATAAAAACCAATCGCGCTGGCGCTGATCAGTGTCTTTGGGGGGCGCGGCAGAGACGCCATCCAATTCACTAGCTGGTGGGTCAGCCCCACGCGACTCGCCACAATCTCCCGCTTGTAGGCCGCACTCCAGCGTCGATCGGCGAGCCCGGCGCCGGCAAGGTTGATCACCGCGTCAATGTCCCCACGGCACTGCGTCAACGACGTGACGAAGACCACGTTCCCCGAGGGCTTGCGGGCCCGGCGGGTCCAAACCGTGAGCTCATGACTGGCTGCGGTCAACGCCGCGCAGGCCGCTGAACCAATGAGCCCGGTGCCACCGGTTACTAAAATGTGCATCCGCACCGCCCCTCTATGCTGGAATCCGCTTGCTCTCTGAGACGTATACGCTCTATGAGTAAATTGGTTGACTCTCTCCTCGTTGCGCTGACGGATAACGCGCCCTGGGTTGCGCTGACGGGCGCGGGCATCAGCCATGCGTCGGGCATCCCCACCTATCGGGATCACAGCGGCCGATGGCTGGGCAGCCAGCCGATTCAACATCAGGACTTTATCGATGAACCTGCGGCGCGCAGGCGTTATTGGAGTCGATCGGTTTTCGGCTGGCCACGAGTTGCAGCAGCCTTACCCAACGCCACACACTACGCGCTGGCGCAATTGGAATCGGCGGGTGTGCTATCGGGGATCATTACTCAGAATGTTGATCGCCTGCACCAAAAGGCGGGGTCACAGAGCGTGATCGACCTGCACGGGCGGCTTGATCAGGTCAAATGCCTCGACTGCGGGGCTATGGAAACACGGCAGAGCATCCAGCAAATGCTCGTGGCGAGCAACAACCTGCCCACACCAGAGACACTCACCCTTCGGCCTGATGGCGATGCCGATTTACCCAGCGACGTTATTGAGGATTTTGCTGTGCCGGAGTGCAAGCACTGTGGCGGCGTTGTCATGCCAGACGTGGTGTTTTTTGGTGGCAGCGTTCCGCAGTCCCGGGCGCAGGAATGTTACGACCTGATCGACGCATCTCGCGGCATGCTCGTCATCGGTAGCTCCCTGTCGGTGTATTCCGGATTTCGCTTCTGTCGATATCTTGTCGGACAAGACAAGCCGCTCCTGATTCTGAATCAGGGTGATACGCGCGCCGATGATATCTGCACGCAAAAGTACGATACCGAACCCTTCTCACTGTTAACTGAATGTGCTGCCCGGGTGGCGCAGAAACTGGCGGAGGTTGCCCATGACTGATACTGCGCTTTACTGGTTCCGGGATGACTTGCGGCTCACTGATCTGGCCGGCTTGGCGGCAGCGGCGGCCCATGACCAAGTCGTACCTGTGTACATCCGCGATACTTCACTCGGTGGAGAGTGGTCGCCTGGCGGCGCCAGCGACTGGTGGCTGCACGGCAGTCTCGAGTCACTGCAACAAGACCTGCAACGACAAGGTATCACTCTTGTATTACGCACTGGCGATACCCAGTCAGTGCTGAGCGAATTGGCACAAGAGATCGGTGCCAACTCGGTTTATTGTAGTCGGCACTACCAACCTTGGTCAGCCGCGCTGGAGCGCGAGATCCGCGACGCGCTAGCGCAAGGCGACGTCACCTTGAAGCGCTATCCCGGCACGCTACTGCACGAGCCCGAAGACGTTGCGACCGGTGGCGGCACGCCGTTTAAAGTCTTCACCCCCTTCTGGCGCGCCTGCCTGCGACGCCCAGATCCCGCGCCAACGTTGCCGGCTCCGACCCTGCGTGGCGCAGATCGACGCATCGCTAGCGAGGCTCTCGCAGATTGGCAGCTCCTGCCGACCGCGCCCAATTGGGCCGCTGGCTGGGATGCACTATGGCAACCGGGAGAAGCCGGGGCGCACGATGCCCTCGCACAATTCTTAGCAGACCACGTACAAGATTATGGCGATGGCCGGGATATCCCCTCACAGCCGAACACCTCGCGCTTATCGCCCTACCTCCGCTTCGGTAATATCTCCCCGCGGCAAGTCTGGCATGCCGCACAAGCCTGCAAAGCGACTCGCCCGGCTGCAGCTGGGGATATCGACAAGTTTCTCAGCGAGATCGGCTGGCGAGAGTTCTGTTATCACCTGCTCTTCCATTTTCCCGCCATGCCAGATGAGGCGTTTAATCCCAAGTTCGCCTTTTTCCCCTGGGGTTCAGATAGGGACCGACTGCGTGCCTGGGAGCGAGGCCAAACCGGTTACCCGATCGTCGACGCCGGCATGCGAGAATTGTGGCAAACCGGCTTCATGCACAACCGGGTGCGGATGGTGGTGGCGTCCTTCCTGACCAAGCACCTGCTCATCAACTGGCGCGAGGGTGAGCGTTGGTTCTGGGACTGCCTGCTGGATGCCGACCTCGCCTCCAACGCGTGCAGTTGGCAATGGGTAGGCGGCTCAGGCGCCGATGCCTCGCCCTACTTCCGTATTTTTAACCCGGTCGCTCAGGGAGAGAAATTCGACAAAGCCGGCGAGTACACGCGCCGCTGGGTGCCTGAGCTGGCCAACATGCCAGACAAATTCTTGCACAAGCCCTGGGAAGCACCGGCCGAAATACTTGCCGAAGCAGGCGTCGTACTGGGTGACACATACCCTGAGCCTCTCGTCGATCACAAGTCGGCTAGAGAGGCCGCTCTCAGCGCCTACAGCACGCTCAAGGAATTACCCTGACGCTCTTTTCAAGCGGCATCATCAACAATTGCGACCGCGCGGGTCCAGCCCGCCGATGCGCCGCGAATTTTGTGGGGAAAACAACTGATCGTAAAACCCGTCGCCGGCAACGACTCGAGGTTATGTAGCTTCTCGAGATGGCAGTACCCGATGTGCCGGCCGGCCTTATGTCCTTCCCATATCAAGCTGGCATCCTGGGTTTCTGCGTAGCGTTCGGCAGTCTGATCAAAGGGCGCATCCCAACTCCAGGCGTCAGTGCCGGTAACCCGGATACCTCGCTCGAGTAAAAACATAGTGGCTTCGTAACCCATACCGCAGCCCCGACTCACGAAATCTGCCTGACCGTAAGCCGCACCGGCAGCGGTATTGATGACGACAATCTCTAAAGGGGATAAATCATGCTCAATCCGCGTTAACTCTTGCTCTACATCGCGCGCAGTCACTACATAGCCGTCGGGAAAATGTCTGAAATCTAATTTTACCCCCGGCTGAAAACACCACTCTAAGGGCACCTCATCAATGGTGATGGCGCGTTCTTTTTCGCCGCTGCGCTCGTTCATGGTCGGGTGAAAATGATAGGGCGCATCCAGATGCGTCCCGTTGTGGGTGCACAGCTGGACAAACTCGATAGCCCAGCCCTCGCCGTCAGGCAGGTCCTCGGGTGCCAAACCGGGGAAAAACGACGCCATCTGTTGCGCGCCCACATCGTGACGAATGTAGTCAATGTTGGGTTTCATTGCCGGCGGGTCACTCAGCACCTCATTTTCGAGATAAATAGATAAATCAATGAATCGACGCATCGGGTAAGGTTCCTGACTCGAGACTGGCAAAACAGATTAGACGACTCATGAAAAAGATTGGCAACCACAGACACCAGCGGTAGTCTGCCCACCTCGATCTGCTCGGTACCCCACGGCTATGTTGAAACGACTCGCACTCATCTGTGCCCTCTTATTTTTCTGCCCCGTGCTTGCGCTATCGGAGGCCTTTCCCTCGACTTACGCAGCAAAAGCGAGCGCACCCGTTGTTTTCCGCAACGCCACACTGCTCACCGGCGACGGGCAGCGCTTGGATAACGCCGATATCTACATCGCCAATGGTGCGGTTCAATGGCTTGGTGAGGGTGAGGTCGCTACCGACGCGATGGTTGTCGACGCGACCGATCGCTGGATTACGCCGGGGCTGATTGACGTGCATTCGCATTTGGGCGTTTACCCCTCGCCTGGCGTTGCGGCGCACAGCGACGGCAACGAAGCCACCGCGCCTGTTACCGCGGAAGTATGGGCCGAGCACAGCGTCTGGCCTCAGGACCCGGGGTTCACCCGCGCTCTAGCGGGTGGCATCACGGCGATGCAAATACTGCCGGGTTCTGCGAACTTATTCGGCGGGCGGGGGGTCACGCTGAAAAACGTGCCCTCAACCAGCTACCAGGGCATGAAGTTCCCCGATGCTCCCTACGGCTTAAAAATGGCCTGCGGCGAGAATCCGAAGCGGGTCTACGGCAACCGTGACCAAGCACCCTCCACCCGAATGGGGAATGTCGCGGCCTACCGTAACGCCTGGATTCGCGCTCAACGCTACATGGCTGACTGGGATCGCTACAACGCCGCGGTTAAGGACGCCGAGAATACCGATACCGACAGTGGAAGCAGCGCCTCTGTTGCCTCAGCCATGTTGACCAACACGCCACCCAAGCGGGACCTCGAGCTCGAGACGCTTGCCGGCGCGCTGCGCGGTGACATTCTTGTCCATATGCACTGCTACCGGGCAGACGAAATGCTGACCATCCTCGATATGGCAGAGGAATTTGGCTATCAAGTCGGCACGTTCCACCATGGCGTTGAGGCGTACAAAGTCGCCGATGAGCTCGCCGCCAATGGCGTATGCGGTGCGCTATGGGCCGATTGGTGGGGATTCAAGATCGAAGCCTATGACGGCATTCAAGAAAACATCGCACTCGTTGACCGCCCTGAGGGTGGATGTGCGATTGTGCACTCCGATTCCGAAGAAGGCATTCAAAGGCTCAACCAAGAGGCGGCCAAGGCGATGCTGCGGGGCAACCGCGCCGGGCTCGATATACCCCCTGAGCGCGCCATCCGCTGGATCACCTCCAACGCCGCCAAGTCGCTCGGTATCGACGGTCAAACGGGGACGTTAAGACCCGGCATGATGGCAGACCTGGTGCTATGGAATCAGGACCCCTTCAGCGTTTATGCAAAACCGTTGCAGGTTTATATCGATGGCGCGCTGCATTTTGATCGAGACGACCCCGCCTTACAGCCACAATCCGATTTCGAGCTCGGACAGTTACTGGGGGTGTCGCCATGAACTGCAGCAAGTATTTCTTGATGGCCCTGCTACTCTCTGCACCCGCCTACGCAGAGACGATCCTGATCACCGACGGCCTCGTGCATACCGGCGACGGGTCCACCGCAGAGCGGCGGGACATTCTTATTAGCGACGGGACTATCCAACGTGTTGCGGCAGATTTGCAGGCCGACGCCGATACCGTGATCGAGGCAAACGGCCGCCCTGTCACACCCGCCCTCTTTGCGGGCATCACCGCATCGGGACTCAGCGAGATCGGCATGGTCTACGAGTCAGTCGACTCGGGCCTAAACGAGCTCTACACTGGACTCATGCACCCCGAGTTCGACGTGCGGGACGCTTACAACCCGTACGCGAGCGTCATTCCTGTTACGCGTGTCGAGGGCTATGGTTACTCTCTGCTGTCTGCCACTACGAGAGACAGGACCCTCGCCGGTCAAGGCTCGCTCGTACGCTTCGATGGCGGTTTTACCAGCTTCGAGGGGGACACGGTACTGTACGTCAATGTCGATGGTGATTCGGGCAATAAGCTGGGGGGCTCGCGAGCCGCGCACTGGATGCTCCTACAGAACGCCTTTGACGAGCTGGCAACCGCAGATGCGGATCTGACGCTGATCAGCGCCGCTGGCAAGGCCACCCTAAAGTCCGCGAGAAAAAACAGCCTCTTTGTTTTTCAGGCCAATCGCGCCAGTGACCTGTTGCGCGTCATCCGCTTTGCCCAAGCGCATAAACTCCGTGCGGTGATTAGCGGCGGCCAGCAGGCGTGGATGGTGCGCGAGGCGCTGTCTGATGCGTCCATTCCTGTGGTGCTAAATGCCATGGACAACCTACCGGGCAACTTCGACGCGCTCGGGGCCAGACTGGATAACGCGGCACTGCTCCATGAGGCGGGGGTCACCGTGCTATTTACCAGCGGCGAGACCCATAACGCGCGCAAAGTGCGGCAGGTCGCCGGCGTTGCAGTGGCAAACGGCTTGCCTCATGCCGTCGCCATAAAAGCAATGACCTCGCTGCCAGCGGCGGTCTTTGGTGGTGCCGAGCGCGCGCTCGTACCCGGCGCCCGCGCCGATGTCGTCGTTTGGAGCGGTGACCCGCTCGATGTGAATGCGGCTGCGGATCAGGTCATCATCGACGGGCAGTTAGACTCCATGCAGAGCCGCCAGACGGAGCTATTGCAACGCTACCTCCCGATTGACGAAGGTATGGGCCGCGCTTACATCAACCCGTGATCGTAGTGACTGGGAAAAAATAGCCGGCGCAAAGTCCATGGCGCGCCCTCGGGCAGCGGCTGAAGAACGGTTACTCCCGACCGGCTGACAGCGCCTGAGCGTTTGGCCCGGGCTCACGGCAGTCAAGCTTCACTCGTCGGCCAGGCGGTCGATCAGACCGGATGTCGAGTGGCCCTCGAGGTAGTCGAGCGTGATCACCTGCCCGCCCTTCGCCAGCACGCTCTCGTGCCCCGCAATGTCCTCAATCGCGTAGTCACCGCCCTTTACCAAAACATCCGGCGCGACACGCTCGATAAGCCTCGCGGGCGTATCTTCAGCGAACGACACGACACAATCGACCGAAGCCAGCCCCGCGAGTACTGCCATGCGATCCGCCAGCGAATTGATCGGCCTCGATGGCCCCTTAAGTCGCGACACCGAATCGTCGTCGTTAACCGCCACAATAAGCGTGTCACCCAGTGCGGCCGCCTGTTGTAGGTAAGCAACGTGGCCGGGATGAATAAGGTCGAAGCATCCGTTCGTCATGACAATGCGACGGCCCGTGCCGCGCAACCGGGCAACCAGCGCCAACAGATCAGACTCGGACATTACGCCATAACTCTGCGGGCCGTTGACCGATGCCATCGCCGCATCAAGCTCGGCAGGCGTTACACTGGCCGTCCCCAGCTTTCCCACGACCAAGCCCGCCGCCTGATTGGCATACCGGGCAGCCTCGGGCATCGAGATCCCGGCACTCAAGCACCCTGCCATGACGGCGATCACGGTATCTCCGGCCCCCGTTACATCGAATACCTCTTTTGCGCTCGCTGAAAAATGACGGGCGCCCTGATCGCGCTGCACCAGCGTCATACCTGCTTCGCTGCGAGTCACCAAAATCGCCTCAAGCGCTAACGAAGCGCGCAGCGCCTCGGTTTTTTCTACCAAAACTTCGTCGGTATCACAGGGTCCAACCACGGCCTCCAACTCGGACAAGTTAGGGGTTAACAAGGTCGCTCCACGGTAACGCTCGAAATCAGCGCCCTTAGGGTCAACAAGCGTGGGCTTGCCCGCGTCGCGGCAATAACCGATCAGCTGATCGACTAGCGCCAAGGATCCCTTCGCGTAGTCGCTGAGTACCACCAGATCAGCGTCAGCCAGGTGCTGCTGCGCATAGCCCACAAACAAGTCGTTAGCAAATGGCGCCAACGGCGCTTCAAAATCCATGCGCAGTAACTGCTGGTTGCGACTCAGTACGCGCAGCTTCACGATCGTTTCGGCGGCACACGGCATAACGTTCCAGCGCACGCCCGCGCGCTCAACCACACTCCGCATCGCCTTAGCGTGCTCATCCTCACCGCACAAACCGACAAGCGAAACGGATAGACCGAGCTGCGCTAGGTTAACCGCCACGTTCCCGGCGCCCCCTGCGCGATCCTCCTGATGATTCACGTTAACAATCGGGACTGGCGCCTCAGGACTGACCCTGCGACTCGCGCCACTCCAGAACCGGTCCAACATCACATCACCAATCACGGTGACATTGCCGTGACTCATATCAGGCAGCGCTGACATCAATTACTCCCTCTGGCATCACCCGCCGATGCTATCACGCGGCCAGCTAACATCGTCGGCGTTAGATAACCCTCTGCCCGTGACAACACATAATCCGGCTCAATGTCCGTTAAACAATCGTAGCGGCCGCCGCATACCGGCCGCCTTCTGCAGGGGGCGCACGCAAGATCAAGATATAGTACCTCGCCCACCAGCGAGCCGAGCTCCCGGTAAGGGCACGTTGACCCAAAGAGGGCTATCGTCGGCACGCTAAATGCCCAACCCATATGCGTTAAACCGGTATCTACGCCGATAACCAGCGCCGCGCCTGCCACGAGAGCAGCACTCTCCAATAGTGACGTGACGCCCACCATTGACTCAAGCGCGACGCCTGAGAACATCCGCTCTGCCGCCGCACTATCCGCTGGTGCACCCAACACCGTCACGCGCCACCCCCGCACACACATTTGGCTGGCAAGGCGTCGCCAGTGCGCTTCGGGCCAGTGCTTTTGCGGGCGCGTCGTAAAGGGAGCCAGGACAACATAGGGCCCTCCTTCGCGATGCAGAGTTGCGCGGGCGAGTGCCTCAGGAGGGAGCGCAATGTCCATAGGGAAGTCGTCTGCCTGGCAACCGACATGCCTCGCCATACCCCGATATTCGGAACTGATCGTATCGCCGGTGTCTTTGGCAATGCGTTCGGTGAGAAATAAGCCGGTAGGCTCCTTGGAGATAAACCCAACGCGGCGCGGCGCCCCAGTCATCCACGCCAAGAACGCACTCTTGAATAGCCCCTGCACCTCCAGAACAAGATCAAAGCGTGCATCGCGCAGCCGCTGGCGAAACTTGAGCACCGAGCGCACTAGGGCCACTAGGCGTCCCCTGCGCAAAAGCTGACGCCATTCGGCACGAGGCCAAACGATAACGCGCTCAAGTAATGGGTGATGCTCAAGCAAGGGCGCGACCGTCCCCTCGGCGAGCCAGCTCACCTCCACGTTGGGGGCTAAATTGGAAATTGATTTAATCAGCGGCGAGGCAAAGGTGACATCGCCAATGGCGCTCAGCCGGATAATCAACACCCGCCGTGTGTCGATCTGCTCCTCATCGCCATTACCTTGGCGGAGCGGCATCGACTGCCTCCAATTCAGGTGGCGCCTGCAAATCCCGATCGAGCACAATTAGCAAGGCCAAGGTGAGGAAAAGCATGTTGCCGTTGAAGTAGGAATAAAACGACACAGAACTGTTCAGAGGGAATAGTGCAAGAATCACCACCAAAGAACCTAACGCGACCTCGGGACGTGCGTCGAAGAGTCGACGGCCCAAAAATACAAAAAACAGTGCGTAACCAATCAAACCAGGAATACCGGTGTCCACGGCGACCTCAAGAAAAAACAGGTGGGGATGCCAGTGCTCGGACACCGGCAACACACTGATACTCTCGAGGGAGACAACCAGCGAGCCCCAGCCACGAATACCGACCCCATTGAACCAGTGGTCGCCAAACCCCTCCCAGGCTGACGCCCAAAACGTCGGTAGATAGTCAAACGCCTGATAGGCATCAGAAGCCGCCTGCCCCGTCGCAGATGCCCGGAAGGTCTCCGTCAACATCCAGCCTGAAACAACTGCGAGCGAAAATGAGAACAGCAAGGCCAACAGCCACGAGGTGGCCTTATGGTCTGGTTCAGCGCGTCGCAAAATCAGCGCATATCCGCCAAGCGCGACGAGGGCATGCACCATCGAAGCCTCGTTGCCACTCATGACGATGGCCGCAAATAACGGCAATGACAAAATACTGATCGCCGGCCCCGAGCCGGCGCGGCGCAGCGCCTCCAGATAAAAAGGCGACAAAATGGCGAGTGTCGACCCATAGCCCATCCGCAGACTGCCGGTGACCAACGTATGACCGGAGTCGAGTTCAATAAGCGGATTGCCAAACACGCTAAAGCCCGTTAATAGCTGCACCAGACCGTCAACCACCCAAATCATCATGACAGCCCCGATCAACGACATCATGCGGTGCGCTTCAGGGCGATCTAGTTTGATCTGCAGCAACACCCACACCGCAAAGCCATAAGATAACAAGCGCACGGCCCCCGAGAGTGATCGTTCAAAATTGATGGCATCCAATAGAGAGAGCAGCGCGGGAACAAAAAAACAGGCCAGCACAACCCAAAACTTGCGCACGCCGTCGGCCTCAAAAAACGCTCTTGGCCCTCGGGCAAAGGTGAACAACCCAAATAACGCCATCAACCAGATAAATTGCCGGGTTGCAGATGCCAGCGACAGCGTGAAAAAAAGGAACACCCAGATCAGGGATGGAGAGACATCTGAGAGTTTCTGCATCGCAATTACCGCCCGCGTTCGACCGATGGCAGGCGCCTTGGTTGGCGTGGTCCGACAGTGTATTGATTAGGGGCGCGCATCACCATACGCGGTGTGAATACTACGGACTTCCGCTGCGCGCCGAAGCTGCCGCTGCCTTGGGAGCAAAGTAGGCGCCTAATCCTAATGCAATCGCGGGCCACGCGAGTGAGCCGGTGGGAAAGGAATACATCGACAGCGCGCTGGAGAGCGGGAATAGCGCCAGCGCGGCGATTGTAAAAAACACACTGGCCGATGACTGTGATTCGTCTTCACAACGCAATACGAGGCGCAACAGGATCAACAGAAACAGCCCATAGCCGATTACGCCCACGATGCCCGTGTCAGCGGCGATCTCGAGAACGCCCAAATGCGGATGCCAAGGCCGCTGTAGCATCACCTCCGGAAAAATTGAAGAAGCCGACAGTGCGGGCAACATCGCCTGCGCGGAACCCCGGAGACCGACGCCCGCCAGCCACTCCCCGCAGAATACATCCCATGCCGCACTCCACAGCTCCGGTCGGAACGCGAGTGCGACGTTGATCGCCTGGGCATCTCCACCCATACCCCCGGCGATCAAAGCAAAACGCTCGCCGACATGGGGCGCGATGGCCACGGGCAGAACCAATCCGCCCAGCGCCAACACGACGATCAAGGCGGCCAGGCTAGAATCCCGGGTGCCTCTTCGTTTGATCCACAGAGATGCGCTGACGATAGCGCTCGCGAGCAGTAATAGCGCCGAGTATCGGCTCGCACTGAGAGATATCGCCGTCGCGAG
>CAYQUE010000011.1:27177-38067 GCA_964420615.1 uncultured Alteromonadaceae bacterium | reverse complement strand
CGAGCAGTAATAGCGCCGAGTATCGGCTCGCACTGAGAGATATCGCCGTCGCGAGTATTGGCAACGCAAGCCACAACCACGGCAATCGGCGTCCGTGAAGCCGCAGCGCCTCAAACAAAAACGGCGAAAGCACCGCGAGCTGGGGACCATAGTCCAGACCCATTGACCCGGTGACCTTGTGCCCTTCAGGCAATCCCGTAAATAGGGGGTAACCGCTCAAGCTAATGCCCCGCCACTCTTGAACAATGCCGTCAATACTCCAGGCCATCAGCAACGCCACCAACCACAGCACCGTGTTGGGCCATTGTTCGGGGCGCGGCGCGAAGCGGATAAATGCGAGCCCCGCCAAACCATATGCGATGAAACGCGCGTTGATCGATAGCGCTCTCTCCACATCAATCGCGCCAATCGCCGACAGCAGGCCGGGCACTAGCCAACATCCAATCAACAGAAAATAAGTTTTGGCGCCGTGGATCCGCCCCCAGCGGCCACGCGTCATGATCCAGAGCGACAAAGACAGGAGTGCGCTCAACCAAAGCAGCAGCTGCACCGCCGACAACACACCGTACAAAAACACAAACCCGACGATCCACCAGGCGACAGCGGTTTGCTGACTGCGCTGTATCCACGTCGCGACTATGACGCCGACACCCCTGTTTGTGGCCATGGAGCACTCTTTAATCCGTCGAATGTGCTAGTTTAGCACCCGTCTCGCGGGCACAATGGCGACGACTCGCCGCGACGAGCGCGTCATAAAAACGCGTGCCAACCAGGACAAATAGACCAACCACCATGCTACTTTCCAAGCGCTACCAGTTTCTTTTCGTGCACATCGCCAAAACCGGCGGCACGAGCGTCCGCAAAGCGCTACAGCGATACCGGTGGCGCGACCCTCACTACCTGCCGCAGTGGATCGCCAGCAAAATGAGCGGGATGACCGGACACACTGTGGGAATAAAGCTACCGCGTCACTGCAAAGCGATCACCGCCCAAGAAATGTTGCCACGGGAATTTTATGACGGGTTGTTTAAATTTGCCTTTGTCCGCAATCCTTGGGATCTGCAAGTCAGCTCGTATCACCACATCAAACGCGAACGGCCACAGCTCCTCGACGGAGATGAAACTTTTGCCGACTTTCTGTATCGCAAGCTCGACCCGGCTAGGCCCTGGCAGTATCACATCGACACCTCCATCACCCCTCAGATTCACTACGTCACTGATCACAGTGGCCAACAGATCGTTGACTTTATCGGTCGCTATGAGTCACTGCAAAGCGACTTCGACAGCTGCTGTGCCCGCATCGGAATCCCCTCAACTGAATTGCCCCATCGCCGCAAAGCGACAGATCGACGCGAGTATCGGAGCTATTACGACGACGCCACTCGAGCACTGGTGGGCGAGCACTTCGCCGCGGACATTACCGCTTTCGGATACGAGTTCTGACACTTACCCGCGCTATGCGTTACCGCCCTAGGATCCGCACCACGTCGGCCAGCCCCGTAACCGAAATCGCTTCAGGCTGATCACCCGAGCGCTCGCCTCCAACTCTGAACAGCCGGCCGACGCCCGCCGCCATACCGGCTTCAATATCGGAGGCTTTATCGCCCACCAAAATTGAATCTGCGAGGTCGATATTGAGATCATCGGCTGCTGCTAAAATCATACCGGGCGCAGGTTTCCTGCAGTCACAGACCCTCTTCAGGGCACCGTGTGCCTCGGCGGGATGATGTGGGCAGTGGTAAAACCCGGCTATCTCAGTGCTGGCGTTGGCCTGCAGAAACGTATTCAGCTGGTTGTGCAAGGCGACGACCTCGGCCTCCGTGTAAAGACCTCGCCCAATACCTGACTGATTCGTAACTACAACAAGCAGATAGCCCGCAGCGTGCAAAGACTTGAGCGCTTCAACGACGCCGGGAATCAGCTCAAATTGCTCCCATTGGCTCACGTAGCCGTGATCCACATTGATCACACCATCGCGGTCCAGAAAAGCGGCACGGCGTAGGTCTGTCACGGGCGGCACCTCTCCGGACAATCGATCAAACCAGATCCAAACCTTTTTCTATCAGCGCGCACAGCAGATGAATGACGACGATGTGGCACTCCTGAATATGGGCGGTTTCTGCCGATGGCGCGATAACAATCGCGTCGCAGAGCGGCGCGAGTCGCCCCCCGTCGCGGCCACTCAGACCCAAAACGTCACAACCTAGCTGTCGCGCTGTGTCGCATGCGGCCAAAATGCTGGGGCTGTTTCCGGACGTAGAGATTGCCAGTAGCACGTCGCCCTCTCGCGCCAGCGCAGAGACCTGGCGGCTGAATACGGCGTCGTAGCCGTAATCATTCGCGATAGCGGTCAGGGCGGACGTGTCAGTTGTGAGTGCAAGCGCAGCAATTGCCGGGCGATCTGCGACGAATCGCCCGACCAATTCGGCGGCGAAATGCTGCGCATCAGCGGCTGAACCCCCGTTGCCACAGACAAGCACTTTGTTGCCGCGCCCGAGCGCCGCAACGCACCGCTCTGCGAGCGCCGCAATATCCGCATGACACTGACGCAAGCTCCCGAGTGCTGTGACATGCTGATCAATATATTGCTCGATGTAATCCTGCACCCTGCCTCCACGGCCATCGCCATCAGCGGCGATGATGACCTCGTCGCGGCAAATGATATCAGCGATTGACGGGGTTTAGCCGCGTATCAGCCAGGCGATTGCGAGGCCAACCGCTCCGAGAACGGCTTTGCGGTGATCCCATGCAGCACAAGGCTCATGAGCACCGTCACGATCGTCACGGCTATTAACGTCCCCGCTGCGGAGATATCCTCCGCCCACACCATAGTGGCAAAAGCCAGACTGGCGAGGCCACGAGGCCCGAACCAGGCGAGAAAGAGCTGGCCGCGCATCGTCTCACCTGAACCCGTCAGAGACAAAACGATGGGCACCATGCGAATCACCGTCAAACTGAGAATCGCGTAAAGCAGGTGTGTTCCGGTCACAAAGGGTAATGCCGCCGGCACTAACATAAGGCCGAAAAGAATCCAGGCAATCATGGCCAAGACCTCACCAATGCCCTCAGCGGGGACCACCAGCGCGTGCACATCCTCCTTCATACCCGCCCGGAAAAATAAACCACCCACGAAAGCCGCGATATAGCCACTGCCATGATTTGACTGGGCAATTGCAAAGACTAAAAGCGCCAGCGCCGGCACACTCATCCGCTGCCAGACGGAACCGAGCCAACCGCGCTGTCGCGCGACACTAATCGCCCTTGCAGTGCCGTAGGCCACAATGGCACCCACCGCAAATCCAATGCCCAACTCCTCTGCAGCAAGGTGCAAGCCGACACCCTCTCCGCGAACTGCACTGCCCTGCTCTAGCGCGATAAATAACAACAGGAAGGGCACCGCAAGCCCGTCATTTAGGCCACTCTCAGCGCTGAGACCCTCGCGCAGGTGATGCGGTACCGATTGATTAGTCACAACCGCCTTGCCGAGCGCTGCATCCGTTGCCGCCAGCATGGTGCCCAGAATCGCTGCCTCGTATGTCGACAAGCCCGGGAACAACCACAGGGCTAGTACGCTACCCAGCGCAATATTGAGCGGCAGGCCCACCAGCAACATTCTGCCGGGCAACCGCCAGTGTTTCTTCAAGATACTCAGATCAGCACTGGCGGCGTCCACAAACAAAAATAGCGCCAGGGTGACATCGATCAGGGCTTTGCCGCTGATGGAGTCGGCACTGGGGCTGAACCACCCCAGCCCCAGCGGCCCCAGAATGACACCCAAGGCCACAAACACGATGGGGCCGGAAAGCCAGATATCTTCGACTTTCCTCGAAATCAGGCTGTACAAGAGCACGAGCCCCGCAAAAACCGCCAACGTGGTGTACATGATCACGCCCCCCAGCGCCGCTTGATAATGTCCGATGCTCCAAGCTACGCGCATCGGCGTCAATGGCCGAAAGCGACAGATGGCCTCCGTCAGGCGGCGCTGGTTTTACGGCTTGAACGCGGGGTTGCGCGGCGAATTTTCGGGGCGGGGGCCGCCTTCGAGTCTTCGGTGCGCCTGAGGCGCGCGTCGACCTTTAAGGCGCGCATCTGCGCCGACGTGGGTGGCGGGCGCCGGCGCGAACTCCTCGGGCGACGATAAGTCCCCGGTGCGGGGCGCAAATCACCATATTCGAATCGATGCAGGATCTCCTCCAACGTTCGGGATATTTGCGTGCATCGGCGTATTGGTTCGACCCGACTGTACGTGGCGCGAGCGCCCAACTGCACCAACATCCGCAATTCCGATTCGCTGGGCTGGCTAATCAGTCGTAGCGGATTCGTCAGACGAAATTTGGGCACAATATTGATGTCGCCCGAGTATTCTTGATCAAGTAAAGCATGAATACTGTGCATCATCATATTGAAATTAGGCCAATTATCGCCGTATTTTCTGGCCACACCGCTGTAGAAATTCAACATCTCGCGACCGATGCCCATTCCTAAAGAGGCGGCCGCCTGACGCAAGGGCTTGACGCGATCTTCCCGAGGCAAGAACGCCCGCGCGATCGGGTTCACCATACTGACGATGTAATGATTGGTCGAAAATAACCGAGACAATCGCTTTGCAGGTAAATCGTCGGCCACAGAGCCATCCACCCAGCGCCGCGCTGGCAAATAGGGCTGAGCCTCGCCTTTCTCATTCTTCGCTTTCAACATCACTGCCGGAAACACGCCGGGGATAGCGCAGGATGCCATCGCCGCCGAGCGCAGGTACACATTCGGCGACGAGACGGCGTTGAGGAGTCGTGAACGTTGATGTGGCTCTGCGGGCGCGACCGTAATACTGACCTGTCGGCCAGTTTTGGCGTAGGCCTCGGCAAAGGTCAGGTCTGGGATCGCTGCGTTGATCAACCGCTCGGTATCCTCCGCCGTGAACCGGCTCCCCTTTCCCGACAGCCACTGCCGAATGAATCCCCCTGCATCGGCGTCAGCCAACGCCATCAAATCAATCAGATCGAGGTTAATCATTTCCTCATCGGTGTAGGCCGCGAGCGCAGCGGCCACGATGGAGCCAGCACTCGACCCTGAAATAACGCGGGGCAGCAGGCCTTGCCGCAACAACTCGCTAACAACGCCCACGTGAATAAACCCAAGGACACCGCCGCCACTGAGCATCAGCGCGGAGCGGCCGTAACAGACATTAGTGCGGTAAAAAAAATCCAGCTTTTGCTGGGTGGGGATCATGTCGTCTGGCAACTCGGCAAGCAGCCTGAGTGAATCATCAATTTCTTGTATGTAGCGCTCGATCAGGACCTTGGTGCCGGACTTGGCGCGGCGATACAGAATGCTTTTACCCATCCCGCCCATGTTGCCGTGGATGCCCTCATTGAGCGCATAAAGCAGCCCGGCCCAGTCTTCGCGTTTTCTGAATTTGCGCAATCGATCCAGGCGGTAGCGAATTTGCGCATGGTCGTAGAGCTCGCTGGTCTCCTCTTGGCGCCACTCTGCCATTCCCGTCAACGCGTCGTGCGACTGCGCCGCTGTCAGCCAGTCTTCGTAAGACTCGGCCAGCTCCATGTCATGCTCGAGTTGCCGCAGCTCAGATTTGTCAGCCAATTACCACTCCCTGACTCAATATATTCGCTCGGAGTTTTGAGGATATGCGCTCCGACGACCTCCCGCCAGCTTGACAAAAACGTTAGTTACCCCGCGGCGCGATAAGCGTCCTGAAGATGCCGCTTATAAAGCTTGCCGTTGTCCATCCGCGGCAACTGCTCTAGGAAGTCTATTTTCCTTGGTACCTTGATGCTGGAGAGCCGTTCGCGCAGCCACTCAGAGAGTTCGATCGCCGTCAGGTCGGTCGCATCTGACCAATCCACCGGCTGCACAACCGCGACAACCGCCTCACCAAATTCGGGGTCTGGCACACCAAACACCGCGACATCCGCGACTTTGTCGTGGGAGATCAAGAGACCCTCGATTTCGGCGGGATACACGTTGACGCCTCCCGTGATGATGGTGAAATTCTTGCGATCAGTCAGGTAGAGGAATCCTTCCTCATCGAGATAGCCGACATCCCCCATCGTGCTCCAACCGTGCTCATTGAAGGCACTTTTAGTCTTTTCAGGCTCGTCGAAGTACTCAAACGGGCGGCTGTTAGCAAAGTACACATCGCCGACCTCACCAGGAGGCAGGACCTCGCCATTCTCGCCAAGAATTTTCGGCTCACCGATAATTGCTTGGCCAACGGAGCCCTTATGGGTCAGCCAATTCGCAGAGTCGATGATGGTGAAGCCGTTACCCTCGCTACCCGAGTAATACTCAACGATAACAGGCCCCCACCAGTTGATCATGGCCTCCTTGACGTCAATGGGACACGGCGCCGCCGCGTGAATAGCGCACTGCATTGAACTCAGGTCGTACCGCGCCCGCACCTCTTCAGGTAGCTTCAGCATGCGCACGAACATAATAGGCACCCACTGGCTGTGGGTGACCCGGTATTTTTCGATCAACTGTAGCGCCTGCTCGGGATCGAAGTGCTCCATGATGAGTGAGGTTCCACCGAGCCCTAGCACCATCAAGTTATAGTGTAACGGTGCCGCATGATAAAGCGGCGCGGGAGACAGGTAGAGCGTCTCTACCCCGAAACCGAAGAAGGCACCCACGCTGCCCGACATCGGATGCTCCGTATGGATGCTCTCTGCGTGTGGCTGCCAATAAACACCTTTCGGTTTGCCCGTGGTGCCAGATGAGTACAGCATCGGCGCACCCAGATACTCGTCGTCAATCGGCACCGTCGGCAGATTGGCCAGCTGCGCTTCCAGCGGCTCGAAGCCGGAAATATCCCCGCCGACCGAGAAGCAGCGTGACAAACCTTGCGAGGCTGAGGCCGCCTCGGTAGCCACGGCGGCAAGGGCCGCCGAGGCGATGAACAATTTCGCGCGACAATTGGTGATGATGTAGGCCGTCTCATCCTGTTTCAGGTGCGTGCTGATCGGCGTGAAAATAATCCCAGCTCGGTTGGCCGCCTGAGCCACCTGAAGAAATTCTGGGCAGTTTTTCATCATCATGGCGATGTGATCACCGCGCTTTAACCCAGAGAGCCGGAACAGGTGTGCAATCTGGTTTGAGCGCTCGTCCAGCTCACGATAGCTGACCATCTGCCCCGTATTGGCCATGATGTAAGCGGGACGATCCGGCGTCTCGGCGGCGAAGTAAGAAAAATGCGGCATGGACCTTCTCGTTTCAGCTTATGATTAGGCTTAACTATACAATTTCGGGATCAAGATGATAGTGCCGACAGCGGGCACCTCCGGCGCCGACGTCAGAAGCCTCTGCAGGCGCGGCGAGTTTAGGGGCCAAACCTCCGGTATCGCCTCGGGCTTTGTGCAATGTAACGTGGTCATCTTGCCCGCGCCGTCGGCGCGGCATTTCCAAGATTTTTGTGAACGCAATCCCAAGCCCTGCCCCTTGCTCGCCATGAGTCCCGAAGCCGGCAACCCCACGCTGCCCGCGCTCGGCGATGACATTGATATTCGCAGCGATGTTCCTCGATATAGAGTTTGGCGAGATGGGGAGTTGAGCGAGCAATGCGAGGATATTGCGGCGCTCTGGCAAGATGATTGGGTTGCCTTTGCGCTTGGCTGCTCCTTTTCTTTTGAGGAGGCGCTGAGTGAGGCCGGTATCGCGATCCGTAACATTGAAGAGGGGGTCAACGTCCCCATGTATCGGACTCATGTCCCCTGCTTGCCCGCCGGACCTTTCAGCGGGAACATGGTCGTCAGTATGCGGCCGATGTCGGCAGCGGACGCGATTGAAAGCATCCAGATCTGCGCTCGCTACCCTTCGGTGCACGGCGCCCCCGTTCACCTCGGTGAGCCCAGTCAGATCGGCATATCGGATCTGATGCGCCCGGATTTTGGTGATGCCGTAACGCTGCGCGAAAACGACATTCCAGTGTTCTGGGCCTGCGGGGTCACACCTCAGGTCGCACTCGAGGCAGCCAGACTGCCGATCGCAGTCACGCATGAACCCGGCCATATGCTGGTAACCGACCTCAGGAATAAGGACTTGGCGATATCAAAATGACTGAACGACTGACGCTCAACTGTGACATGGGAGAGGGCTTTGGACCCTGGTCCATGGGCGACGACCAGGCCATCATGCCGTTGATTGATGCGGCCAACATCGCGTGCGGTGGCCATGCTGGCGACCCAACCACGATGCGGCATTGCGTGGAACTGGCGAAACGCCACAAGACGGAGGTAGGTGCCCACGTATCCTACCCGGACAAACAGGGTTTCGGTCGACGAGCAATGGATATTCGCGGCCCCGAACTGGTCGACCTTATTCTCTTTCAGATCGGGGCGCTTGATGGCATCGCACGCTCTAACGGCACGCGAGTTACATTCGTGAAACCTCATGGCGCGCTGTATCACACCATGCTCGCGGACCCGGACATTCTCAATGATGTGATGCGCGCCGCCTCAAGCTGGCACTCTGACCTGGAGTTAGTCGTCCTGGCGACACCCAGAGATCGGAAAACCGTCCAGCTCGCCGTAGAGCATGGCTTGACACTGCGTTACGAAGCCTTCGCTGATCGCGCTTATACCGGCCGGGGGCTGCTTCTGGGACGAGACAAGCCCGGTGCAGTGCTCAATACCGAGGAAGCCGCCAAGCAGGCCGTGGCGATCGCAGAGAACAACTTGCGAACAGCAAAAGGGCGACGCATTCCGGTCAACGCCGACACGCTGTGCGTGCACAGCGACACACCGGGAGCGATCAAGATGATCCGAACTATTCGTCAGGCATTGGACGGACTTTGAATGCAATTCGAGGTGGGGCCTGCTGGTGAACTTGGCATGCGCATCGCGTTTCTGTCGCCCCCCGAACCCTCCCTCACCCGTCTATTGCTCTCTATTCAGGAGCGGGCAAAAAGCTGCTTCGGTAAAGAGCTTATCGATAGCGTTGTAGGGTATACGACGCTGACACTTTTTTTTGCGGGGCAACGCTTTGAGCGGGATCGCACGCTAGACTGGCTCGAGCGCGAGGGTAACGAAGCGACGCTCGCGGCAGAGCCAAGCGACGAGCTTCCGACTGTGACATTGCCGACCTTCTATCATCCCAGTGTCGCACCAGATCTCGAATGGATCGCGGATAGCAAATCGCTCAGCATTGACGCTGTGATCGATTTACACAGCGCACCGCTTTACTTCGCCTATGCGACGGGTTTTGCACCAGGTTTTTGTTATCTGGGGACTCTCCCGGCTCAGCTGGCAGCGCCGAGGCTCGTCACGCCCCGAAAAACGGTGACAGCGGGCACGGTTGCCATCGCAGACCAGCAGACCGCCGTCTACCCGTGCGATTCCCCGGGCGGCTGGCGCTTAATTGGCGCATGCCCCACCGTGCTTTTTGACATTCAGCGCGCTAGGCCGGCACTGCTGTACGTCGGTGCACGCGTCAAGTTTGAGCCCGTCTCAGAATCGATCTATCGCTCACTGCGGAGTCGCGGGTGAGAACGCTGTCTCTGGTCAAAGCCGGTATCGCGAGCACGGTACAAGACAGCGGCCGCGCCGGACATTTGCAGCTCGGCATTCCGCCGTCAGGCGCGATGGACAGCGCCGCCCTCAGGTATGGTCAATACCGGCTTCACCATCGGGCCGACGAAGCGGCCATCGAGATGGCGTATGCAGACGCGGCCTTAATTGCGACGCAAGACATCCGAGTCTGCGTCACGGGCGCACCCGTGGTATTGCGGGTCGATGATCAAACGGTGGACGCCCTCGCCATACAGCACGTAAAAGCCGGGCAGTTGCTGAGCGTCAAGGCACAGACCACGGGCATCTATAGCTATCTGCATGTGGGTGGAGGTGTCGACACCGCGCGCGTGTTCAACAGCCGCAGCACTTCCCCGAGAGAGGGGATCGGCGGCCTGCATGGGAGGTACCTTCGCGATGGTGATGAGATCCCTCTGGGGGACGATGCTGGCCTATGCGGTTACAGCGCGCCAAAACTGAGTACCGTGGTTGAACGCGACACACTCACCTTGCGCTACATTCCATGTTTTCAACATGGCCAGATGCCCGATGTGCTCCATCAGTCACTACGGTCCGAGACATTTCGGGTAACGACACAGGCGAATCGCATGGGCGTGACACTCGACGGTCCGCGGCTGGAAACGGGCATCGAAGCGTTGCTGTCGGAAGCCACTTGCTACGGCGCCATCCAAATACCACCAGACGGTCGCCCTATTGCCTTGCTCAATGACCGACAAACCGTGGGTGGATATCCGAAGGCAGGCGCTATTATTGCCAGCGATTGCCAGAGACTGGCCCAATCGAGACCCGGCCAAGCGGTGAGATTCCAGCCGTGCACCCTTGCCGAGGCGGACAGGATTGCGTGGTTGGAGCAGCACTATCACGAGGCGCAACTCGCATGACGCCACCAAACTTGGTTCGCACATCCCAGGTCATTGAAACGTTATTAGTCAGTCGAAACCATCGCGGCATGGCGCAACTGAGAGAAGTACTGGAGCCAGGCTACCTCGCGCGCGCAGCAACGCTTATCCGCAATTGCCGAGGCGATGTCTATATCGTGACCGGATTCCCGGTCGCGGGCTCGTTTGAAACTGACGGTCCAGCGGGAGCCATTGCACTGTATCGACTTTGCGAGCACTTAGGGCTCTCACCCATCATCGTATCTGATGAGTCCCTCACCGCGGCGCTGTCTGCGCGGTATCGCTGCGAAACGCTGCAAAGGGAATCGACGACGACGAGTGACGAATCGGTTGCCGCAAGATACCTCGCCAGACCGCCAGCCCTCGTTATCAGTATTGAACGACCGGGAGCTGCCGCCGACGGTCGTTACTACAACATGGCGGGGCGAGATATCTCAGATGCCTGTGTTCCC
>CAYQUE010000011.1:4384-27077 GCA_964420615.1 uncultured Alteromonadaceae bacterium | reverse complement strand
CGACGGTCGTTACTACAACATGGCGGGGCGAGATATCTCAGATGCCTGTGTTCCCGCCGAGGCCTACCTCAAGCAAGCCCCCTGCCCCACGATTGCTATCGGAGACGGGGGAAATGAGATCGGTATGGGCAAGGTAATAGAGCAACTGACGCACTTCGATATCCATCCCGCCGTCTCAACCTGCGACGAATTAGTCGTAGCAGACGTGTCAAACTGGGGAGCCTATGCTATCTGCGCAATCGCTTATGCCGTTGAGGGGCAAATACCTGACATGGAGAATAATATCCGTCAGGATTTAACTGATCTCGTAGCACTGGGCGCTGTTGATGGCGTTACGGGAGAACCGACTCCCACCGAGGATGGTCTTGAGGCCGACGCGGGTGTCAAGCTGATGGCGAGTATCGTGAAGCTGTTATCGGAGACTGACGAGCGATGAGTGTGGCTTACCTTAATGGACAATACATGCCGCTGTCAGAGGCGCGCATCTCCCCGATGGACCGCGGCTTTTTATTTGGCGACGGTGTTTATGAGGTGATTCCAAGCTATGGCGGACAACTCGTCGCGACGGGCTATCACCTAGAGCGTCTCAAGCAATCGCTGGAGGGCATTCAACTCACCTGCGGCCACACGGATGAGGCGCTCACCGCGCTGCTTGAGAGATTGCTGTCGGAGAATGACCCCGGCAATTTCGGCGTATACCTTCAGATCACTCGAGGTGTCAGCGAAAAGCGTCAGCACGCTTTTCCCACCGAATGCCAACCCACCATCTTTGCCTTTGTCTTTCCAATCGAGCAGCCCTCAGACGGATCCCCCGCGACGGCGAATTGCTACAGCGCGGTGACACAGCGCGATCAGCGGTGGGGGCGATGTCATATTAAGTCCACGGCGCTGTTAGGAAATGTGTTGCATATGATGGAAGCCGTCGATCAGGGTGCCAAAGAGGTACTCCTGTTCAACGAACGAGACGAGCTGACCGAGGCCGCCGCATGCAACGTGTTTGTCGTCAGCAATGGCGTTGTCATGACACCTGAGCTGGACCATCAGAAACTGCCCGGCGTAACCCGGCGACAATGCCTCGAGTTTCTGGAAAAGTACGCTGACACTCCCGTTTTCGTCGGCCCGATTAGCAAGGCGACGGTACTCGGGGCCGACGAAGTCTGGCTCAGCTCCTCCACCAAGGAACTGGCCCCCATCACCCATATCGATGGCCGGCCGGTTGCCGATGGTCGGCCTGGCCCCGTCTGGTCACTTGCGCAAACACTGTTTAACCAACATCGTTTCGACAGCCCCTGATGTCCAGAGCAACGCGCATACAAATCGATCTAGCCGCGCTTACACACAATATTGGAGTGCTCAAGGGCGCTCTAAGCAACCAAAAGATGATGGCCGTCATTAAGGCGGACGCCTACGGGCATGGCGCCACTGCAGTGGCGCAACACATTGCACCACTCGTCGACGCCTGCGCGGTCGCTTTTACGGAAGAGGCTGTCGCCTTGCGTGAAGCAGGCATTGAGTGCCCTATTCTGGTGATGGAGGGACCGCATAACGAGAGCGACGTTGCGCTCAGTGCCAAACTCGATTTTTGGATCGCCCTCCACGACCCGCTGCAGATTGAGTGGTGCAAGCCCCATGCGAATACGCTGCCCCAAGTTTGGCTCAAAGCAGACACCGGCATGCATCGCCTCGGGTTCACCCCCGAATCGCTGCAGACCGCCGCTAGCGCTCTGACGGATATGGGCGTGAACAGACTGGTATTAATGTCCCACCTGGCGTCTGCGGAGTATCCGCAGGATCCACTCACGCAGTCACAAATCGGACTGTGGCAGCGTCTCGTTAAAGCCTGGCAAGGAGAAACGAGCCTGTGTAATTCAGCGGCGACGCGCAATGCCTTGTTTGCGCATTGCGATTGGGTAAGGGTCGGGTACGCCCTCTACGGCGGCCAATCCGCTGACATGCACCCGCTCAGTGAATTAAAACCAGCCATGCATTTTTCTACAGCAGTCATCGCGTTGCGTCGCATCGCCCGCGGGGAAACGGTCGGTTACGGTGGTCGCTGGCGAGCAGAGCGAGACAGTGCCATCGCAACACTGCCGGTCGGTTATGGGGACGGTTATCCCTGGAGCGCCCCCGATGGCACGCCGGTGTGCATTGGGGGACAAATCGCGCCCATTGCTGGCCGTGTTTCGATGGATATGATGACCGTCGATGTGACCGATTGTCAGGGGATCGGGGTCGGCACGCCCGCCACCCTCTGGGGTGACTCACCCACCATCGACGAGGTTGCTCGTCACTCAGGCACGATCGGCTACGAGCTGATGGCAAGAATGACCTCTCGACCCCCTCGAGGCATTCTGCGGTGATGGCTGCGTTAATGAAGCCCTACCCCACCCGGGGTGAACCGTGACTGGCAAGCCCGTCTCCACAGTGACCCTTGAAATGGACAACGCGTCAGACGACCTGCTCGCCGCTATCGACTTGGGCAGCAACTCGTTTCACCTGATTATCGCGAAATCCGATTTCGGTGAGCTCAGACCGGTTCATGCGCTCGCCGAAAAAGTACAGCTAGGAGAGACCGCGCAAGCCGCCATGCTGACACCCGCCGCCATCGAGCGAGGGCTCGCGTGTCTGGAACGGTTCAAGCAGCTTATTGACAGTACGGCGCCAGCCAAAATAAGAATCGTTGGCACCAATGCACTGCGGAGAGCCAAGAATCGACAGGCCTTCATTGAACCCGCAGAGCAAATCCTGGGGGCTCCAATCGATGTGATCTATGGTCGCGAAGAGGCGCGTCTTATCTATCTGGGCGTCGCGCATACGCTCGCCGATGACGAGAACACTCGCCTCGTGATTGATATTGGCGGGGGCAGCACCGAGTTTATTCTTGGCACTCGATTTGAGCCTTCCCGACTCGAGAGCCTGCAGATGGGCTGTGTCACCTATGGCGAAGCGTTTTTCCCAGAGGGGATTATCGATCGCGACGCATTCGATGCCGCCTATGACCGGGCCCGGCTCGAGGTCTCGCACATACGGCGAAACTATCGCAGCGGTAATTGGCAAGAGGCTGTGGGCTCCTCCGGCACCTTGCGCGCCATAGAGACTTTGATCGTGACAGCGGGTTGGCGAGAGTCAGGAATCGACCGCGCGTCGCTGGACAAGCTACGCGAACAGCTGCTTCGCTTTCGATGCTTTGAGGACATCTCCCTTGAAGGTCTGAGCGACACGCGCAAAGGCGTTGTTACAGCAGGCCTCGCAATCACTCTGGGCATTTTTGACGGACTCGACATCGACACGATGGTCACTTCCCCCGGCGCACTCAGGGAGGGGGTGATTTACGATCTGCTGGGCAGATTCAGCCACGAGGATGTGCGCACGCGCACGGTATTTGCAATGCAGCAGCGATACAGCGTGGATCAGGCGATCGCCGATCTGGTCTCACGCCGGGTTGGCCTGCTCGCAGAGGCAACCCGCGAGGCGTGGCGCCTCAACGACACCGATGTCGATCTGCTCAAGTGGGCGGGTGCGCTACATGAAGTCGGCGTTGCGGTATCGCAAAAAAACTACTCTCAGCACTCGGCCTACCTCGTACTGAATACCGACCTCCCCGGGTTTTCTCAACAAGATCAGGAGATCATGGCTGCCGTGATCGCGGCGCTGAAAGGCAAAATACGCCCTGAAATCATGGAACCCATTTCGGAGCGAAAGCGCCACAAAGTAGCCCGGATGATGGCGCTACTGCGGCTCGCCGTGATTCTGAAGCACGTAGAGGTGTTAGAGGAAATCCCAGAGGTCAATGTCACCGCTGAGGATGACAGCTTGGTGCTCACTTTCCCGCGGCATTGGGGAGACGCTCACCCACTCACGGTATGGGAAGTTGAGCAGAGTGCTCCCACACTCGAAAAAATCGGCATTGGCATGACGCTCAGGCCCGTCTGAGCGCTCACCGCAAGCGAGCGCCCATCGCCTTATAGGTCGTAACCTCGCTCATCATGAAGCACGATATCAAGGCCCGCCGTCTCGTCTTCTTGATCGACTCTTAGAGACACCAAGGCGTTAACGACCTTCAGTAATACCCAGCTGAGGACCGCGGTGTAAACAAAAGTCGCTACGATTCCGGTCAGCTGAACACCGATCTGCCCCGCGATCGTGTCGACACCATCTGAAAAGCCGTTTCCGCTGAACAATCCCAACGCCGGCGAACAAAAGACCCCAGCGAGCAGCAATCCCAGCATGCCGCCCACACCGTGAACTGGAAAAACATCCAAGCTGTCATCGACTCTTAACCGATTCTTGAGCGTAATGGTCGCGAAATAACAGACCACGCCTGCAGAGAGGCCGATGACTACCGCACCCGCGGGACCCACCGAGCCCGAGGCGGGGGTGATCGTACCCAAGCCGGCAACCATACCGGTCACAATCCCCAGCACAGAAGGCTTACCGTGCCGCCACCACTCCATCGCCATCCAGGCCAGGGAACCGCAAGCCGCAGACAGGTGGGTGACCAACATCGCCATAGCTGCACTGGTGTCGGCAGCCACCGCCGAGCCGGCATTAAAGCCAAACCAGCCCACCCAGAGCATACCGGCGCCGGTCACTGTCATCGTCAGATTATGAGGTGGCATCGCAGTCTGCCCGAAGCCCTTGCGAGAACCGAGAGACATCGCTGCAACCAGCGCCGCAACGCCCGCAGTGATGTGGACCACCGCGCCACCCGCGAAATCCTGCAAACCCAGGCTCCCGAGCCAACCACCACCCCATACCCAGTGACATACAGGCGCATACACCAATAGCATCCAAAGCGAACTGAAAATCAGCATCGCAGAGAAGCGCATACGCTCCGCGAAACCGCCAACAATCAGCGCAGGGGTAATCACGGCGAAGGTCAGTTGGAACATCACAAATAAGGTCTCGGGGATAGAGCCGCTCACGCTATCCATCGATACTTTGGCGAGAAACAAGTTGCCTAAATCACCAATCCATGGTCCCTGTTCGACACCCGCTGACCCAAAGGCAAGGGTGTATCCGATCACAAACCAGAGCACCGACATCAGCGCCGTCAGCGCAAAGCACTGCATCAGCACCGACAGTACGTTCCTGACCCGCACCAACCCCGCATAGAACAAAGACAGTCCGGGAATCGTCATGAACAGCACCAACGCAGTCGCGGTGAGCATCCACGCGGTATCAGCGCCCGATATCTCATTGGCCGATGCCTGCATCGGCGCCAGAAAAGCCAGGGTTAGCGGCGTCAGAATGCGGTCGAACCGGAGTGCATCGCGAGTCATGAAGAAGGCGCCCTAGAACAAAGAAGCGCAAAGTGTGCCACATTGACTCGCCGTAACCCACTCCCGTGAAACTGGGCGGGGTAATAACAGTGATTGAGTATCGCAGCGACGGCGACTATTCTGCGCGGCATTGCCAACTGGAGCTCTCGACATGACCCGCTATTTCTTATCGCTAGCAGTCTTGGCACTGGCATGTTCGATCTCTGCCGCGTCGGCGAGAAATGTCATTCTGATCATTGGCGATGGTTTTGATGACCAACACGTTTCCATGGGCCGCAATTATCTCGCCGGGATGAGCGGCAAACTAACGCTCGATACTCTGCCTTATCGCGCCGCTGTCCAGGTCGAAACCTTGTCCCCTGAAGGAACGCCGATCTATGTCGCCGATTCGGCCAATACCGCAACCTCGCTCGCGACAGGCAGCATCACGAGTATCGGGCGCATCGCCACTGATATTCACGATGCCGATATCAGCACCATCGCCGAACGCGCTATCGAACGAGGTATTCGCGTTGGGGTCGTCTCTACCGCGTCATTAACGGACGCGACACCCGCATCTTTTCTCTCGCATGTTTCATCACGGAGCTGCGAAGGTCCAGAGGAGGTGCTGGGCAGCACCTATTACGGTATACCGCAGCCCGCCTGCCTCCCCGATGCCAGAGACAACGGCGGACCCGGGTCTATCATCGAGCAACTCGTCACTAGCGGCGCGCACGTGTTACTTGGCGGGGGGCAAAAGTTCCTCGCACAAACCACGATCGATGGCGAAACAGTCCAGGCTCTCGCTGAGAGAGAGGGGTTTCAGGTCGTTACATCCGCGTCGAGCTTGGCCAATATCAGTGCCGAGGTACCCCTACTCGGCCTATTCGCGGATGAGAACCTAGATGTCCAGTGGCGCGGCAGCGATGGAAGAATTGCGGAAGCGACAGCCACCAGCTGGCTGCATCACGTTTCGGATTATCTAGGCAAGATCAGTGAGCCCGCGCCCATGGCCTGTGAACCCAACCCCGCATTTGGTGACACGCCTTCACTGGCCACCATGACGCGCACGGCACTCTCGCTCCTGCCACACAGCAATGACCAAGGGTTCTTCCTGATGGTGGAATCAGCCTCGATCGACAAGCAGAGCCACAAGCGCAACCCCTGTGGCTCAATTGGTGAAATCGCCCAGCTCGAGGCCACGCTGGCCGCAGCCCTCGAGTTCGCCGAACGCAACGAGGACACCTTGGTTCTCGTCACCGCCGATCACGCACAAGCGGCGCAAATTTTGCCGGAACCCAGTCTCTACAGCGGCTACCCGATCCCGATCTATTCGCCGGGGCTAATCGCTCGCATCCAGACGCCCGAAGGGGGCGTCATGCGAATCAACTACGCAACCAATAACGGCTTCAGCGAGGAGCACACCGGCGCCAACGTGCCGTTGTTCGGCAATGAGTTAGCGGCCGAGCTACTGGCACCCTTTGTTCGACAAAGAGAGATACACGACGCCATGGCGGCGTTTCTGCTCGGCGAAAACGCCGGGGAATGACGTCGCGCCCCTGGGCGCTCTGATTGAACGGTCTTCGGGTAACACCTCCCGCACGCCTGCCGGCGGGCAACCCTAGAGATTGACCCAGGTATTCAGGGCCCGTAACCGAAACATGGTGTCATCCACGCGCAGAATCACACTGTCACTCAAGATCTCCTCCACCACGACGGATTCGACGCGTTGCCCCGCACTAACACGACGCCCATTGATCTCGACCACGGATGGACCAGGCCCCTCGACATCGTGATCCGTGTACACAATCGTGGGAATACGGTCCTTTTGCTGCTGCGACAGGTGCTCCAATAACACGACCGGGTGGGGCTCAAGCGACGACTCACCCGCTGCCTGAGCCGCCCGCTCGATCGCTTTAGCTAAATCGACGGGTGGCGCGATGGAGAATGCCGCCTCCTGCTCGTCAGTGACTGTCGGCGCTATCGTCGCGAGGCCAGCATCTGTCTGCTGCTGCGGCACCTCGGGTAGGCTCTGCAAAGCCTCCGCCTCCGCCCACATACGCGCATTGAGCGCTGCCACCTCCTCCGCCTTGGCCGCCTGATCCACATCAAGCGCAGCGGTATGACCCGCGCCCGCCTCCTGCTCGGTGACCGACGAGCTTCCCGAACCCAGTGCGGGCGACGCGACGATAGCGCCATTAGCCGGAGCAACTTCATTGGACGTCGTCGTTGACCCCGGACCGTCCACCAACCCCATCAGCGATACTGCTATCAATGCTCCCAATAGCCCTCCCGCGGCCACCGCCATCGGGATCCGCCGAACAGTCCGATGCTGAACGGGAGGCTCTGTAAAGACATCCCGCTCGGCACCCTCGTCCTGCGCCTCTGCCCGACGCAAAGCGTCAAGGATCAGGGACACGACACACCCCCTGCCAAAGAGGTTGCCCTTCGCAGTGCCGCCTCTGCGCTAAAGCCCTCACCCAAGGCGTCTTCCAACGCCTGCAACGTGCGCAACCCGATGACACCGTCAACTTCAAGCCCGGCGTCGATCTGAAAGGCTCTCACACGCAACTCGAGTCCCTCGGTAAAAACATCGAGCGGCGGAGCATCGAGGCCATCAAGGCGCGCAAACTGGGATACCACATGGGCGATAACCGGCCCCTGATCCCCAAGCATCGTGGGCCCCGCCCACCCCATGGGGCTTCGCCATAAATAGTGGTAGCGGCCCGTCCACGCAGCAGCCAGCTGGGTCGGTGAAGCCACACATACCGCGCGTCCGTTCCAGAGCCTGGCAACATCAGCAGTGATGGCCACTAAAACCGCGGCCGCGGCAAAGCCTGACTCCCGACGCAGCTCCAAGACCGCAGGCCGATTCAATTCCCGTAACGCATCCCAGGTGTCCGCACGCGCACTTTCACAAGAAAGCGCCACCCCCGCCGCACTCTCACACAGCGATCCCGTGAGCGGCGCGCGAGACCACAGTAACCACAACGCCCTATCGGCTTGCTCCGCGGATACCATCCACGGTGGCGATGCCCCCGCGCGCGCCGGCGTGTCTGCGGTGGTTGACGGCGGCGCCTCACTGTCTGCGTCAAATAAAGCTGCAGCGGGAAGGCTTTCTAAGAGGCGATCTGGCCCCATCGCCACTAACAGAGCGAGTGCCACTGCCACGACCACCACGAGCCAAACCCTCTCTCTAAAAACGCGATTCAGCGACCCTACTACTGGCCGGTTTGCGTCGCGCCCGGTATCGCCCAAAACCTCGCGCGCCGCTTGGCGTACTATGGCAGCGGATACGCTTGATTCATTGCGCCCATAGGCACCCGTCATCGCCCGGTCGCATACGAGATTGATCAACCGTGGGGTGCCGCCGCTAGCCCGATAGACCTGACGCAGCGCCCCATCGCTGAAGACCTGGCGGGTGCTGGACAACCCCGCGACCTGAAGTCGATGACGCACGTAGGTGTGCGTTTCCCTTTGGTCGAGCGGAGTCAGGTCGAATCTCGCGGTGATGCGCTGATTAAGCTGTCGCAGCTCGGGCCGCGCCAGCATCGCTGACAGCTCAGGCTGCCCGATCAGAATAATTTGCAGCAGTTTTTTCTCGTCTGTTTCGAGATTGGTGAGCAAACGAATTTGCTCGAGCACGTCGAAGTGCAAATGTTGCGCCTCATCGATCATCAAGACGGTGCGCTTGCCCGCTTCATGATTTGCCAACAAAAAACCATGCAGTGCGTCAGTCAACACCTTGAGACTATCGGTTCCCTTGGGGTAGTCGATCGCAAATTCATCACACACGGTGGCGAGCAACTCAACAGCGCTCAGCGCTGGATTCAGCACAATGGCAATATCGGTCGATTCAGGCAGTTGCTCCAAAAGGCACCGATTCAAGGTGGTTTTGCCGGTGCCGACTTCACCCGTCAACAATATGAATCCACCGCCGCTCCCAACGCCGTACAACAAGTGCGCCAGCGCATCTCGATGGCGAGCACTCATAAACAGGTAACGCGGATTGACCGCAATAGAAAAGGGAGATTCAGCGAGCCCGAAGTAGTGATGGTACATGCGGATCAGCGTGTCCTATCGCGCCGTGGTTGCGCCAAGAGTTATTGGCATATAGCATGCCGAATCTTGTTAGCAGTGCCTCTATTATGCGCCGCGGTATCAGCGCTGCCCAGTAGATATCGGCACTGCTCGCTATTGATGCCGTCGCAAATCATTCGACAGGCGCATCGAAAACCCGATAGATAAACAGTCACCACATTTTTCAGGAGAACTCCTCATGGCCTTGCCTGCCGCCCTTAAAGACAAACTCAGACTTCCCGTTGTGGCTGCTCCTCTCTTTATCATTTCGAACCCTAATCTCGTGATCGCGCAGTGCAAAGCAGGTGTCGTCGGGTCCTTTCCAGCATTAAATGCGCGCCCCGAACCCGTGCTCGAGGAGTGGCTGCAACGCATAACGTCAGAACTCGCGGAGTACGACGCAGCGCATCCCGAGGCACCATCAGCGCCCTTTGCGGTCAATCAGATTGTTCATGGCTCCAACGCGCGCCTAAAGCACGACATGGACCTCTGCGTGAAATACAAAGCCCCGATCGTGATCACCTCGTTGGGCGCGAAGGAGTGGGTCAATGAAATGGTGCACAGCTACGGGGGCATTGTTCTCCACGACGTGATTAACAATCGCTTCGCCAAGAAAGCCATCGAGAAAGGGGCCGACGGCCTGATCGCCGTCGCGGCCGGCGCGGGCGGTCACGCGGGAACAACCTCACCCATGGCGCTCATTCAAGAAATTCGTGAGTGGTTCGACGGCCCGCTACTCCTATCGGGTGCGATCGCAACCGGCGATGCGGTACTTGCCGCTCAGGCGATGGGTGCTGACCTCGGGTACATTGGCTCAGCCTTCATTGCGACCGAGGAAGCAGATGCCGAGCAGGCCTACAAACAAGCGATTGTGGATTATGGTGCCGACGACATCGTATACAGCAATCTGTTTACCGGCGTGCACGGCAACTACCTTAAACCCTCTATTGAAGCGGCCGGTCTCGACCCTAACAACCTGCCTGAGAGCGACCCCAGCGCGATGGATTTTGGCTCGGGCGGCAACACCGACGCCAAAGCCTGGAAAAACATTTGGGGATGCGGCCAGGGAATCGGCGCTGTTAAACGTCTGGGTACAACAGCGGAGTATGTCGCTACACTACAGGCCGAATACGCTAATGCTAAAGCACGGATCAATGCCCTATGAGTGACCGAAATCGAATACCGCGCAGTTCGGAAGACGACTATAGCCCCGAAATCATCGAGCAGCGGCAGCGCTTCATAGAAGAGCAAACGGGTGTTCAACTCGACCATACCAAACAATTCTCGTTTGACCCCCATGAGATGGAAAGCAACATCGAAAACTTTTGGGGCGTAGCACAAATACCCATTGGCGTTGCCGGTCCCCTGCTCGTCAACGGCGAACATGCGCAAGGCGAGTTTTATGTCCCTATGGCAACCGTCGAGGGCACGATGCTCGCCTCTTATAACCGCGGCATGAAGGTCATCCGAGAAGCGGGAGGCGTTTTGACCACGGTATCGCAAGAGTCAATGCAGCGCTCCCCCGTTTTTATCTTCCGCAATTCGCGTCAGGCGCGCGATTTTCAGCTGTGGCTGAAAGATAACTTCGAAGCGGTAAAAGCCAAGGCAGAGACCTCAACCTCAGTCGGCAAACTGCACGACATCGAAAGCTATCACGCGCATAGCATGGTCTTTACCCGTTTTGACTACTCAACCGGGGATGCGGCTGGGCAAAATATGGTGAGCCGCGCAACCTTCGTGGCGTGCGAGTGGATCAACGAGCAGCGCCCTGAAATGCTTCATTACATGCTATCGGGCAACTTCGACACCGAGAAAAAAACCTCATCAGTCAATTTGCTGAAAACTCGCGGGAGACGGGTCACTGCAGAAATCACTGTACCGCGGGACATTTTAATGAAGCACCTGCGAGTCGCTCCCGAGCAAATCGCCTATGGCCAGCAGATATCAACGCTATCTGCCATCCTGACCAACTCCTCCAACAATGCTAATCACCCGGCCAATGCCCTCGCCGCGCTGTATCTAGCAACGGGGCAGGACGTCGCCAATATCGGCGAATCTAACCAGTGCACGACTTACCAACGCGCCACCCGCCAGGGCGACTTTTATTTCTCGATCACCCTGCCCGCGCTCATTATGGCGACTTACGGTGGCGGCACGGCGCTTCCCACGCAGCGAGAATGCCTGCGTATGCTGGGCTGCGAGGGTCAGGGCAAGGCGCTGAAGCTTTGCGAAATTGCCGCGGCGCTGGTCGTCGCAGGTGAGTTATCGCTCTCTGGAGCAGCGCGAGTCGATAAAACCACTCGCGTCAATGAATGGGTCGACGCTCACGAGCGCCTGGGCCGCAATCGCTGATTGACGCATCCGAACGTGACACAGCGCTTACGGAACAGACTGACGCGCCTAAAGCAACTGCGTGCGCTGTTTCTGCTCGCCCTTGTGGGACTGGCACCTTTTGGCTGGGCGGAGCGCGGGTCACACATCGTGCTCGACGCACCCCTGCCTCAGCCGGTCTGGGAATTGCCCCTGATTGCCAACGGATCCGGAACGGTCTCTAACGCCAGTTATCTCGGCGCTGTCACCTATGTGGATTTTTGGGCAAGCTGGTGCGGCCCATGCCGGCTGTCACTGCCCGCACTTAACCAGCTCAGCAAGACATTTGACGCCTCCGATTTTCGCGTTGTCGCAATTAGCGTGGACTACGTCAATGAGGACGCGCTCGATTTTCTCGCTCGCTACCCCGTCGACTATCCTGTCGCGATCGATAACACGGGAGACCTCGGCAGGGCCTTTGCCATTGCCGGCATGCCATCGGGCTACCTGATTGACCGTGAGGGACAGATTCGTGAAATCCACGTTGGCTTTAGAAAAGGTGACGAGGCACTTCTTGAGGCGAGCATCGCGGCGTTAATAAAAGAACCGTAAGCTCTGATGACGCCCCCGAGGCAACGACTTGAGGCATCCAACCGAGGTTGGCCCACGTATCGACCCCATGTCCGACCCCGATATCCTCTATTACGACGGTAGCTGCCCATTGTGTCGTCGCGAAATGGCGCATTTGGCACAGCTGAAATCTGATCAATTGATTCTGCAGGACATTCACGCTCTCTCGCAGGCAAATGACATACCCAGCCAGTCGGCGCTGCTTAAGAACTTGCATCTGCGCCGGGGGGATGCCTGGATCACAGGCTTGGACGCCAACATCGCGGCTTGGCAGTACACCCGGATTGGCGTGCTGTGGCGCTGGCTGTCTTGGCCGGCGATCAACCCGATTGCCACGTGGTGCTACCGGCAATGGGCGCAGCGGCGTTTCGCCAAACGATATGCCGACAGCGCGATACTCGATGGTGAATAATCTTTCTGACGCCACAACGCGGCGTGTTGTGTCCTCCGATGACATCGCGGCTATGGCGCGAGAGCCGCGCGCCATGCTGATCAACAGCCTGCCCGGCTACAAGCCTGCGATGTTGGTGGGGACATGCGACTCCGCGGGTCGTACCAACCTCGCCATCGTCAGTTCTCACCTCCACGTGGGATCGAATCCGCCCTTGCTCGCACTGATACTACGCCCCACTTCCGACCAAAGTGAGCGGCATACTCTCGCCAATGCCCTAGAGACGGGCTGCTGGACGTTAAACAGTTTCTCACTGGAGCAAGCACCACAGGCGCATCAGACCTCGGCCCCCTACGCTAGAGATGTATCGGAGTTTTCTGCTTGCGGATTTTTGGAAACTTACACGGCCGACTTCCCCGCACCCTTCGTTGCTAGCGCCAGCCTCCAAATTGGTTGCGCTTTACGCGAACACCATGAGCTCAGTATTAATGGTACTCACCTGTTGATCGGAGAAATCGCTCACCTGAGCTTTCCGAGCGACGCGTTACGCGACGACAATAGCCTGGATCTATCGCGCTTGGACCTTGTCGCGATCGCGGGACTAGACACTTACGCACTACCCACGACCGGTCTGCGCTTCGCCGCCGCTGAGACTATCCACCCACCCCGACAGCTCTGACTCCCAACGGAGCACTCGTCACCATTCAACGCTTCAGCTAGGCTAGCGAGTCTAGCGTTACGCTAAGCCCGTGACTTCGACTTAAGTAAAGACAAGGATCAATCCCATGAAGTTTCATCTCTTTAGAGTACCTGCTGTCTCTGTGATCGCCCTCGGCTTCAGCCTTGCAGCTGCCGCGCAGGAGGTCCCGGAGCGGGACGACATTCCAGCGGAGTACAAGTGGGACCTGAGTGACATGTATGCAAGCACCGACGACTGGGAGGCCGACAAAGCACGCTTTCTGGACTCCCTGCCTGAGCTCGCCCGCTTTAAAGGCACGCTGAGCGAGAGCGGCGACAATTTGCTCGCAGCCATAGAGGCTATTCAGAAGGTCGAGACCGTCATCGCGAACCTTTACGTCTATGCGGGCCTGAGGAGTAATGAAGACACGCGTATTTCCGAGAACGGCGCCAGACTCTCTGAAGCACAAGGGCTGTACTCGCAGTACCAGCAGGCGCTGTCATATTTTTCACCCGAGCTCCTCGCGATCTCAGAGGACCAGCTTAATCAGTTCATAGAGGACACCCCGGGGCTGCAGATTTACGCGCATTACCTTGAAGAGATGGCCCGGATGCGCCCCTACACCCTGTCAGAAAAAGAAGAAAAATTGCTGGCGATGGCGTCTGACCCACTCGATAAGTTCGACAGCGTATTCACCGCCATCGACAGTGCTGATTTATCATTTGGCTCTATTCGCGACGAGAACGGCGACGAGATAGAGCTCACCAATTCTCGCTACGGGGCTTTTCTACACTCGACCGACCGACGCGTTCGCGAGGATGCCTGGAAGGGTTTGTTCAGCGGGTACAAAACCCTGAATCACACGCTAGCGGCCAACTATGAGGGCCATGTGAAAAGTCGCGTGTTTTTTGCGCGAGCGCGAGGCTTTGAGTCACGGCTTCAGCATGCGACTTATACCAACGCAATCCCAATCGAAGTTTTTCAAAATCTGATTGCCACCGCGCGCGCCGGCAGCGCGCCGTTACAGCGGTACCTTCGTCTGAGAGAAAAAGCGCTCGGCGTCGACAGGCTCGAAATCTGGGATATGTACGCCCCTATCGTTCCACCCACATTAAAGGACATCAGTTTTGAGGAGGCGAAGCGGATCGTCGCCGAGGCGCTGACCCCGCTGGGTCAGGAATATATCGACGTCTACTGGAAAGGCTTCGATGAGGGCTGGGTTGACGCCATGGCCAATCGCGGCAAACGCGGTGGCGCCTACAGCTGGGGGACTTACACCTCTAAACCCTATCTATCGATGAACTATGAGGGCACGCTGAATAATGTTTCGACACTAGCGCATGAATATGGTCACTCCATTCACAGCTACCTCACCCGGTCAAATCAACCGCAGGTATACGGCGACTACCGCACTTTTATTGCCGAAATCGCATCGATGACCAATGAGGCGATCTTGATGCAAAAGATGCTCGCGGAGGCGCAGTCCGCCCATGAGCGGGCCTACCTGTTGAGCTCTTACTTGGACGAATTCAGAGGTGGCTTCTACCGGCAGGCGTCATTTGCGGATTTCGAGGCGCGGGCGCATGCGCAAGTTGAATCAGGCGCCGCACTCACGGCCGACGTGCTGAACACAATCTACGCCGACGTGTTCGCGGATTACTATGGCGATGCCGTACACGCAGACGAGCTCAACCAGATCGAGTGGAGTCGCATCCCGCATTTCCTGCGGGGCGATAATTTCTACGTCTATCAATACTCGACGTCATTCGTCGCGGCAACTGCCCTGGCAAAGCAGATCCTTGAAGAGGGAGAGCCCGCCAGAGAACGCTACCTCACCATGCTGAAATCTGGCTCGAACGATTATCCGATTGAGCTTCTCAAAAAAGCCGGTATCGACATGACGACGGCCGCACCGATTGAAGCCACGATTGCCGTATTCGACGACCTTGTTGACCAGCTCGAGCAGGCGCTCGCAGAAATGGAATCGCTCGCCGTCGCGAAAAAATAAAATGTCCGAACGTATCTCTACCGGAGGCTCGGGCGAAGCGCGCTCGCCCGACCACCTCACCACACTGGCAAAAGGCCTGAGCGTGCTCACCAGTTTCTCTCGAGAGACGCCAAGCATGACGCTGTCCGAGGTCGCCAAGCGAACGGGCCTTAATCCGGCCGTGGCTCGCCGCTGCCTACTAACCTTGTGTGACCTGGGTTACGTGGGCAAAGCGGATGGACGCTTTACACTGAGACCCGAGGTCCTGATATTCGCAACGCTGTTCAACGAGACCTTTGATCTAGACAACGTCATACGGCCGACGCTGCAGGACCTGCGCTCACAGACGGGGCACAGCGCATCATTCACCGTCCTCACCGGCGGCGATATCCTTTACATCGCGCACATCTCCACACAACGCGTCATCCGCTTACAGGCCAATACCGGCACGCGGTTCCCCGCATTGGTAACCTCAACCGGACGGAGCATTCTGTCGACGTGGCAGGACCACGAAATTCGGCAGTTCATCGCAAAACACCCCCTGACGGCCATGACAGACAGGACGACGACACAACCTGAAGCCCTGTTCACTGCAATTACTGAAGCGCGGAAGCTCGGCTATGCGCTCATCAGCGACGAACTGGAATATGGCATTACCTCTCTCGCCGTACCCGTAACGGTGCCGGGCTACGGAGTCGTCGGAGCCATCAATAGCTCGGCGGCTACCAGCCGCGTCGACATGAATCGATTTGTCGAGGAGCGCCTCGACGCGGTTTATGCGGCCGCAGAAAAAATCAGCCTGCGATTAAAGACTGCACCGGCGCTATTGACGGCCATTCGCTCCATGTCCTGAGAGCCCGATGGCAGACGCCACCCGGGTGTTAAACACAGCCGCATGCGTAAAATGACAAAGATGCCCCCCGGGCATGTCGATCGCCCGCCCGCCACACTGCTCTATCAAAAAGCGCGCGTGCATTCTTCGCTCACTGGATTCGCTCTCCGCCTCAACCACCCATAGTGACGTGGGGCCAGCCACCAGCGCCTGCGGTAACGCCTGTGTGAGATCCACCGGTTTGGCGGCAGGCGCCACTGACCGCAAATCCCGCCCCTCATACTTACTGATTAAGTCGGCGACCGCAGCGCCTTGATCCTCGGGCACACCTGAGCGCATCAGCGGGTGTGACAACCACGCGCTAGCAAAGGCCTCGCGCTCGCCCTTTTTTAACAATGAGTTGTAATGGGCATAGGGAATATCGTCCGCCGCAGCCGGCAATCCGTCCACAAGCCCTCCCTGCACGATCAAGCCCGCAAGATGGCCCGGATAACGCGTGACAAAGCGCAGCAATAACCGCGCGCCTTGAGACACCCCGAAGGCATAAACTGGCTCCGGAAACTGGTCGATCACCCGCTGGATATCGTCGAGCTCGAGATGCAGCCCGGGCGCAAGATCATTGGCACCGAAGCCCCTGCGATCGAAGCTGACCAAACGCACGCCCCACTCCGCGAGCACGCCTTGCCTGGCAAAGGAGCTCTGATCAAGCGTCCAGCCATGCACGCATACGAGTGTCACCTGAGCAGAAACCGGCTCCCATACAGACACCGGCAACAGACCATCAGCAACTGCAACTTTATGGCGAGTACAACGCACCGAGTGAACTCAATCCGACTGGTAGGTCACTGCGCCCTCTGCGCCACGCCACAGCGCATTGCCTACCGGGGTCTCAATTTCCTCGAGCAAATGTCCGACGAGACCCGCACATCGGGCTATCAGCACCACGCCGCGCATGATGACGGCTGGCAATCCCGCTTCAAACATGACGACCGCCAATGCCGTACTCACGTTCATCACAAGAGGGCGACCGAGGGCATCTGATAGCGCTGACTCGAGCGCTACTGCCGCCGCCAGCGCGTCGCTGTCTTTAGCCACATGGGCCAGTAGTTTTTCGACCCGGGGATCACGGCCAGTGTGTATCGGATGACCGAAACCCGGCACGGGCACGCGACGGCTACGGTAGTCAGTCACCAGTGCCTGTGCGGCGGCGGCGGTATCTTCTTCTCGCATCACGGCTTCGAGGGCCACGCCGCATTGAGAGGCCGTGCCCGCATAACGATCACCGACCCCCAGCAGTCCGGCTGCCACCGCGCCCTGCAACGACTCAGGTGCGCCATGCAATGTAAGCCGCGACGCCACCACGCTGGGTGTCAGTCCGTGCTCCATGATTGTAACCAGCACCAAATCGATGAGCTCAACCTGTCGCGCGGTCGGAGGCGTCCCCAATGCCTGCAGTAAAAAGGCACTGGTCAGCGAATGCGCCCCCATAACGTCATCAACGAGGTTTTGCCCTCTCAGCAATATCGTGTCAGCGTCAAAGCCGCAGATACCGGTGACGCTCTCTATCTGATCCTTATTCGACACGGTCAAGCTCCTCTGACGGGACCACATTATTGCGAACCTCTAGGTGATCCGCCGGGGGCACGATACAGTATGAAGCCTAGTTTCGGAATGTGGTGGTTTTTGCGCATATCGAAAAGATAACAATGATCTTTATCGCCTGAGAGGACATTCAATGATCTTTACCCGTAACCGCATGATGGCCGCCGTGGTGGCTACCCTAGCGACCGCTGAAGTCAGCGCACAAGCAACCCTTGAGGAAGTCGTTGTCACAGCGCGAATGCGCTCCGAGACGCTGGCCGAGAGCCCCGTATCTGTAAAAGCCTTTACCGAAGCCGATATCCGGTCCAGCGGGATACAAACGCCGCAGGATTTTGTCGACCTGACCCCAAACGTGACCTTAGTGCAGACCCAAAGCACGGGGAACTCATTCCTCAATATCCGCGGGATTTCCTCCGCGCGTAACTCGGAACTCGCCGCTGCCGTCGTCATCGATGGCGTGCTGTTGTCAAACCCATCGCAGCTCAATCAACAACTCTTTGACATCGAGCAGGTTGAAGTGCTGCGCGGCCCCCAAGGCGCCATCTACGGCCGAAACGCCATCGGCGGTGCTATCACCATTACCACCAAAGCGCCGGGCGATGAACATGAAGGTGAGGTCCGCATCGGCGCTGAATCCGCCCCCGGCTGGAGTGTAAAAGGCTACGTCGGCGGCCCCCTCTCTGAGGATGGCTCCGTGAAGTACCGTCTCGCCGGAAGTTACATGGACAACGACGGCTACATCGATAACAAGTATCTCGGGGAGGAAGCCGACCCGTACAAAGATACATCAATGCGCGCTCGATTGAACTGGGATGTCAGTGACCGTCTGAGCACAGATTTCAGAGTCAGCTATTCCAAGCTCGAAACTCAGGCGTTCTATTTCATCATCGATGTCGAGGCAGACGATACGGATAACCCCGTACAGGTTAACAACCCCGGCTACAACGAGCGCGAATTTCTCAGTGCGAGCTTTAAATTTGATTACGACTTGGGATTTGCCACGCTCAGCGGCGTTACCGCCTATGATGACCTCGAAGAAACCTCAAGTGGTGACCAGTTCAACTTTTTACCGCGCGAACACCCCTACAACTATTTCAATAACGACGCGTTTGGTGGCTACATCAAGTTTCTGACGGGCGATGCCTATACGGATCTGTCTCAGAACCAGTACCTCGAGGTAGAGTCCGTCAGCCAGGAGATTCGCTTGACCGGTAACAATGAGACGGGCCCGCAGTGGATTGCAGGTGCCTATTTCATAGCGACCGACCGTTATATCTCCACGGGATCGCAAATCGATCGCGGACTCGGCGTCTTTAATGTGCAGAAAACTTTCCGCGACTCCGTTTTCGTCAACCCCGCCGACCCCAGCCCGCAGTTAGGCATCCTCGCTGACGAGCAGGACAACTTCGCCTGGGCAGTATTTGGCCAAGTCGCTTTTGACCTGACGGACAACCTAGAACTTAGCCTCGCTGCCCGCTACGACCATGACGAACGAGAGAACACCGCCCTGACGCCCGCGCTCTACGATACGACTGGCTTGGGGATCGTCTATGGCGAGCAGCGCAAGGAAAGCTGGGATTCCTGGCAGCCCAAGGCAACTTTACGCTGGCGCCCCAACGATAATTGGGTGGTCTACGGCGATATCAGCCGCGGCTTCCGCAGTGGCGGCTTCAACCAGACCGGCGTAGGCACAGCTATTCTCTACCCGGGTATCGACGATATCTTTGACGAACAGATCTCTACTAACTTTGAGGTTGGCGCGAAGGGTGACCTGCTAGATGGAAGACTGCGCCTCTCAGCGGCAGCATTCTTTAACGAGCTCGAGGGCGCCTACTTCTTCTTCTACGACCCCAACACCAATACGCAGAACTTGGGGAGTGTGCCAGAGGCGGAATACACCGGCGTAGAAATCGAGGGTACCGCCTTGCTAGGAGAATACTTCACCCTAAACTTTGGCTTGGGTCTCACTGACAGCGAAATCACAGAGGCGCCCAGCGCCGACTGGATTGGCAATCAGGCGCCGCTGGTGAGTGAAGTCACTGGCAACGTTGGCCTGCAGTTCCGCGCACCCATTGGTAGCGGCGGCATGGAGGTTTTCGCGCGCGCTGATTGGCAGCACCTGGGCGAAACCTGGTGGGAACCCAATAACTACTCTTCGCGCAGCGCGCTAGACCTCCTCGATCTGCGTGCCGGCGTGGAATCGGTTGATAACTGGGCGGTAACGGTTTGGGTCAAAAATGCCACTGACGAAGAGTACAACACCGAGTATTCGCCCGGCCCTGATGCCGCCTTTATTCTGGGCATTCCCGGCGTTAAGCCGCAGTTCAACTTCCTGTGGCCTGCTCAAGGGATACGTTACGGCATTGAGCTGACCAAGTGGTTTTGACCCATATCGTTAGAGAGGAATAACTGCGCATGAATGCACTTGCTCAAATCAAAACCCAACTGCATCACAACGCTTACGTCTGCAAAGACCTAGAGGAGATGCGCCAGTTCTACGAGGAAATCATCGGCTATCGCCTGATCGCGACATGGGCAGAGCGGACCGATCTTTTCGGCAAAGTGCGCACGTACGCCCACTGCTTTTTTGATGTGGGCGACGGTTCATCATTGGCTTTCTTTCAGTTCGCCGATGCGGACGACGCTGCAGAGTTTGGCCCTGAGCTTCAACCAAGCGGCTTTCGCCACCTCGCCATGAAAGTGGATCAGGCCACGCAGGACGCAATCAAGGATCGACTCGAAGCCGCTGGTTATTTCGAGAGCGGCCAGGCCTACCCGCTCAATCACGGCTACTGCTGGTCGCTGTATTGTTTTGATCCCTCGGGGCTACTCATGGAGTGGACAGTGGACCATGAGGACGTTGAGCAGATTAACCGCGACAAGGCCGCAACGGCGCACGCTGATCTGCGCAAATGGCTCGACGGCGATCACACACCCAACAATGAACAATTCCATCGTTAAGCACTGAGGAAATACCATGTCTACATCTCTTGCGGTGGTCTACCACTCAGGGTACGGCCACACCGAAGTTGTGGCACAAGCCGTGGCAGAGGGCGCACGCACCGTTGACGGCGTTGACGTCACGCTCATCGCCGCCGCCGACATTGAATCAGCCGATTCGGCAGCGCTCGAGCAGCTTGACGCTGCTGACGCCATGATTTTCGGTGCTCCGACCTACATGGGATCCGCCTCCGCGACTTTTAAAGGTTTTATGGAGGCAACTTCCACGCGATGGATGGAACAGCGCTGGGCAGACAAGCTCGCTGCCGGTTTCACCAACTCGGGCTCCATGAATGGCGACAAACAGAACACCCTGATTGAGTTCTTCACTTTCGCGATGCAGCACGGGATGGCCTGGGTAGGCTTAGGACAGATGCCTGGCAACAACCACTCAGGCGGTTCTGAGAACGACAGTAACCGACTCGGTGCCTCCATTGGCTGCATGACCCAAGCCAACGTTGACCAAGGCGGCGACGTGGCGCCGCCAGAGTCTGACCGTGAGACTGCTAGAATATTCGGGGCGCGGGTCGCTCGAGCCGCCTTACGCTGGCAGCAGTAATGATTGATCACAATATCTTCGATCCGACAGTTGAAACGCGGCCGGTCGAAGAACAGTTCGACCTAGATCGAGCCAGCTATCGCGAGCAGGTGGCGTATTTATTTGCGCATTCTGAGTTTTATCAGAAAAAATTCGCTGAGGCCGGGTTCAGTAGCCCCGAGCAACTGGGCGACCTAGACGATATTGCAGCCCTGCCCTTCACTGAAAAAGACGAGATCCGGGCTTCTCAAGCCGACTATCCGCCCTTTGGCAACCACGTGGCGGCGCCGCCAGATAATCTGCGCCGGGTCTTCAGCACCAGCGGCACTACCGGTGTGCCCTGCTATCTCGGTTTAACGGCTAACGACCTCGATATGTACGCCACGAATGTCGCCCGGGGGTATACCGCAGCGGGCTTTAAGCCAGGCCAACGGCTGGTTGTGGGCTTTAATGCCGGTCCATTTGTAGCGGGTGCGGTTTACTACGGATTCGATAAAATCGGCGCCAGCGTCATTCCTGTGGGCACGGGCAACACCGAGCGGATGGTTGGCGCGATCCAGCATCTCGGCGCAACCGGCGTGAGCTGCACGCCGTCCTACGGGTTATATCTCATCGACTGGTGCCGGGAGCGTAATATCGACACGCGTTCACTTGGCCTCAAAAATATGATTACCGCGGGCGAGCCCGGGGGTGGCGACCCGTTGATTCGGGCGACCATTAGCGAGGCTTTCGGCTGCACCATCCGCGAATCGATGGGCATTGGCGACATCTCACTGTCAGTCTGGGCCGAGGATGCGGACGAATCCGGTATGCACTTCATGGCCAGAGAGTTCGTGCACGTTGAGCTGATCGACCCGGCATCAGGCAAGCCCATACCCTGGGAGGATGGCGCGCAAGGCGAGCTGGTTTACACCGCCCTTAAGCGGGAAGCCATGCCCATGTTCCGCTTCCGTAGCCGGGACCATGTGGTTGTCACACTGCGTGATAATCCGACCGGGAGAACCGGACCACGGATTCGCTGTGTTGGGCGGACGGACGACATGCTGATTGTCCGCGGAGTGAATCTTTTCCCAACTGCAGTCCGCAATGTACTGGAAGACTTTAGCACCGAGACGTCGGGCATATTCAACATACAGCCAGCATCACACGGCGTATTGCAGGACCCGCCACTCCCCGTAGTGATCGAAGTGGCGCCTGGAGCTAACGCAAATAACCCGGATCTAGCCAAGCGGATCAAGCAAGCCATTAAAAATCGATTGCTGGTGACTGCAGAGATTCAACTCGTGCCGCATGGCACTCTCCCCCGGGAAACCTACAAGTCCAAACTGGTCGATTACTCCAAAGCAAGCAAAGCCGTCGCCTAGCCTTGGCGTCGAGGCGATG
>CAYQUE010000011.1:0-4284 GCA_964420615.1 uncultured Alteromonadaceae bacterium | reverse complement strand
AGATCAGATCGAGGCGGGGCTCGATATCATTACTGACGGCGAAGCCTGTCGCGAGAGTTACTCCAATCACTTTGCTACAGCGCTTGACGGCGTCGACATCGATAACCCTGGCGAAGCTCTGGATAGGAGCGGAGAGCCCGTTCCCGTGCCGCGGATCACCGGACCTATCAAGCGCCGCCATCCAATCAGCGTAGAAGAAGTCACCGCACTGAAAAAGTTGACCGACCGGCCTATCAAATTTACCGTCCCGGGCCCCTTCACCATGGCGCAACAAGCACAGAACGACTTCTACCCGACGACGCGCGAGGCGGCACTGGCTTACGCCGAGGCGGTCAGAGAGGAGGTTCAGGATCTGTTCGCCGCAGGCGCAGACATTATCCAGCTGGATGAGCCCTATATGCAGGCCAGACCGCAAGCAGCCGAAGAGTACGGCATTGAGGCTCTCAATCGCGCGCTGCAGGGAACGTCCGGGACGACCTGCGTGCACATTTGCTTTGGCTACGCCGCCTTGATTCATGAGCGCCCCGAGGGATACTCGTTCTTACCTCAGCTACATCAGGCCTGCTGTCATCAGATTTCGATTGAAACAGCGCAGTCCGATCTCGATTGCAGCGTGCTTTCCGCGCTCAGCGAGCAAACCATTCTGCTGGGAGTCATCGATCTGTCCACCCCAGAAGTGGAATCTGTCGACACGATTGTTGGACGAGTCAAGCGCGCACTGGCTTATATCGATAAAGAACGGGTTGTGCTGGCGCCGGACTGCGGTATGAAATATTTACCTCGCGACGCATCGTACTCGAAAATCAGTAATATGGTGGCGGCCGCCCGAATCCTTCGCGAAGAATTTGGTGAGTCACTGGGTTGAGTAATTATCGGTCAGGTGCACGAGGAAAACTTCGATGACGCTGGATAATATGCGACAGCGGCCGACGCCGGTTTCGTCGCTGAGCAAGGTGCAAATGGGTGCCATCACGGGCGCTCAACTCGCCTTAATGATTGCTCTGCTCGCAGTGTTGGCCGCGGGCGGCGTCGTGTTGTCGGGCGTTTGGCCCCCAGCGGATGAGCCAGCGCCAGCGGTGCGCCCCGCACCTATCTCAGAGCCCGCGCCGGAGCCTGTGGAACCCGAACCAGAGCTCACAACCATGGTCGCGGCCCCACCAATGCCGGAACCCGAGGCAGAGCCGCTGCCAACTTTGGCAGAGAGCGATGAGCCTGTCCGTGACGCCCTGGCGGATATTCCCCTGGGGGTGCCGGGCCAGCAATTTTTGACGCCCAGCAACGTAATTGAGCGCAGCACCAGCCTCATCTATCTGATGGCGCAGGGCGACGTGCCTTACAAGTTACTCCCAATAGCGCGCCCGAAGGCCGCCTTCGCTATTTATGACGATGGCACGCAGGTCGTCGCCGACGCCGCAGGGTTTTCTCGGTATGACGCACTGGCTCAGTGGCTCAATAGTCTCGATCTGGAGCTTCTCAGTGACGCGCTCGCGTGGTTCGCGCCCCTGTTTCGCGAGGCATGGTCATACTACGGGGGCGAGGCCTCGGGGTTTGATATGGCAGTGCTGACCACACTCGATCTGATGATCGCGACCCCCGATATCGAGCTGTCGGAAGCGCGGCTCATTCGCAAAGAAGCTGTCTGGGTTTATGAGGAGCCCGCGATAGAGGCCCTACCCCCACTGCAAAAACAAATCCTGCGTATGGGGCCTGACAACGCGGCGACGCTCAAGGGCGTCGCCGGGCGGGCAAGACTCATTTGGGTCGAGCAGCTCAACAGCCAGTAGGTCGCGCGCAAGAAGTCCCCAGCCTCGGCTAACCAGCGCGAGAGAGACGCCTACCGACCGCTCAATCAAGGTCCCCGCTTAACGCTGAGGCTCTGCCCGGCGTCGAGAAACCCTAGAAAGTTACGCGGCGTTGTCTGATCACGAGTCCGGGTTACGAACATCGCCAGTGTCATCAGCACTCACTAGTCGCTGACTCACCTCGGCATCGAAGCCCCGGTACTGTAAAAAACGAAGACGCTTGGCCCGCTCCCGCTGCCTTGCATCCCAGTCTCCCGCGATCGGCGCGCCGCGATACTTCTTGGCGTAGGCCGCCGCCGCCTCCGAGGCCCAATCCACTGGCTGATCGAATGCGCTGTCTAACCCCTCGGGAAGCTCATCCTCAATACCGGATTGACGAAGGCTCGCCTTGATGCGCGCCGGGCCATAACCCCTACCTGCCATTTGCCGTACCGTAGAAGCGGCATAGCGGGCGTCACTGAGGAGCCCCTCGTCGATTAACTGCTCTACGACCGTCGCTATCAGGTCCGGCGCACAGTCCCGCCTCCGAAATCGAGTTGCCAGCTTCGAGGCAAGTTCTTTGGAACCGTGCTCTCGCCTTGCCAACAGATCCATAGCGGCAAGCCGGAGTTCACTTGCCGCTACCGGGTCGCCCCTCTCACCAGCCAACTGCGCCAGCTTCGCAAATCGTCAAGAGGACTTCGCTACCGGCTCCTCCGCAACTTCATCGGATGGCGCTACCTCCGCCACCTCAGGCGTCACTGCCGCCAGCGGCAAACCCATCATCTGGTGACGAATCTGATTCTCAATCTCCCTGGCAGTCGCTGCATTCTCCTCGAGAAACTTCGCCGCATTTGCCTTACCTTGACCGATCTTGTCGCCCTTATAGGCGTACCAAGCGCCCGATTTATCGATCAGATTGAGCTTTACGCCCCAATCAATCACCTCGCCCATATGGTAAATCCCACCGCCATACATAATTTGGAATTCTGCCTGACGGAAAGGCGGCGAGACCTTGTTTTTAACCACCTTGACGCGGGTTTCATTCCCGACGACCTCGTCGCCCTCTTTGACCGCCCCAATGCGTCGGATATCCAATCGCACCGAGGAGTAGAATTTGAGCGCGTTACCCCCCGTCGTCGTCTCGGGGCTGCCGAACATGACTCCGATCTTCATGCGAATCTGGTTGATAAAGATCACCAGACAGTTGGTTTGCTTGATGGCACCCGTCAGCTTGCGCATTGCCTGACTTAACAAGCGCGCCTGCAAGCCAACATGTGAGTCGCCCATCTCTCCTTCAATTTCCGCTTTGGGAGTGAGAGCAGCCACCGAGTCCACGACCAGCACGTCAACCGCACCTGAGCGCACTAGCATTTCGGCCACTTCCAGCGCCTGCTCGCCGGTGTCCGGCTGCGAAACGATCAGATCATCCACTTGCACGCCCAACTTCTCGGCGTATGCCGGATCAAGGGCATGCTCAGCGTCGATAAAGGCTGCCGTGCCGCCGGCCTTCTGCGCTTCAGCGATCACTTGGAGCGTCAGCGTGGTTTTGCCTGAGGATTCCGGCCCATAGATTTCAACAATTCGCCCTTTCGGCAAACCGCCGATACCCAAAGCGATATCCAGCCCCAGCGAACCGGTTGAGATGGCGGGGATGGCAACGCGCTCCTGATCCCCCATTCGCATCACGGTACCCTTACCGAATTGACGCTCAATTTGCGAAAGTGCCGCGTCCAATGCTTTCTGCTTGTTCGGATCCATGTCTCGCTCCTATCTCTGTGTCAGTTTCTGTGTCTGTCAGTCACTTTGTGCCTGTCGGTCTATGGCTACCGACGAGTTTGCGATGCGATACGGTGTTTAAGGGCTTGCCTTTGATGCCTTCAACCCTGTGCATCCCAGCTTGGCCCCGCTGCGCCCCGCTATTCCAAACCACTCTCCGCTACTCCCCGCATTCGCACCGCACTGCAGGCCCCACCGAAAGTACTGTATATATATTCAGCTTTTTTGCCGGCGATTGCAATGCAGTTTAGCGATCAATTTCAACAATGTGAGTGTCGCGTCGGCCAACATGTCGCTAAAGGCGACGCTTCATCGCTGTGACTGGGCACTATCTGGTGCCTTACAAGAAGGCGTCACCGCCATTGGGGCTCAAACACTGGCCTCGAAAATGAGACGCGGCATCACTGGCCAAAAAGACGTAGGCGCCCACGATATCGTCCACCTCCGCAATACGCCCCGCCGGAATCTTTTGGCGGATGCCCTCCAACACCTCTGCGGGCACATCCTCAAGAATCGGCGTCATCGTTGCCCCCGGGGCAACACAATTAGCAGTAATGGGCCTATCGCCAATTTCCAGAGCCAGACTCCGGGTAAAAGACAAAATCGCTCCCTTGGCCGCTGTGTAATGTGCAAAACCCGGCGCACCGATATAGGCCAACTGAGAGGCCGTATTGATGATACGTCCGCTGTTCTGCGCATACATGATTCTCAGCGCCGACCGCGT
>CAYQUE010000010.1:53773-54833 GCA_964420615.1 uncultured Alteromonadaceae bacterium | reverse complement strand
GGGCGACATTGCCGGTATAGAGCCGGGAGTCGTCATGGATATTGTCTTTCATTACAGCGAGTACGACAGCCTGCATCCCTATTTAATTGCCAATGCTTATTGCGATGCCCGGCATTTCATTCTGTGGGGCTCCGCTGTGCACCCGTCTCAAGGCGCTATTGAGCTTGTATGCGTTAAAGCCCAGCCGCAGGGTATGCCCAGAGGAATGGGGGGGTAATTAATGTGTTTGTTGGGGGTGTTCAGCCGGACAACCGTTAGTTGAGATTCGCTCGGCGACCTGTATCGGTGGTGCTCGCAGACAATCAAAGTGCTCTGCTCTTGATCTAACAGCGGAGAAGCGTTTTAAATCACCACTCACTCGTCGGCGGTAGCGCCATCCCAATGAGGTTGCAGATATGTCATTTAGGCTATGGTCGCCCCTGTTGTGCGCGATTTTAATCATTGGCTCCGCCTCTCTCATGGCGGATGACTATGAGCTTCAGGCCACAGTAAAAACGCCAGACATTATCTTCGAGTCAGAGACCGACATTGGTTTGTGGGCGCGTTTCCATTTTGCGATTCACACAGAGGACTTCGACAACACGCGTGAGTTTTATCGTCAGCTTGGGTTCACACAGGGTATAGGTGGGTTCCCGCTCACCAATACGCACGCCATGGCACGGGCCCTTGGCATGTTTGATGAATGCCAATATGAGCTTGCGAAGGGTGAGGTGTTGTTGTTCCCCGGCGCCGAAAATACCACTGGGATAGACCTGCTTCAGTGGCGCTCACCGTTTAATCCGGAGCCGCCTTATGCCAAGCCGAATCATTTGGGGATGGCCTATGCGACGCTGATGACCACCGATTTGATGGCGGATTACGAGCTGCTTAAAGGGCAGGGAGTCGTGTTCCTGAGCGCCCCGTACGGGGCGCCCGGACATCGCTTTGTCTTCATGCGTGACCCTGACGGCGTGTATCTCAAGCTCGAGGAGAGTCCGATTCCCAGGGACGGTGTTAAAGACGCAACGAATATCATCGGCATGCCTTATATCGGCATCAATGTCAGTGACGTCGACGCGTC
>CAYQUE010000010.1:50362-53673 GCA_964420615.1 uncultured Alteromonadaceae bacterium | reverse complement strand
TGCGCGATCTTCCCCTTAGCCGCTGCCATTTTCGACGGCTTTGCTGCAGGCCTTTTTATCGATCGGGCCCGTTGCAACATAAAACTACAGCCACTCAGTGGCGATATTTCACTTACCGGCTTGACTAAAGGGGGAGCCAACAATGTTTTATCGACTATTTATCATCATTTTTTCGGTCATCTTTTCGATGGCCGCTGCAGTGAGCGCCTCAGCGCAGGATCGCGCGTCGATGGAAAGTTACATGTGTAACTACGTCGACGGTAAAGGCTATGAGGACCTTATGAAGGTTGCCGCTAAATGGAACAAGTGGGCAGGGGAAAACAATCCCGCGCCTTATGCGGCGTATGTTTTGTCGCCGGTTTTCGCGACCTTTGAGGAGGTCCCTGAGGCAGTTTGGATCGGGTTCTCTCCAACCTCGACCGGTATGGGCGCGATCGTAGACAAGTGGTACTCGGAGGGCGGAAGCCTGATCTCGGAATTTAATAAGGTTGTCAATTGCGGTGCTCACACGCTCGGTGGCAGTCGCACCGTTCGCCCGTATGAAAATGAGGGGCAAGGGGGCGTGGTGCAAATCAGTGCCTGCAAGGTCAACGAAGGCGTAAGTTGGTCACAAGTCGGCAAGGCAGATCAGGCTTGGGCGGATTTTATGACCGAGCATGGGATTCCCGGCGGTCTTTATCGCTGGGGCGCGGGTCCCGGCACGCCCAAGGATTCCGGGATCGATTTTTATTCAGTGTGGATCACCGAGTCTATGGAGCAACACGGAGCGGCGTGGGATGCGTTTCGCGAAATCGACAGCGCGAGTCAGGACTATTACAGCATCTACGGGGACGACAATCTGTACAGTTGCGATAAGTCCAGAATCTATTATGGAGTGCCTGTCGGTGGCTCAGAGTAAGTGGATCTGATTGCCTGTTCAACGCCGGTCGCCCGCGAGAGCGGGCCGCCCGGTTTTTCGGGCCGACAGTCACTGCCGTAACCGCGGCATGGCCTAATGAAACGATGAAATACCTGCACCGCGAAGATCGCGTCTTCAGTAGCGCCGAGGAGCAGGTATCGGGAGATGATTGAGAGGAATCATATGAGAAATTTTATCGGGTTTTTTCTTTTTTTCGCGTTGGGTGTGCACGCGCAGGAATACGAGGTGCGCTCAGAGTTCCAGTACTGCAAATTGAATGATGGCAAGACGATGCAGGATGTCATCGCCCAATCGGAGCAGTACGGCGAGTTTTCAAAGAACGCGGGAACCAAATATAACCAAGCGGTGCTGACGCCAATGCATGCAGGCGTTAATAACCCCTACGACTATGTCATTTGGGGTAACTGGCCCGACGGGCAGTCCATGTACAACGAGTGGGGCAGTTACACCAACGACTACTGGACGTGGATGGCGGAGCAGGATGAGCCGCAGGAGCCCGCCGGTACATGCAGTGGGATGATAGCCATGTTCAATGCCGCCACCGCTCATAGCCGCATTCCATGGGAGGACCGCGATACTTGGCAGCCCTATCAGTGGGCCGACTGCAGGCTCAACGAGGGCGTGACGCTGCAGCAGGTGGTCGATGCCCAGGCGCGACATGGCGAGTTGATGAAGGCGGCTGGATTCGAGGGGTGGGGCACCCATATTTTCACCCCCTACCTGGGCTTTGAGCCTGATTGGCCCTACGATTATGTACAAATGAACCATTGGTACACTTTTGAGCATCGGGGCAAAACTGCAGATACCTGGCTTGCCTTCCTCGATGCCCACCCCGAGGTGCGCGAGGAGAGCGAGGCACTCTCTAGCTGCGAGAGCAATCGCAGCTACGCGGGGCGGCTATTGTTCAACAACACCAATTGAGGGGCCGCCGCGCGGCGGTCTGTTCCATTCGCTGACCTGGGTCGTCCGATGGCGGGCGCCAGGGTACAACGGGGTTGCCACTGGGTAGCCCCGTTTTTTGTTGCATCCGAGATTGGTAGCGTGTAACTCTGAGGTGTCCACGAGATGCCAAGAAGGAAGAAAAAATGAGTCGACTCAGCCTGATGCTTGCCTGCGGTACGTTGCTGTTTGCTGGCGGGGTTGCTGCAGCTGACTGCACGCCATCCCCGTGGGGTGCTGACGATCAGATCGGTGCCGCGAACCGGATGACTCCGGAGAGAACGCGTGCCGCAGCTGCTCTCGTAAAGCGGGGTGAAAGCCACCCCTTGGGAATTGTGATAACGCCGGGTATGCCCGCTTATCCTCCGCGCCAGGTCGCGCTTCAGGTGGTTCAGCCCGGCCTGCATTATCGTGCCGAAGGCTCACACCAGTATGGCTGGAAGATCAGCGCCAATGATGATCTGGTGCAGCTTTGGCTCGGCACCGGGCCGCAGCTAGATGGGCTTGGGCACTTGGGGGAAGACGGCGTCTTTTACAATTGCAATCGCGGGGAGGACTTCTCGGCAATTACCGGGCTGAGCAAGCTGGATATCAGCCAAGTGCCGCCAATGGTGGCGCGCGGCGTGTTAGTGAATATGGCAGCGCATTTCGGAGTTGAGCATTTGTCGGCTGCGCAACCGATTACCAGTGATGATATTCGGGCGGCGATGACGGCTCAGGAAGTGGTGGTTGGCGAGGGCGATGTCGTGCTGTTTCACACCGGCTGGACAGATGCCAAACTGGCTTCGGAGCCGGATCTGTGGGTGAGTACGATTCCCGGTATCACTAACGAGGCGGCGCGTTATTTGGCGTCCATGAAACCGCTTGCGGTGGGGGCGGATACGTGGGGTTTGGGTGCTGTGCCGCCGCGCCCGGGAGACAAGGTCTTTTATGACCATGCGATTCTCCTGAAAGAGAACGGCATTTATATTCTCGAAACCATGAACACGGGGCGGTTGGCGAGCGAAGGCGTGAAAGAGTTTATGTTCGTGCTGGGTCAGGCCCGGTTAAAGGGAGCCGTGCAAATGATGATAAATCCGGTTGCTATGTGGTGACGACGATTGACTGAGCCGCTGATATTGTCGCCCTTTCATTTGGCGATTCCGGTGGGAAACCTTGTTGATTGCGCCCGCTTCTACGAAGACGTGTTGGGGTGCCGTCGCGGTCGGGAGTCAGAGGACTGGATTGACCTGAATTTCTTCGGGCATCAAGTGGTGTTGCACTGCGTGGCCAATCACCAGCCGCGTGACGTGGGAATCAACGACGTCGACACCGAACAGATACCCGTTCCGCACTTTGGTGTGGTGCTCGAGGGGTCAGATTTTGACGCGGTGGCACAGCGCGTCGAAGCCTGCGGGCAGGCCTTTGTGATCGCCCCCACGATCCGATTCCAGGGGCGCGTGGGTGAGCAGCG
>CAYQUE010000010.1:48715-50262 GCA_964420615.1 uncultured Alteromonadaceae bacterium | reverse complement strand
GAGGACGCGCAGTACCAGGCGTATCTCTGGTACGGCAAGCGTGCGGAGCGGCGCGAGCAGTTCTCGAACGTGACCGACGGTATGAATATTGCCACCGAATACACGTGGGCGCTGACGCTGGAGATGACTTCCAAAGCCGCCATTGGACAAGAGCAGCGCTACTTTGCAGAGGTACAGGCAGCAACCTGGTGCCCCTCGATCGACAGTCTGCTGACGCAGCTCACCGAAGTGCTTCTGGTCGACTTCCCGCAGGAGGCGTCTTACGAGCGCACCCTCAGGGTGCCCATCACCCCGAGCGAATGTTGAGCCGATGAGTGGGTCCCTTCCATTAGTCCTGTGGCATATGCGGCTGTTCGGGTAACATCAAAGGCTTCGGTGACCATCGTTAAGACAATAGTTTAAAGGCAGCGACTGAGTGGATAGTAGAGCAGTCAGAAACATGCTGGATATGCAGCACAGCATGAACACCCGCGTTCACCCGCAGTGGGTCGAGCAGCAATTTGAATGGTATCGCGCGGTATGGATTGAATGCGGCGAGTTGATGGATCACGTGGGCTATAAATGGTGGAAGAAGCAAGTCGCCGATATGGAGCAGGTGCGCCTCGAGGTGATCGATATCTGGCATTTCGGGATGTCCGCCTTGTTTGGGGCCGACACCGATCTGGACATACTGGCTACACAAATCGCCGCTGAATTGGCGCAATCGCAGGGTAGTGAAGATATCCGCAGCGCGACTGAGGCGCTGGCACAGCACGCGCTTGAGAGTCGGTCGTTCTCTGTTCCTTTGTTTGCGAACTTGATGCAGGCGTGTGAGCTGTCAGCGGACGCGTTGTACCAACACTACGTCGGCAAGAATGTGCTGAATTTCTTTCGGCAGGATCACGGCTATCAAGACGGCACCTACATCAAGCAGTGGCAGGGCAGGGAGGATAACGAGCACCTCTCCGAGTTGTTGCAAACTTTGGATCACACGGCGGCAGCGTTTCCCGACGCGCTGTACCAGGCGCTGTTGGCCCGTTACGAAGCACTTGCATGAATCAATTTACTGATTACGTTTACGCCACGCCCGATGGTCTGTCGCTCTATTGCAGGGATTATCCTGGGCCCGATTCGGGCGCCCCTGTCGTTTTGTGCCTGCACGGGCTCACGCGCAATAGCCGCGATTTTCAATATCTTGCGCCTGCGCTTGCCCCGCATTTTCGGGTTCTTGTCCCCGAGCAGCGCGGGCGGGGCCGGTCGGATTACGCAACTGATAGCAGCAGCTATGCGCTCATGCAGTATGTCGAAGACGTGCGAGGGCTGCTGCAGTCCCTTGCAGTTGAGGCGATCTCCGTTGTCGGCACTTCAATGGGCGGGCTGATGACGTTTGCGCTGAATGCGCTTTACCCGGGGTTAATCCGCGCTGCGGTGATTAATGATATTGGCCCCGAGATTGCGCCGGCTGGGCTCGAGCGCATTAAGTCGCTCGTCGGCGTGGCGGGACCCTTTGCCGACTGGGAGGAGGCGACCGCGTACCTCGCAAAGACCAGTTCGGAGATCTTTCCACG
>CAYQUE010000010.1:0-48615 GCA_964420615.1 uncultured Alteromonadaceae bacterium | reverse complement strand
CCCGACGTGGGCCATGCGCCGATGTTGAACGAGGCGGGCGTTACTGAGGCGATTGCACAGTTCTTGCTCACGCGCACTGCGTAGCCCGCATGATCCATTCGCGTCGCGGTTAATCGTGGCCGATCTTCATGGCGCCAAGAAAGTCCCGTTTACCCAGAGGCACGCCGATTTGCCGGAGAATCGAATAGGTGGTGGCGGCGTGAAAGTAGAAGTTGGGTTTGGAAAACGTGGCCAGAAAGTGTTCCGTGATGAACGGGATTTCCATCTCTCCCATCTTGAACATCATTTTATTGCCGGACAACGCTTCCATTGACTCAACGGATTCCGACGCCATCGACTGACGCGCTTCGTCAATCAGCGCGCATAGCCCAGCGTAATCTATGTCAGGTTTGCTTGGGGGAGGTGAGAACACCCCTTCACGCATGCCCTTGATCGCCCCGTGAGAGTGGTGCCATACGGAAATCACCTGAAAGCTCAGCGGGAACATGGTCTCGTGGAGTTGATAATTCACCAGGTCGGACAACGGCATGCCCTGGCTGTCGGCATAATCTCGACCCTTCTCGAGAATGAGGGCAGTGCTGTCGAGTATTTGTTGATAGCAAGTGACGCTTGCATCATAAAAGCTGAGTTGCATGGCTGCGTTCCTCGGTCGTTGATGGTTAGCTGAATGGGGTGGGAGGGAGCACCTGATAGGGGTGACTCTGCAAATATTGGTCGATACTCTCGACCAGGCGAAAGTCGCGTTCAGTAATCCCTTTGGCGTCGTGGGTCGATAATCGAATCTGAACAGTGCCGTAAACGTTGTACCAGTTAGGGTGGTGATCCTGCGCCTCGGCGCAGACCGCAACGTGGTTCATGAACCGCCATGCGTCATTGAAGTCTGAAAACTGCAGATCGATCGCCAAGCGCTTGTCTTCCAGCCGCCAGAGGGCGTGTTGTTGGAGTTTTTCGTCGATCTGTTCTGTTGTCAACGCGGTCATTGTTAGAGCCTCGTGAGTATGACGCCGGATTCCAGATGTGCTGTATAGGGGAACTGATCAAAGAAGGCCAGCGCGGAAACCTCGTGGGAGTCCGTGAGTACAGCGAGATTGGCGCTGAGCGTCTCAGGATTGCAGCTGATGTAGAGCACTCGGTCAAACTGCGCGGCCAACGCCAGGGTGGCCGTATCGAGCCCTGCGCGCGGTGGGTCCACCAGCAACGTTGAAAATCGGTAGTCTCCCAGCGGTTGCTTTAAGTGTGCCAGCCGGCGAAACGGCCGTTCACCAGCCATGGCGGCGCTCATTTCCTCAGCGGACAGGCGCGCGAACTCTATGTTGTCTGCGTCGTTGTCTTCTGCGTTGTATTTTGCGGCTTCGGTGGCGCGCTTGCTCAGCTCCGTCGCCAACACGGCTCGGAATCGACCAGCCAGCGGTATCGTGAAATTGCCCACGCCGCAGTAAAGCTCGAGCAAATCGGTATGTGCCAGCGGGCAGTGAGATAGCAGCCAGCTGATCATCTGCTCGTTGATGCCGCCGTTGGGTTGTGTGAAGCACTGCTCAGGTTGGCGGTAGCGATATTCCTTGCCGGCAACGGACAAGGCTTCTGTCACCCAGTCGCGACCGAGGACGCATTTTTGTTTTCTGCTGCGTCCGATTACCTCGCAGGAGAGACTTTTGCTTAGCTGTGCGGCCGCTTCTTCCCAGCGATTATCAAGCGCGCGGTGATAAATCAGCGTGATCAGTAAATCGCCGCTGAGCGTTGAGAGAAACTCAACCTGGAATAGCTTTTGTCGAAGCGCCGGGTTGTCGCGAAGTAGCTCGCGGAGCTGTGGCATCACATCACGGATGCGCGGCGCAGCGATCGGGAAGTCCGCCACCACATGGGGAGTTTTAGGGTCACCCGGTGGGAACATGACGTAGTGAAGCTCATGGTCCTCATGCCAGATGCGAAACTCGGCTCTCAGTCGAAAACCCGAGGTTGTTGAGGCGTACCTCGCTGGCTCGGGCGGGGAAAACGGTGCCATCAAATCGAGTGCGGACTGACACTTTGCGGCGAAGAGTGCCTCATACCGCTCGGGCTCAAAACGAAACGCGGATGCAGTCATCGTTACAAACAGTTTTTCGGTTTGGGTAAGCCTGCGATGCGGCTCCCCACGCGCGCCGGGGAGCCGGGGAAGAGCTTCATCAGATAAAGGCTGTTGCCTTTATCCGGCCCGAGGTGGTGTTTCACATAATTCACCAGCGCTCGATTAGCGGGGGAGTCGCCGTAGTCTTCGAAAAACGCGCGCAATGATTGCAGGATTTCCCAGTGCGTCTCGGTCAGCGTGATGCCCTCTAGCGCGGCAAAGCCGTGTGCGATTTCAGGTGTCCACGCTGTATAGTTGGCAAGAAACCCGTTGCTATCGCAGAGCGTGTCGAGTGCGGCGGTATCCACTGCCGGCTAATCCCACACCATGCTGTGTGGCCGATCGGCGACGAGCCTTACCCACTCATCAACATCGATTTGCGTGATATCAGACGCCGTCGAGTGATCTTTTGAAGCGCCATCGCACAGAAGCAGTACCGGGCAGGGCATCGCTGGGATGTGATCTTTAATGGACTCCAGCACAGAGGGCTCCATGACGAGCAGGGTGTCGGTTGCCGTAGCCAATGCGAGGCAATCCTTCAGGCGATTCGTCCGGTAAAGCATGTGCAGCGTCATCAGTAGTTCACCACGACATCGTGCGATGCAATCGCTGCCTGCCACGCGTGGGCGCTCATGAGCGCAATCGGGATATCTGTGCGCAGCGGCAGTGTCGCCTCTCCCTCGTAAACCGCATAGATTTGCTTGATATCGTAAAACGGTGCTGAGCCCAATAAGCGGTAGGTGTCTGACACCTGGTTGGGCGATGCGTGCAATAGGTCGAGTCCCTGGCCCGAAAATGCGAGAGAGACGTGCTGGCCCATGGCGCCGGCCGCGAGGGCGAGGTCCAGACCGCCCTTGAACGCCAGCGCGGGGTTTTCTCCGCCGCCTGAAATCATAATCAACCACTGCTTACTATTAGACACAAGACATCACTCGGTCAGCGCGCACCGACGCCTCGATTAACGCCCCGAGGCCCCCGATAACGAAGGGAGCGTGCACCGTTACCTGAAATTCTTCTACGGATTGACTGCAGAGCACCAGCTCGGTCTCACCGGTCTCGGCGATCTTGATCCATCTGGGCAGCAGTGAGTCCGCGAGTGCCGCGCGCACGCCCGCGCCTTGAAAAAAGCATTGTCTGATGGAGTGGCCCTGCTGCAGCGCTGATTCAATGAATGCGAGGGTGCGCTTCATAGGATGCGATTGCTCGGGCTCGCAGCGGATAATCAGCGTAATAATCATGGCTTAAATGCAAAAAACCCCGGCACTGCCGGGGCTCTTTGTGTCGCGGGCGCGAACGTTAGTCATCGCCACCGGTAAACACTGCAATCAGGTGTAACAGGTGGATAAACAGATTAAAGATGTTCAGGTACAAACCAACCGTAGCGCGGATGTAATTGGTCTCACCGCCATTAATAATGCGGCTGGTGTCGAACAATATGAACCCAGCCATGATCATGACCACAACAGCCGATAAAGTGAGCGACAGCACGGGGATCGCCAGAAAAATATTTGCGATCATCGCCACTACGGCAATGATGAGACCGGTCATCAAGAAGCCGCCAAGGTAAGAGAAGTCTTTCTTGCTATTGAGCGCGTAAATCGACAGCGAGAAAAATACCAGTGCGGTGCCCGCCAGTGCCTGAAGTACCATCGTTGGCCCGTTGTCCATGGCCAGATAGAAAGACAACATAGGTCCTATCGATGCGCCCCAGACTCCCGTGAACGCGAAAATAGCGGGCAAACCCTTGGCGCTATCGGCCATCTTATGGACGACAAAGAGCAACACAAAACCTGTGATCATGAGTAGCAGTGATACACTGGGCGAAATACCGATCGCCACCGAGAAGGTCGCGGTCAGCGCGCTGAAGGCCAGCGTCAGACCTAATAACCAATAGGTATTGCTGAGTACTTTGTTGCTTTTAGCGATACTGGCCGCAGGATCCATGGTGGCTGCAGCAGAAAAAACCGGCTTATCGTTCATGAAGCAATGCCTCGTCGTGAGTCTAGTCTAGATAATAGGGGCGTTGCGCGGCGAATCCAACCCCGCTCGACGCCTGCCGTACCAACCTTCTGTTTAGGGGCTAGCGGTAAATACGACCGAAACGGATGCCGATACGGTCAATTGCCCAGGCTCATATTGAGGCGCGGCGTCCGCCGCCATCTCCATCGCCGCCGCGCGATTGACGGTTCTGAACAGCGGTGCGGTGCGGCCCCCGGTATTAATGTTATCCGCCGGCCCCAGAGTCATGCCCGCTGCGGCCGCGAGTGCCTCGGCGTCGGCCTTGGCATTGCCAAACGCCAGAGTCAGTGCCCGCGCACGAGCGGCATCCGTTTGGGAGCTGCCATACTGGGGAGAATTAACGCGCGTTGCGCCGGCTTGAGAGAGAGCTCTGAGCGCATTGCCCAGTTCACCGAGATCCATTAATCGAAAGCTGAGCTCGCGGGTCGCCTCATAACCCTGAAACTCTTGTGCCTCTGCGACGGGATCCCAGCGATAGCGGGGTTGAATCCGCAGTCGCCCCGCATCCAGGCTATCGTCTTTAATCGGTAGCGCCCGAGCGGCGGCGAGTAAGTCATTCATGACCTGATCCACCTGGGCCTGAGCTGACTCGGCCGTGTTGTCGGTATGAGTTACCGACACCCCGAGTGTTGCGTATTCCGGGGCGATCTCGACCTCTCCTTGGCCCTGAACTGAAATGGTTTGTGCTTGCACGCTCCCTGCAAGGCACGCGCTCAGCAAAAGGGTCAGCCAAAGCCCAGATGCTGCAGTTATTGATTGTTTCATGGTTCCCACTCCTAGAATTGCTGCACGATAATTGTTTAGATCCCTGTGCCAATTGAGAGTTCCTGCCGTGGTATTACCACACACTTCATCTGAGTGGTGCAATGTCGGCGGGCTTTTTCCGCGCGCCCGGTTTCCACGGTAGGCTCGCTTGGCGGGAGTGGGTGGGCTATCAAGGCGATGAATGCTTACGTATGCTCTCGCGAGGAGCGTGCTGTGGCTGCGGGTGATGCTAGCTGATTGATTACCCCCTTGAGGCCTGCTCAAATAGCTGACAATGAGCTGTGATGGAAAACACGATGATTAGTACCCCTCTGACACTTCCCTGCGGCGCGGTGATTAAAAACCGCCTGTGTAAGGCCGCGATGACGGAGGGGTTGGCGGACCCCGCGGGCCGACCCACGTCCGCGCTTGATCGCCTCTATGGCTTATGGAGTGATGGCGGAGCAGGTTTGTTACTGTCGGGCAATATTCAAATTGATGGTGACCACTTAGAGCGACCCGGAAACGTCATTGTCGATGCAGAGCCGGACGACGCGACGCGCCAGGCGCTGGCAACCTGGGCTGCGGCGGGTACCCGTGGGGGCAACCATTTCTGGGCACAGATAAGCCATGCGGGCCGGCAGTGCCAGAAGATTGTCAATCCACACCCCAAGGCGCCATCTGCGGTGAAATTGGGTCTGCCCGGCGGGCAATTTGGCCAGCCTGATCCCATGACGGAAGAGGACATCGAGGCCGTGATTGCGGGCTTTGCTCGCTGCGCCAAGGTAGTGGTTAATGCGGGCTTTACCGGGGTGCAACTCCACGCGGCGCACGGCTATTTACTGTCGCAGTTTCTCAGCCCGCGCAGCAATCAGCGGCAGGACCAGTGGGGCGGTTCACTGGAGAATCGAGCGCGGCTTTTGCTCTCTAGCGTGGCCAGGGTGCGCGCGGTTCTCGGCCCGACTGTCCCGATATCGGTAAAGCTGAATAGCGCCGATTTCCAGCGCGGTGGATTTGATTTCGACGAGAGCCTGCAAGTGGCTAAGTGGTTGCAGGCAGCCAGCGTCGATCTGATCGAAATATCGGGCGGAACTTACGAGCAGCCCAGATTGCTGAATCTCGAGGGTATGGAGCCGGTTGAGGAGCAGACGGTGGTCGCCTCAACCCGGGCTCGAGAGGCTTACTTTGTTGATTTTGCCGAAGCCATGCGCAAGCAACTGAGTATTCCGCTGATGGTCACCGGTGGTTTGCGTCGTCTCGATGCGATGAATGCTGCGCTAGAAACGGGATGCGCCGACATGATTGGCATCGGTAGGCCCATGTGCGTGGTCACCGATGCGCCTGGCCAGCTGCTCAATGGCCTCAAAGAGCTACCTCGCTTCGAGGACACATTATCGTTATTGCCGGCGGGTCTGGGTTTTCTGAATCGCATCAAAATGGTGCGCACGGTGGGGGCTTTTGCGACCCAGTACTGGTTTTACGAGCAAATTGCGGCGCTGGGGCGATTCGGCGAGACCCGCGTCGAGATGGGTGTGATGGCCGCAACTCGGGCACAAACCAAAGCCGCCAACGACTGGTTGGAGGCTCGTAGAGCGGGAGCCAATAGTAACCATGCCTGAGATCGTAGCGGGTCAGTATCCTTCGACTACCCAGCGCGGCGGGCGCTTTGTTTGCGCTGTCGGACTCGTTACGTGGGTTCTCACCTTCCTGCCGCTCAAACTGCACGCGGATGACATCATTACTCCGGAGAGTGCGGCACACGCCGTAGCGCTGCGTGATCAAGCGATGCGAGGTACCGATGCGCTCGCTATTGTCGGTGCGCTCACGACTGAAGTCGGGCCACGTCTCGCCGGGAGTCGGGCTGAGTCTCGCGCCAGAGAGTGGGCGATGGGGCGGTTGAGCGACTACGGCTTCTCCGGTGTTCGCACTGAATCCTTCTCAATCGAGGGTTGGGAACGCCACGGTGAGCGTGCCGAGATTATTGCGCCTTACCCGCAACCCCTCGCGGCCACCGCGCTGGGGGGATCGGTGTCAACGCCTTTGGAGGGCATCAGTGCTGACATACGCATGTTCCAGACGCTGGATGCGCTTAAGGCGATTCCGGATGGGACGCTGAACGGCGCCATCGCGTACGTCGGCCACGCGATGCAGAAAACTCAGGATGGTTCATCCTACGGTTATTTCAATGAGGCGCGAACGCGGGGGCCCAGTATCGCTGCGCGGAAAGGCGCGGCGGCCTACCTGATCCGTTCGATTGGCACCGACAGTCATCGCTTCCCACACACCGGTACGTTGCGTTATGCCGACGACACACCGCGGATTCCCGCATTAGCGCTATCCAACCCCGACGCGGATCAGCTCGAGCGTATCGCGCTAAGCGGTGAGACGGTCACTATTCACGTATGGGTGCAGACGGCAACTAACATCGATGCGGAGTCAGGTAACATCATTGCCGAGATCAGGGGCCGAGAGGCGCCCACAGAGGTCGTCGTCATTGGTGCCCACCTCGATAGCTGGGATCTGGGCACGGGCGCGATTGACGATGGTGCCGGCGTGGGGATCACGATGGCGGCTCTGAAGCTGATCAAAGACGCGGGCTTAGCGCCGCGGCGCACGATTCGTCTTGTGCTATGGGGCGCTGAAGAGGTGGGGTTATTGGGCGCTCGCGCTTACCAAGAGCGCTACGCAACAAGTTTGTCGGAGCATGTCATTGGCTCAGAGAGTGATTTTGGTGGCGGTCGAGTGTGGCAGGTGACGGCTGACAGTCAATCAGAGCGTGGCGATCGGCTGTTTGCTGAGATCGCGCGTATTCTCGCGCCGCTTGGGATCGCTCCCGGAAGCGACGATCTGCCCGGCGGCGGTCCTGATCTATCGCCATTGATAGAGTCGGGTGTGCCGACGCTGCGGCTGCATCAGGATGGACGAGATTATTTTGATCTACACCACACTGCCGACGACACCTTGGATAAGCTTGACGCAGCGGCGCTGGATCAGAATGTCGCGGCATTTGCCGTGTTTGCATGGCTCACTGCTGACAGCGACGTGAGTTTTCGCGATAGTGGCGATTAGCGAGATTCTCGGACGCCGTCTTCAAAAGCGGTAAAGAGACACTCGGGGTTGAGGAGGCGAGCCAATGATCGAGACTCAAAATCATCTGAAAGAAGCATCCCCACCAGGAAGGGCCGGTGCACTCTGGTGGATGTGCTTAATGGTCTTCGTGGCAGCGGGGTGCGCGGATACGCCAACCTATCAGGTAGATTTTGATCATAGCTTTGGGTTTTCTGAATACAAGACCTTCCGCTGGTACGACGATGACCATGCGTCTCGAGAGAGTCAGTACCGACGCATGAACAGTAGTGATCAGCGCGTGCGCAACGTGGCGAGTCAGGAGCTGATGCAGCGGGGCTACCGGGAAGGTGTTCGCGGTCAGGCGGATTTCTGGATCAACTATCACGTCACTAAGCGCCAAACGCAAAAGATATCGGGCCAGCCAGAGGGTATGCATGGCGGCGTGGGCGTTAGCAATTACGGCAAGTCGGTTAGTATCGGCTACTCGTCTGGTTCATCAGTTAAGACCTACGAGGATGGCACCGCGATCTTTGACGTTATCGATGTTCGCTCGGGGAAAATCGTCTGGCGCGGTGTTGCCGAGGGGCGCCTGAAAAATAAGATGTCTAAAGCGGACAAGGAAGTGCTCACGGTGACAGTTCTTCATGAATTGCTCTCGCGTTTCCCGCCGGGATAGGCTTCGCTGAGAAACATGAGCGCCCGGCGTATCGGGGGAGCTCGGAAGTCGAGTTCAAGCGCCGCAAGTTGAGTACAGAGGCCTGATTCTTTTAGGGGAAGGAATATGAGCGCATTAGAAGGACTCAAGGTCCTCGATTTAACCAGTATGGTCTCTGGGCCAGTTGCCGCAATGATGCTGGCCGACCAGGGCGCAGATGTCATCAAGGTTGAGCCAATCCGTGGAGAGCAAATGCGCCATGTGGGGCCGACGGTCAATCAGATCACCGCCATGTTTTTTTCCTGTAATCGCGGCAAGCGGTCGATTGCGCTGGATCTCAAGTCGGAGGAGGGCAAGCAAGTATTATTTGGTCTGGCGAGAGAGGCGGACGTTCTGATCCAGAATTTCCGCCCAGGTGCTATTGATCGAATGGGCTTTGGCGAGTCAGTGCTCAGAGAGCAAAATCCGCGCCTGATTTATGTGTCCATCAGTGGTTTCGGCGAAGACGGTCCCTACGCACACAAACGCGTCTACGACCCAGTAATTCAGGCATTGTCGTGCGCGGCTGACATACAAGCGGACCGCAACACGGGTCGGCCGCAAATGTTTCGCATCATTATCGCGGATAAGGTGACGGCCATTACAGCGGCTCAGGCGATAAGCACAGCGCTTTATGAACGCGAGAAAAGTGGGGTAGGCCAGCATATTCGCCTGTCGATGCTGGACACGATGCTTAATCTATTTTGGCCCGAGGGGATGGCAGGCCTGACATACGCCGAGAACCCATTTGACGTACGTAAGTTCCAAGGCGCGATGGATCTCATTTATGAGACGCAAGATCGTTTCATCACCGCTGGCGCGATTTCTGATGTCGAGTGGGAGGGAATGTGTCGTGCCCTGAATCGCGAGGATCTCATTGACCACCCGTCATTCAAGACCGCTCAGGATCGATTCGCCAATAACAGTGAGCGTAAAGAAATAACAGCGCTGGAGATCAAAAAGTGGTCGAGCGAGGAGATACTCAAGCGCTTTGACGACGAGGGAGTGCCGTGCGCCCCTGTCATTGATCGCTCCGAGTTGCTTGATCACGAACAAGTGGTCGCGAATGGATCGATCAATTATCTAAATTTTGAAGGGTTTGGCGAAGTGCGGCAGGCCCGGCATCCCGCCCGATTTGAGCGCACCCCTGCGCGGGTATCTCGTCCCGCACCCCGCCTGGGTGAGCATGGCAGGGAGATCCTCAGTGCCGCGGGATACACCGATGCGGATATCGAGCGACTGATTCAAGCTGGCGCTGTGGCAGATTAGTAGGCAACTGGAGTCATGGGGCAGAGCAAAGTTTGTTTGGTGGTGGGCGCGGGCGCGGGCATCGGCGGGACGGTGGCGAGGAAATTTGCCGAGGAGGGATACCACGCGGTGCTCTGTCGGCGCACTGATGAGGCCAAGCTCAGTGCGATGGTCGATGACATGCGGGCGCGGGGATTGTCCGCCAGCGGGAGGCTACTCAACGCCGCTGAGCCCGATACGCTGGAGGCGTTAGCAGCGTCTGCCGAGGCCGAGGGTCCTGTCGATACGGTGGTCTATAACCTCGGCGCGCAAATTGGCAATCGTGCCCTCGGGGACACGCCGCTGAAAACCTTTGAGCTGGGTTGGCGAATGGCCTGCTTTGGTCTCTTCCGTATCGCCAAAGCGGTTATTCCTTCGATGGTAGAGCGCGGTCATGGCACGCTGTTGGTGACGTCGGCGACATCGGCGATGCGAGGTAACGCGGGACAGCACTCTCACGCGGCGGCGATGGCAGGGCGCCGGCTCTTGTGTCAAACCCTCAACGCAGAATTTGCGGTGCAGGGAATACACGTGGTCCATATCGTTGTTGATGGCGCCGTCGACGCGCCCGATACCTTGGGCAAAATGCTTGGGGCTGAGCGGTTTGCCGCATTGCGCGACGCCAAGGGTCATGACAAGGACGGGCTCTTGCTTCCCGAGAAAATTGCAGAAACGTATTATCATCTGGCTCAGCAGCATCGGTCGGTCTGGACGCATGAACTGGATTTACGCGCGTACTCCGACGTGGCTTGGTGGAATCATCCCCTGGACCTATGAGCGCACGGTGCAGACCTTTGACAAGCAGCGGAAGCGCGGGAGGGCAATGACATGACTATGCGTGTGATGCCCTCAGGCGGTAGTTGCGGTGCCACCGTCAGCGGCTTGAATCTTGCTAAGCCGTTGACCGAAGATGCGGTTGCCGAGGTGCGTGCGCTGTGGCTCGAACACCGGGTGCTTGCTTTTACGGAGCAGCGTTTGTCGCCGGCGCAACTCGTTGCCTTCAGCGAGCAATTCGGTGAGATCGGTGAAGACCCGTTTTTTGGCCACATCGCCGAGCACCCGAAAGTGGCGGCAATCCAACGCAGGGCTGACGAGACGACTTCGATTTTCGCCGAAGTGTTTCACAGCGATTGGAGCTTTATGCCGATCCCGCCTGCCGGGACGGCGCTGTACGGGATCACCATTCCGCCGGTGGGGGGGAATACGCTGTTTGCGAATCAGGTGCTTGCTTACGAGCAGCTCCCTGACGCGCTTCGCGATCAAGCGGAGGGAGCAGTGGCGATTCATTCAGCGGCGCTAGGGTACGCGCCCGACGGTGCTTACGGTGAACAGGATAGGGCACTGGGACGCAGTATGAACATTCGCCCCAGCGAGCGGGCGCGAGACACCTATGAGCATCCTCTGGTCCGCGTTCATCCGGAGACCGGCGAAAAAGCGCTGTTTTCGTCCGCCGCCTATATCAAGGGGTTTGTCGGCATGGAGAAGGAGGACAGCGACACGTTGCTGACAGCGCTGTATCTGCATCAGACTCAAGACGCGTTCATCTACTCGCACCAGTGGGCCGCAGACATGTTGGTGATGTGGGACAACCGGTCGCTGCTGCACGCGGCAACCGGGGGATACGCTGGCTACGACCGCTTACTGCACCGCACCACCATCGCAGACACGCGCTTTTAATCTACCAGCGATAGAACTTTCGCGTGCCGTGAGCAACCTGTCGGCGGAGCGTCGCTAGATCACTTGATGCAACGCGTCCAGCATGGCGTTGGGTGCTTCCACCATGATCGTGTGCCCTGCGCCGGGCAAAACTTCGACCATGGCATTGGGAATCGCGTCTTGTAGCGCGCGCGTGCTGCGAACAGGTGTTAGGCGGTCCTCGGCGCCGAGAATCAGCAACGCGGGGCACGTGACTTTTGCCGCTGCCGCAGTGCCCTCGGTGTACTCGTTACAGGCCCGCATGTCATGGTGCAGTACTCCCGGCTTGGATCGCTCGTAGAGCCGCAGTGTGTTGCCGATCATCCAGATGCCGGAGTTACGGTTGCCGCCAAATTGGTGTCGCTTGCTGAATCCCCATTGCGTGAGCATGTCGAAAGCGGCGTGGTCGTCGGCCTCCGCGGCATCCAAAATGGCGTCAGAGACGGGCATCGGCGATGTGGTGCCCACCAACGCGAGCGCACGCACGCGCTCGGGATGTCTCGCTGCACACTCAAGCGCGATAAGGCTGCCCAGAGAGTGGCCGACCAGCGCGGCTTGGGAGAGCTCCAGCGTATCCAGCACCTCGAATATCCAAGCAGCCATGGCCTCAATGCTCGCCAGCGGGCGCCCGGATGAACGCCCGTGACCCGGCAGATCTACCGAGACAACGTTATTGCCATGCCGGGCGAAGTGACGGCTCGCGAGGGTCCAGACCGTGTGATCCATACCGGAGCCGTGGATGAATACAATGCTGGGTTTCGCGGGGTCGATGTTCCGCGAGTTGGTGTAGCAATAGGTCGACTCTCCCGCCACCTCAATATGCATTAGCGAGCGCCTCCCGCTGCTTTCACGGCAGCGCGCAGTCCTTGCTTGAGGTCCGCGATCAAGTCCTTGGGATCCTCGAGACCGATCGATAGTCGGATGGTGCCTTCGCCAATGCCGCCTGCAGCCAGCGCCTCGGCGTCCATGCGATGATGCGTCGTACTGGCGGGATGAATGACTAACGATTTCGCGTCGCCGATATTGGCCAGATGAGAAAAAACGCTGAGCGCGTCGACAAAAGCGATGCCGGCGTTCCGGCCACCCTCGAGGTCAAAGCTAAACACCGCGCCACAGCCGTTTGGAAGCAACTCGGCCGCCAATGCCTGATCTGGATGACCGTCCAGCTCGGGGTAGCCGACGCGAACGACTTGATCCTGCTCCAATAGAAATGCCGTGATGGCGCGGGTATTTTCCACATGCCGTTTCATGCGCACGCTGAGTGTTTCGATGCCCTGCAAGATATGGAACGCAGAGGTGGGCGCCATGCATGCCCCGAAGTCCCTGAGTCCCTCCTTGCGGGCGCGCTGAATCAGCGCGGCGGGGCCAAATTCTTCAGTGAAAATGAGGTTGTGAAACCCTTTGTAAGGCTCTGAAAGAGTGGGAAATTTGCCTGAGGAATCCCAGTCAAATTTGCCGCCATCCACGAGCAGGCCGCCGATCACAATGCCATGGCCGCTCAGAAACTTGGTGGCGGAATGCTGAATAATGTCAGCACCGAGTTCAAACGGTTTTATCAGGTAAGGGGTGGTGGTCGTGGAATCCACCATCAGCGGCAAACCCGCCGCATGGGCGATGTCAGCAATCGCCGGGATATTCAGGACATCTAAACTGGGATTACCGAGAGTTTCGCCAAAAATGAGGCGGGTATTGTCCTGGATGGCGTTGGCAAAGGCTTGCGGGTCTCTAGGGTCGACAAATGTAGTTTCAATGCCGAAGCGCGGCAGTGTATAGGCCAGCAGGTTATGGCTACCTCCGTAGAGGGCGGCTGAGGCGACAATATGCGAACCCGCGCCCATGAGTGTAATGATTGCGAGGTGCAGTGCGGCTTGACCGCTGGCAGTCGCAATAGCCCCAACGCCTCCCTCCAAAGCGGCAATACGCTCCTCAAGGACAGCATTGGTAGGATTGCTGAGTCGCGAATACACGTGCCCTGCGCGCTCAATATTGAATAACGACGCGGCGTAATCGGAGTCCGGAAAGCAAAACGAAGCCGACTGATAGATCGGTGTTGCGCGCGCCCCCGTGGTCGGGTCGGGTTGCGCGCCAGCATGCAATGCCAACGTATCGAGTCCGGGATAATCAGGGGCTGCCATGGTTAACGAGTCCTCACTGGTATTCGCGTTTAAATGCTGATGCCGCCGAGCTTGGTCTCGAGATACTCTTCGATACCTTCGCGTGCTCCCTCGCGGCCAAGCCCACTCTCCTTCATGCCGCCAAATGGGGCTGCAGCGCTTGTGGGATTAATGTCGTTGATGCCAATAATGCCAAATTGTAGTTGCTCGAAGGTTTTCAGGGCACGCGATAAATTCTGTGTATAAACGTAGGCCGCGAGTCCGTAATCGGTATCGTTGGCCATTGCGATAACATCGTCAGCGTCGTCGAAGGGCACCACTGCCGCCACTGGGCCAAACGTCTCCTCCCGATAGATCAGCATATCCGGTGTGATATCGCTGAGTAACGTGGCGCCGTAGAAACAACCCGCGTCAAGCCCGTCCGTGGTCAGCCGGGCGCCTCCCGCGAGCAAGCTTGCGCCTTTCGCTACGGCGTCCTGTACCTGCCGGTCGACCTTCGCAATGGCCGCCTCATTGATCAGCGGGCCAATGCTGTTGCCCGGGTCCATTCCGTCGCCCGCTTTTAATTTTTCAACGCGGCCCCGTAAGGTATCGAGGAACGGCCCTAGAATACGCCGCTGCACAAATATTCGGTTCGGGCTGATGCAGGCTTGTCCGGTATTCAAGAACTTTACCAGGGAGGCCCCCTTGGCTGCGTGCTCGGGGTCCGCGTCATCGAATACGATGAAGGGGGCGTGGCCACCGAGTTCCATCGACACCCGCTTGAGTTGTGGTGCGGCGGCTTGCGCTAGGTGCTTGCCGACCGCGGTAGAGCCGGTAAAGGTTAGCTTTCGCACGCTAGGGTGAGTACAGAATACGTCACCAATGGGCGCAGGTTCAGCGCTCGTCACCAAATTGGCGACGCCTGCGGGCAGCCCGGCTTGTGCCAGGATTTCAAACGTGGCAATCGCGCAAAGCGGGGTCGCTTCTGCCGGTTTCAATACTACCGTGCAGCCGGCAGCGAGAGCGGGTCCCAGCTTCCGCGTGAGCATCGAGATCGGATAGTTCCACGGGGTAATTGCCGCGACTACTCCCACGGGCTGTTTTTGTACGAGAAATCGCTGGTCAGACCGGGCAGAGGGAATCGTCTCGCCATAGACTCGTTTGGCCTCCTCGGCAAACCAGAGTAGGAAGTCAGCGGCATATTTGACCTCGTTCATCGAGGCCTTTAGCGGCTTTCCTTGCTCGCGTGTCATGAGTTCTGCGAGCTCGCGTTGCTGGTCCAGCATCAGCCCATGGGCGCGATAGAGGATTGAGGATCGAAAATAAGCTGTCTCGCTGGCCCAGAGGGGCAGGGCGGCCTGCGCTGCATCAATAGCCTGCCTGGCGTGCGCTGCAGTGCCATCGGATGCGTGACCTATGGTTTCGCCGGTAGCCGGATTTGAAACAGGAAAGGTAGGCTCGCTGCGCAGCCATTCTCCGTTAATGTACATTGCAATGCTCCTGTCCGGGTATTCGGGTTTCGGCTGTCCGCCACGCACGTAAGCGGCCGCGCGCAGGGTAGCATGATTGGCGGACGGCCCCGGTTTGAGGGAGACGCGCGCGCCTGCTTTAGCGTTTGGCGGCGAGGTCGGAGGCGGTTTTTTGAGCAGCGGGATTCTGCTCGAGCAATAAGGTTTGAATATCGTTGGCCACGGTGTCTGCGTGCAGGAACGAGGTGCTATAGATATTGCGTATCTGGCGATCCTTGTCGATCAGAAACACGCGAAGAATGTGCGACATGGTGCCCAGATACTCACCTTTGGCGTTAAAGTCGCGGATCACCCACTGGTCATAAGCGCGCAAAATAGGATCAAGCGTGTCAGCACCGCTGGTGGTCAGAAATTGCCAATCAAAGTTGCCGGTCCGAAACTGAGCGCCATAGGCATCGATCACGTCGGGCGTGTCGAATATCGGGTCAAAACTAAAGCTCACCAGTCGAACGCTTTCGGCCGTTGTTGGATTCGCTAAAAGTTTATCCTGAACGCTACGCATCACATACGTTGCGAGCGGGCAGCCGTTCACGTCATCGCAGGAGGTGAAGATAAAGCTCAATAACGTCGGCTTACTTCCCAGAAAGTCGTGCAGCTGCCGGACCTTTCCGTCGCTGTCGAGCACTGTACCGTCGGCCGCACTACCCATGGTCGGCAGTGAGTAACTTCCGGAACTGGGTGGCGTAAAGCTGAGCGGGGAGTAGCCGGGCGCCAACACCACGGGCGGCTCATGGTTGTGTGGTGCACCCAGAACAGCAGTGCACCATACCCACGCAAGGGGCAGTAAGTGGCGTCGCACCGCGAGCGTTAGTGCGCAGGTGGCGAGGCGAGGCCCGACGGGGACTGGGCTTGCTCGCCGCCATAGAGCGCATGGGCGCCAAAGCGCATTTGGTGCGGTGCACCCAGGCCCAGGGCAATGAAGTCGAGATTGAACTGCGGTGTCAGGCTCTTGCCATCCCATTGATAAAGCTTGAAGTACTGCAAGTCATTACCCTCAGCGGCACTGGTTTTATCCCAATTGGCCAGCAACGAAGAGGTGAAGTAAACGCGCTCACCGTCCCAGCTCTGGGAAACCATATTCACCTGCTCGCCAATTTGCTCCTCCATAATCTGTTCGGGGGCAAAGGGGTCAGAAATATCGAACAGACGGACCTTGCCGTCATTCCAGGTGTTCACCCACAGCTGATTGTCATCAGCGGAGATTGAGATATCGACCGGTAACGGGATTTTGCTGGCATCGCCGATGTCGGCCACCGCCTTCGCCTGCCACTCACCATCATCGTCTTCGTAAATCAGCCAGACCTTGGATGTGAGCGCGGTAGTGGTGAAGCAGTAGTTTGAGCGTGAACCCCACGCGCAACGAATCTCGAGGGGCGCCCCCGGCACGTCGAGTACCTTTTTGGGAGTGCGCGCGTGAAGGTCCCATATGACAACCGTATTGCCGAACCGCTTCATAGCCTCGGCGTCGCCCATCATTTTGCCGAGATTCATCATGTAGTTGTTCCAGCCGGTGAAGGATGAAGTCACGAGGACATTGCGGCGGGGCAGGGCTCTCGCGTCATACCCGTAGCCGTCCGCGAAATTGCCCGACTTCACGGCACCCTGTAAGTTGTCGTCAGTAGGCATCCAAACGCTGGTAATAAAATCGCCGCCGTTAGTGTATTCGGCCATTCCCGTGCGGCCGCCATGGTCACGATTATTGGAGAGACCGGTGATCAACATACGGCCCGGCAGCGCGTAATTGGTGTGCGGGCCGACAATGCCGCCCGTTTTATCGACAAAGTCGTCGATCGTGCGGTGCAGCTTGGGTGCGGCAGGGTCAGAGTGGATATCGAAGATAAAGATTTTGCTGGTATCAAGGCCAGACGCCCACAAAAATCGTCGGTCGTCGGTGAGTCCGGAGTGGTGCGCTTCGTTACGTCCGCCCATCGAAAGAGAATGTACAACGGTGCCATAGGCGTCTGATTCGGGGTTTACGTCCACGGTGACCAGCTTATCTTCGCCGTCGCCAACGCCCTCTAAACCCAGCGTCCAGATGTAGACATAGTCCTCCTGGCCCACAATTTTGGCCATGTAAGGTGACATGCAGGTCTCGTCTGCTGATGTGGGTTGTATCAGTAGCGCCAGCAAGGCGAGCGCAGTGAAAAAAGTGCGTCGGATCATGATGCCTCCTCAATATTTTCTGCCACAATGCCTCGATGCTAACACCTAATTCGGTCTCTGCGTATTGGCGGGGTTTGTCCCACGGGGCCAGTCGCTTCGGATGTTTGCTGACGCTCTTGTGCACGTGTGGAGCCATTGGCGCTTCCGATCCGTCGCAGGGGTTACCGCTTCATCAGGTGGGGCTTGGCGATTCGCGTCAGGGTTATGAATCTGAGGCCTATCGAACCGACTCTCGGGTCGTTGTGACAGGGTTGGGGGAGCGTCAGGCGCTGCAGGCATTGAGCCGCGATGTGCCGTTGGGGCTGCCCCGGGTCCATTATCAGTTGCGTGGTGATCACATCGATTTGGGGCGGGAATTATTTTTTGATCGGCGATTGTCAGCCAATGACACGCTCTCTTGCGCGATGTGCCACATACCCGAGCAAGGTTTTACCCAAAATGAGTTAGCGACACCGGTAGGGCACCAGGGGCGAGGGGTCCGTCGTAATGTGCCCTCGCTGTACAACGTAGGATATGTCTCGGCGCTGTTTTTGGACGGCCGCGAATCCTCCCTAGAGGCGCAGATCTGGTCGCCCCTGCTTGCCGCAAACGAGATGGCTAATTCCAATCGAAAAGCCGTGATGGATAAACTGCGTGCCAACACCTATTACCGCGACCGGTTTGCCGCCGTATTCGAAGATGGCCTGACGGAGAGCACCTTGGGGGCTGCACTCGCGGCCTACCAGCGAGCGATTTTGAGTGGCGATTCCCCCTTTGACCGCTGGTACTTTGGTGGGAGCGATGCCGCAACGGATCTGCCCGAAGCCGCCTTAGCGGGGTTCGATATTTTTATCGACAAGGGTTGTGCGTCGTGCCATCGGATCGAGAAGACCGGCGCGTTGTTTACTGACGGCGCGTACCACAATACCGGCGTGGGATATGTGCGCCATCGTCGCGCGCTACGCCCTGAGCGAGTGCAGTTGGCACCCGGCGTGTTTGTCGCACCCCGCGTGGACGCTGAAACAGAAACTTTAATGGATGACGGGCGGCGTGAAGTCACCGGCGATCCTCATGATCAGTGGCGTTATCGCACCCCCAGCCTCAGGAATGTGTCTCTGACTGCGCCGTATATGCACGATGGCTCCTTGCCGACATTGGAGTCAGTGGTGAGTTTTTATGCTCAGGGGGGTGGCGGTGATCCGTTGCAGGATCCGAGAACAAGAAATATCGCGCTGTCAGCCACCGAGCAGGCCGCGCTTGTCTCTTTCCTGAGGATGCTGACTTCAGCACAGGTGGATCTGCTGGTCGCAGATGCGCGCAGCGTGAGAATCGGTGAACGGATCGAGAATCGCCAGTAGCGGTAGCCGTGTTAGTGTAGAGCGGAGGCAAAGCCGGGCAATGGCGAATCACAAAACCCTGTGAAAGTAGCTGGAGAGCACGTGATCAATGATTAAAGTCGTAACGTTACTGACCAGAAAGCCCGGAATGTCCCGCGAGGCTTTTATCGAGCACTACGAGACGAATCATCGGAAGATTGGTGAGAAGTATCTGAGCGGTTATGCCGTTAAGTATCAGCGGCGCTATCTTACCGCCGCTGATACCGCGGCCGGGGAGGGCTCGCCCCCGCCTTTTGATGTGCTCATGGAAATCTGGTTCCCCGACCAGGCCACGATGGATGAAGCGATGGCGCTATTGATGACCGACGCAGCTCAGGCAGAGATTGTCGCTGATGAGGAGCGGTTGTTTGACCGGGCAAAAATTCAGAGCTTCGTGGTCGAGGAGTATGAATCAACGATGCCCGCCACGTAGCCAGCGGTGAGGCGCGTCACGCCTTGTGCTGCGCGCCCGTGTTACGACCTTAATCGAACCAGTGCAATAGAATCTCGCCCTTTTGGGCACCCTCACGCGCGAGCCGCTCGGCATCCCCACCAAATTTGGACTCGATCTGCTCCCTGCGTATCTTCATGGTCGGCGTTAGTATTTCGTTTTCAATGGTCCAGGGTTGGGAGCTAAAGATCACCGCTCCAATCCGCGCATGCTTGTCGATCTCGGCATTAATGCCCTCAACGGTTGCCAGTGCGGCTGCCTCAACCTCTTCTTTTGCCAGTGCGCGCGCGGGCTCGTTGAGCACGGTCACCATCACGGTTTTTGAATAGCCGCGACCCAGAAGGCACTGTTGCTCGGAGTGAGGGTTGTCTGCGAAGAGCCCCTCGATCGGTGGCGGTGCCACAAACTTACCCTGAATGGTCTTGAAGTAGTCCTTGACCCGGCCGGTAATGAATATGAAACCATCCTCGTCGATGCGGACTTTGTCGCCGGTATGTAGCCAGCCGTTTTGCCACAGCTCCGTCGTCTTCTCGGGACGGTTGTAATACCCGGGCGTACATCCCTCGGCCTTGATGAGCATCTCGTCGTTGTCGCCGATTTTCACTTCAACTTCACCCGCTGGCTTGCCGATCGAGCCGATACGACGATCCGCCGGGTCGGTAATAATGAGCCCCATGGCTTCGGTTTGTCCAAAACCCTCGCACAACTTCACCCCAACTTGCTCCCACCAATGAATTAAAGGAGGAGGGGTCGGTGCGGCCGCGGTGAGGCAGTAGTCAGCGTCGTCCAGTCCCAGCGCGCTAGTGACCAGTGCCTGTACACCACTTTTGTCCGACGCCAGCGCGGCATCTAGCGCCTCGGCGCCGCCGAACTTCGCGGTGATCGACTGACGGAGTTGCTCCCAGACTCGGGGTGGGCCAAAAAAGATATTGGGGCGGCACTGAGGTAAATCTCGCGCCAGTGTTTCAAGGGATTCGTTGAACCAAATCTCGCCACCAGAATTCACCGAGGAGAATTCTACGATTTGTCGCTCGGCGATATGGGAGAGCGGCAGGTAACTAAAAAACCGGGGTTGTTCGCGTTCGGTGAAGAGGTATTGGCAGCGACGCATGGGGATGAGGTTGGTGTCATGGGTTTGAATCACCCCTTTGGGTAGTCCCGTCGTACCCGAGGTGAATACCAGTGAGATGACATCATCGGCGCTGGGCATAAAAGACGGCTTAGCTGCAGGGGACTCCGCGATGAGATTCTCCCATTGGATATGCGGAAGATCACAATCAACACCCGGGAGCGTGATGAGCATGCAGTCTTCGGGCAGCACGGCCTTTACGGCCTGCCAGTTTTCAGTTTGACCCAGCACCAATGCTTTGGTGTCTGTGAAGTCGAGGATGTATTCGGCGGTGGCTTGGGCGTGGGTGGTAAACAGCGGCACGGTGACGTTTCCAGAATGAATAACGGCGAGATCGGCAATGATCCAGTGTGCTCTGTTGCGTGACAGTAGCGCCACGCGTTGGCCGTGGCCCAGTTTTGCCTCAAACCAGGCGGCGGCACGGTCTATCTCTGCAAGCGCATCGCGCCAGCTATATTCGGTCGCGCCAGACTCATGGAGATCTCGCATCCATATTTTTTCAGGCTGCTGCTCGCACCAGTATCGCGCTTGTTCGGTCAGGGTGTTGCATTGCATTCGAGCTGTCCTTTTTGTTTGTTATTGGTGGCTTTTACTGCCTGCCCCTCCGTGTTAACTCGGTCACGAGGCTCGGCGTGCACCCAGCCCGATTCCAACGCGGGCCCGCGGGTGGTAAAGATAGCGAAGCCTGTTGTGCGAGGCCAGTCTGACGTAGAGCAGCGTTGCCGCGCCGGGTCCTGAACCTGAGTGCTTGCGGCTCCGATCTTAATCTGGTCGTAAAAGTGTTTTGACGTGACGTATGTTGACCCGAAGTCTGACGATATTAAAAATAGGAGTAACGATGACGGCATTATTAGAGATCACCGTTTATTTTGTGGTCTGGACCTTTCTTTCACTTTACTCGGCGCGGTAATCCGAAACGAGGCGTGGACGAAAGAGGGAAGAGAGATTGGTTTGGGCAACCGCGACAACCTCAAGCAAGCGACTCCGATGGGGGGGCGCGCGGAACGCGCTGCGCATAATTCGATAGAGGCGGCGGTATTTTTTGTGCCCCTTGCGTTGATTGCTCACGTCGCGGGGCTGGGTCAGGAGGCGCTACTGGGCGCGCAAATCGCGTTTTGGGCGCGGGTAGCTTACGTGCCGATATACATTGCGGGAATCAAGTATCTGCGGAGTCTCGTTTGGGGCGTTGGCGTGGTCGGTTACGTGATGATGGCGAGTGTGCTGTTGTAAGCGCGCATAAGTATCAATGGCAAGGCAGCCGCGGCAAGAGGGAGAGAGTCGAGTGAAGGGTCAGCAGCCAAAAGTTGCCATCTACGGCGCGGGACAGTACGCCTTAGAAGCGGTCCGCATTATGACGCGGAAAGGATGGCAGATCGTCGCAGCCTACAACCGCGCGGGCGAAAAGGTCGGGCGGGATTTAGGAGAACTAGCGGGGATCGTGTCGTTAGGGGTCGTTGTCGAGGATTGCGAGCTAGCGAATTACAACGCCAGCGGCGCTAACATCGCGATTCATAGCGTTGCTGACCGACTCGACTACAACTGGTCTGGTCATGAGCGCTTACTGGGTGCGGGGATCAACGTCATTTGCCACGGCGGCGAGAGCAATTTCCCCTGGGGTTCCCGACCCGAGCTAGCGGGTCGTATCGATGACCTAGCCAAGTCTCGCGGTGTGACCTTCACAGGCACCGGGATCTGGGATTACTCGCGAATCTGGTCGGGACTGCTGGCGGCGGGCTCGGCGAGTGAATTGACGGGCCTGGTGCATCGCACGCTGACGAATGGCGAAGCCGCCGGCCTTGAATTGCTCAGAGTCTGTGGTGGAACGCTGACGCAGGAAGAGTTCGGTCAGCTCAACGCGGAGCTGTTGGCTGGCATCTATAAAACGGTTCCCCATCAGGTGCTGTGGGCGCTGGGCTTTGAGGTGACTGACGTCTCTGAGGAGCGAGAGCCTATTCTGAGTGACGAACCTGTTTACAGTCATGCGCTTGAAGATTTCATCGCTCCCGGGATCTGTTTGGGTACGCGTATCACGACTCGAGTGATGACGCGTCAGGGGGTTGAGGCCATGTCCATTAATGAGCTGCGCGTGCTCAGGCCAGATGAAAAAGAACATATGGTGTGGGAAGTGCAAGGACGCCCTGAGACGGTGATCCGCGTGGACCGCACCGACTCCATGCACAGTTCAGCTGCCTGTATGGTCAATCGCGTGCCGGACGTGCTGGCTGCTGATGCCGGGATCCAGGTGATTTCGCAACTCGGGCCGATTCGGCCGCAGCTTTTTTAGGAGGGCAACGCGATGGCCGTGCTACCCCACAGTGCCGCAGAGATGCTGGTACTTGCCCAGCAAGAGACCGGCATTGAATTTGATGACTCATCGATATTGCCCGCGCTTGAGCGGTTAGTAGACTCTTTCAACAAAGACGGTCAGCCGCATGAGCAGGGGGCTGTCATGCTGCATCAGCGAGTGCTGCGGTCGTTAAAAAATCGGGTGCGAATGGGGCGCGATCTTGCGCAACATCCGGAAATTCTCGAGCAGCCACTCCGGGAGCCGATCTTTATTTGCGGCATGGCCCGAACCAGTTCGACGAAGACGCAAAAATTACTGGCCTCATCAGGGGATTTCAATTTCCTAACTTACTGGAAGGCTTTGAACCCGGCGTTGCATACCGGTGACCCGAGTGAATCCCCTGAGCCGCGGATCGCGGACGCCGATACCTACGCGAGATGGTTCGATGAGCAATCGCCCGACACCAAGTTCGGACACAGTTTTGAGGCTCATGAGCCCGAGGAAGACAGCGATATTCTCGGTCACAGCATGGTCTCGCCCGTTTGGTACGGCTGGGCGCCGCTGGGCAGTTACCTCGAATGGCTGGGTGAGGTTGGATTGAGTGGTCAGTTCCAGACTTTGCGCGACACGCTGAAATACCTGCAGTGGCAGGGTCTCGCTGCTCCCGACAAGCGTTGGATACTCAAATGCCCTTTATACAGCGGGCTTGAATCCCTGCTGTTGGAGGTCTTTCCCGATGCGACGCTGATCATGACCCATCGTACTAATCAGCAAACCATCGGCTCTGGGCTCAAGCTGCTGGAGTGCTTCTATCAGCCGTTCACGCACTTGCGACCGGAGCCCGCGGCCTACGTTGAGGGGGTCAAGGGCGCTACCGATATACACATGGCGTGGCGATCGACGCAGCCCGGCGACCGATTTTTGGACATTCCCTTTTCTGCCAGTATCGCTGATCCGGATCGTTGCATCAGAGCCATTTATGAGTACGCGAATGAACCCTTGGATAACACATCTTTTGAGCGGATGCGGCATTGGACCCTCAACAACCCCCAAAACAAATATGGGAAGCATCGTTATTCTCTGGAGCAGTACGGTTTGAATGCTGCCGGCATTCGAGAAGCCTTCGCCGAATACGAGGACTTTAACGATGCGTTAGAGGCAGCGTGGGGATTCTAGGCTGAGGTGAGCAACGCCCCGAGACGCCAAAAAAAACCGCCCAAGAGGGCGGTTTTTCTGTAGATGGCGGTGGGCCAGGGATTCGAACCCCGGGAACCTCTCGGTTCAACGGTTTTCAAGACCGCCGCTTTCGACCACTCAGCCAGCCCACCTAAACTGTTTGCCGGAAAGGCTCCCGGCGGAGAGCGCGCATTATATCGCCGCGCTCTGTCTGATCAAGCTTCTCCTCTGCGGGTATATGCGTCAGCTGATCAATGCGCCAATCAAGCCGCGCGTGGACCCCTGGGGTCGTTGCTGGCCCGCGGTACATCTTGTTGCACGATCGTTACCGGTGGCGCCTCTGGGTTGGCAAAAAGCACACCCAGCTCAGTCTTAACGGCCGTCTCGGTCACAGGCCTCGGTGTGACGCGCGGATCGTTAACCGCGCGACCGTTGGCGGCAAGCCCGCTCGTGTCGTTGGCGACCGCAGGCTCAGGCGCCGCCGCCGTAGCGACCACATCAGGCTCGCCTTGGAGCGCGTTCTCAGGATCAGCCGCCACATTGGGCTCTCTTTCGGTGACGTTATCCGTCTCAGGAAACGCGGCACTCAATGCGTCCGATGATGCGATTGCGACCGAGGCTTCAGCGTCGGAGATTGTGCCTGCATCGAGAGGGGCGGCCGCCAGACCGCTGTCTCGTATTTGAACGTCAGCGGTGTTTTGCGAGTCTTCAATCGGAGTTTCCTGTGCTTCTGGCGCAGTGCCGGTGACCTCAGAAACGGGGACTTCACCTGTCACAGACTGACGCTGTCTGCGACGTCGGCCTTCATTGCGTTTATCAGCGGGACGCCGACGCGGGGCCGCATCATTGTCTGGCGATAAATCCGCGTCCGAATCGCTGTTCTCATCGACATCGAGTACGCTATCGATGTCCGCAGCTGTCGTAGCCGCCTCGTCACGCCGTTGGCCACCGCGTCGCCCACGCCGCCGGCGAGAGCGCTTGGGCTGTTCATCTGCTGAGGTATCAGCGGTCGCGGGTGAGTTGTTATTGGTCTCGTTAGTAACGACGTCGCCTTGAGCCTCTTCCTGGGGCTTCCGGCCACGACCGCCTCGCCGACCGTCACGATCACCACGCTGGCGAGAGCGGGTGTCGTCTCCATTTCTACGATTGTCTCGCTGCCGATCTCCAGACCGGCCGCGTGACCGACTGCGGTTCTGCTCGCCACCGCGCCGGTCTCGCTTGTCTTTGACCGACTTCTTGTTGGTGTCGCCACCGAACAGCAGAGCCCACAGTCGCGCAAGTAATCCTGGCTTAGCTTTTTTACTGCGCCTGTCTCGTTGATTGTGTTTCTTCTTCTGCGCGGGCTCTCGAGGCGCGCTCGTGCGCTCGGGTGCCGGTGCATCAGGAGTGACGCCCCGGACTAATGCTTCTGGCGAGCTCACATTCGATTCACTGGCGGCCTCGGTGGCCGGCTCTGTCGGGGAGGGCAAGTCGATGTCAAAGCTCAGCCTGCGAGATTGCTCGACCTCGTCATCCCTCAGTCGACGAACCTCGAAGTGGGGTGTCTCCAAGTAGGGGCTGGCAACCACAACAATTCGGACGCCGCTGCGGGATTCGATATCGTTGATATCACCGCGCTTCTCGTTCAGCAGGAACGCTGAGACATCTACCGGGACAATCGCTTGAACTTCGCCAGTCCGCTCCTTCGATGCCTCCTCCTGAATTAAGCGAAGAATCGCGAGCGCGAGGGATTTGGTGTCGCGGATAGTGCCTTGGCCGGTGCATCGTGGACAGACCATGCCACTGGTTTCGCCAAGCGATGGGCGGAGGCGTTGGCGAGACATCTCGAGCAAGCCAAAGCGGGAGATTCTGCCAATTTGCACCCGAGCTCTATCCAGCTCCAGCGCCTCCCTGATGCGGTTCTCCACGGCGCGCTGATTGCGGTTCGATGACATATCAATAAAATCGATAACGACGAGACCGCCCATGTCTCGAAGACGCAACTGCCTTGCGATTTCGTCTGCCGCCTCGAGGTTGGTTTGTAGCGCTGTCTGCTCAATATCGCCGCCTTTGGTGGCGCGAGCCGAGTTAATGTCGATAGAGACCAGTGCCTCCGTTGGGTCGATGACGATGGAGCCGCCGGAGGGCAGGCGCACTTCTCGCTGAAACGCAGTTTCGATTTGCGCCTCAATCTGGAAGCGATTAAACAGCGCAAGGGGATCCTCGTAGCGCTTGAGTCGGTTTTTATACTGCGGCATGACCATGCTGATGAATTCTTCAGCCCGCTGATAGGCCGTAGCGTCATCGATCAGTATTTGGTCAATGTCATCGCGCAGGTAATCACGTACCGCGCGGATGATGACGTCGCTTTCTTGGTAGATGAGGACAGGAGCCTTGTGCTCAGCATTTGCCTTGGAAATGGAATCCCACAGCTGCAGCAGGTAGTCCAGGTCCCACTGTAATTCTTCGGTACTACGGCCAACCCCGGCGGTCCGGATGATGACGCCCATGCCATCTGGCAACTGCAATTGCGCCAGAGAATCTTTTAGGTCGCTGCGATCTTCGCCCTCAATACGTCGGGAGATACCGCCGGCCTTCGGATTATTGGGCATGAGCACCATATATCGGCCCGCTAGGCTGATGTACGTGGTCAGCGCCGCGCCCTTGGTGCCGCGCTCTTCTTTATCGACCTGAACGACGACTTCGGTGCCTTCTTTCAGCACGTCTTTGATCCGAACCTTGCCTTCGCCTTCGGGCGCGCGGCTGCGGTAGTACTCCGGGCTAATCTCTTTGAGCGGCAAGAACCCGTGACGATCGGCGCCGAAGTCAACAAATGCGGCCTCGAGGCTTGGCTCTACACGCGTTATTTTGGCTTTGTAGACGTTGGCTTTGGTTTGAACGCGCTGACGGTTCTCGATGTCCAGGTCATAAAGGCGCTGGCCATCGACCATAGCCACTCGGACCTCTTCGGCCTGAGTTGCGTTAATCAGTATCTTTTTCATGATTTAGTCCAGTTGGCGACGCAACTGGGCGGTGCGGAGGTCCAAAGAGCCTCCTGTACATGCGTTCCCGCCTGACTTCAGCGGGTGATCATCGTGGGGCGGCTGTTTTCCGCCCTTTGTCTGTTCACCGGCCCCAGTTGTCACCAGGTGCCTGACTCGCAATTCGCACCGCGCCATCGTGTGTCGCGGGTTTTTCATTGCCTGCCGCGGGTCGCTCAGACGGACGTTGGGTCCGGAGGGGTCGCGCGGTAGACTCGCAATTCTCTTGTCGGGTAAGCGGGGCGGGAAAAGCCCGGCTGTCCGCAGCACAACATAATGGGGCTGAGGAGCTGGCTTGGCGGCTTTGTCACCGCCATATACAGGGCGGAGCATGTATCGGGCCAAAGCTCAGCAAATCCGACGGGTGCACCCTAGCACCAAGCCGCTGGGGTTTCAATCAATAGATGACGGCAAGAAAGTGGTGATTTTATGACTGCGCCAGCGCGCAAAGGGGTGCAATTGCTCGAGGTCAGCCCGGAAGAGGCTGGACAGCGTCTCGATAACTACCTCGCTCGCCACGCCGACGGGGTGCCCAAAACACGGGTGTATCGAGCCATCCGAAAGGGGGAGGTGCGGGTGAATAAAGGCCGCTCCAAACCCGACTATCGGGTGCAGCAAGGCGACACCGTTCGTTTGCCTCCGCTTTCGACGCGCGACAATACCGACAAGCCAAGGCCTTCATTGGCCTGGGCTAAACGAATCCGTCGAGCCGTTGTGTTTGATTCCGGCGATCTCCTGGTCATCGATAAACCGACTGGGCTTGCAGTGCACGGCGGCAGCGGGGTCAGGGTTGGCCTTATCGAGTCGCTTCGAAGTCTTTTTCCTGAAGTTCGCTATCTCGAACTCGTGCATCGCCTCGATAGAGACACCTCGGGCCTGGTCTTGTTGGCGAAGAATGCGCGTACCCTGAGAGCATTGCATGAGCAGCTGCGCGAGGGTCGCATTGATAAGCGTTATTGCGCCCTGGTCAGTGGGAAGTGGCCTGCCTATCGGAAGGTGGTGTCAGCGCCACTGTTAAAGCAGCACACCGCCTCGGGTGAACGCATTGTTAAGGTCGATGCCGAAGGCAAGGCCGCAAAGACTGAATTCAGGGTCCTTGAGCGCTTCAGAGAGGCGACACTGGTCGAGGCCAAGCCGGTCACAGGCAGAACCCACCAGATCAGGGTGCATGCACAACAGAGCGGGCATCCCATTTTGGGCGACGTCAAATATCAGAACGATGATTCAGAAGCCCTGTGCGATCGGGTGCACTTGAAGCGCCTATTTCTGCATGCCAGCGCCATCTCGTTTACATTAGCCGGCGAGCGCTTATCGTTTGAGTGCCCACTCGACGCCGAGCTGGAATCAGCGCTGGCTGAGTTGCGACGCCAGCGGTAACGACACGCCGGCCTCGCGGAGCAGCTCGCAGACGGCGAGGAGTGGTAGCCCCTGTAACGCGGTCGGGTCATCGCTGCGCATGCCTTGAAACAGCGAGATGCCCAAGGACTCCCATTTGAAGCTGCCCGCACAGTCAATCGGATTATCCATAGCCACGTAGTGTGCTGCCTCTTGTGGCGATAGCTCACGCATGTCGACCTCGCTCAGGACCAATCGCTGTTTCAGCGTGTCCGTCTCAACGCATCTCAGCGCTACTGCGGTCCAAAATCTGACCGTTTGCCCAGAGCAGTTCAGCAATTGCTCGACGGCCTTGGCCCGTGTTCCCGGTTTTCGGAGGATGCGGTCATCAAGGCAAGCGACTTGGTCAGCGCCAATGATCAAGGCGTTATCTGCGGGAATCGCCAGTGCCTTGGATAAGGCGAGCCGCCGCGCCCGATCTTGCGCGGACTCTCCAGGAATCAGCGCTTCGTCTACTTCGGGGGCGATAGACGTAAAAGGTATGCCCAGTCGCGCCAGCAACTCCTGGCGATAGGGTGAAGTAGAGGCGAGTACGATGTTCATATAGGGCGGAAAGTGTTGGCTATGGCGGGAATAGTTGGCGAAACCGCGAATCAGTGAGCAATTGAGGGTCCAACTGTGGCAGATCGCTTTGACAGCGTATACCCCCGTCCGTATGATCCGCCGCCATGAAAATAGGGCCGCTGCCAAGACAGCTCGATCTGCGCAATCTGGCAGCTCGCGGCGTTGAGATTAGCGGTGTCGTGTCACCGACTGAGGTGACCCGGTTACTTGCGGCCGGAATGGCGCTGGCGGAACCGGCACGCGCTCAGTTTCGCTTCAGTCGTGACGAGGAAGCTCGTTATGTCGTTGAGGCGCACATTCAGGCGTCGGTGCTGATGCAGTGCCAGCGGTGTCTTGGAGAGATGAGGCAGGCGCTGGAGACCCGCAGCCGGATGGCTTGCGTTTGGCGGGATGAAGATGCAGCCGCCTTACCGGCTGACTATGAGCCGCTGATTTGCGGTGAGTCGGCCGACCTCGGTGAGATTGCCGAGGACGAGATTTTGTTGGCGCTACCCGTCAGCCCGCTGCACGCTGATGATTGTGCAACAGCTGAGCAACTGGCAGCGCTGAAGGCGCAGGGTGATGCCGGTAAAATGGCGGAGCCGGCGGAACAAAAGGCTAACCCTTTTGCAGTGTTGGGTCAGTTAAAATCCTGACGCAACGGGATAGCGTATTAGCGGTAAGGAAATAACGGCTCGGTGTGCCCTGTGTGGATTCACGAGCGTGGTGATATGGGAGGCCAACCATGGCTGTGCAACAGAATAGGAAGACTCGCTCAAAGCGCGGTATGCGGCGCGCCCACGATGCGATTAACGGACCGACATTAACGGTCGATGAAACCTCGGGCGAGACGCGGCGGCGTCATCATGTGAGCGCCGACGGCTTTTATCGTGGCAAGAAGGTAGTCGAAACCGGCGACGACGAGTAATCCGTTGGCTGGACTGGCTTTTGTCTTTCCCGGACAAGGCTCCCAGTCGGTTGGGATGCTGCGTGTCGCCGCGGAGCGGTACCCCGTGGTCTCTGCGACCTTTGCGGAAGCGAGTGAGGCGCTGGGCTATGATCTGTGGCAGCTGGTGTCGGAGGGCCCTGAAGCGCAGCTGACGCTGACCGAATTCACCCAGCCCGCCATATTGACTGCGAGCGTCGCGCTGTTGCGTTGCTGGCAGCAAGCCGGCGGGGTTATGCCCGAGTTCGTCGCCGGCCACAGCCTTGGAGAATATTCCGCGCTGGTGGCGGCCGAGGCGTTGTCGCTGGCCGATGCCGCGCGCTTGGTGCAGATCAGAGGCAGAGCCATGCAGTCTGCTGTGCCCGCGGGCGAGGGAGCAATGGCTGCGGTACTTGGGCTCAGTGATGCGATTATCGATGAAGTCTGCGTCACTCATTGCGAAGATGATGCCTACGTGGGTGCGGTCAACTATAACTCTCCGGGCCAGGTGGTGATTGCAGGGCACGCTGCGGCGGTGGAGGCCGCGTCCCACTTTATGAAAGAAGCGGGTGCCAAGCGCGTGCTGCCATTGCCCGTTAGCGCTCCGTTTCATACGCCACTGATGCAGCCTGCAGCGCTCGCGATGGGCGAGGCGTTCCAGACCATTGCGCTCAATGACGCAAAGATACCCGTAATCAGCAATGTCGATGCCCAACCGCATCGAAACGCGGTCGAAATCAGACGGCTTTTAGTTCGACAGGTTTCCGAGCCTGTGATGTGGACGCAATGTGTTGTCACTTTGCTGCAGGCCGGATGCCAACAGTTTGTTGAATGCGGGCCCGGTAAAGTGCTGACGGGACTCGTCAAGCGGATCGATAGGGAAGCGACCTGTGTCGCAATAGAAGATCCCGAGGTACTGCAGGACACTGTGGGGAGTATGAGGGCGTGACGGAAGTGAATAAGACAGTGGCGCTAGTGACGGGTGCGAGTCGGGGTATTGGCGCTGCCATCGCTCAGACCCTTGCAGATGCGGGCTTTGCCGTCGTTGGTACGGCCACTACTGAGTCGGGCGCTGAGCGAATACAGAGCGCTCTGGCCGCCTCCGGTGGTGCGGGGATGGTGCTCAACGTCACCGATATGGCGAGTGTCGAGGCGCTGATGGAGCGAGTACGTGAATCCCTGGGAGATCCCTTGGTGTTGGTCAATAACGCCGGTATCACCAAGGACAATATCCTCATGCGGATGAAAGAGGACGAATGGCACGATGTGATTGATACCAATCTGAACGCCCTGTATCGGTTGAGTAAGGCCTGCTTGAGGGGCATGACCAAGGCGCGCTGGGGCCGGCTTATTAATGTGACTTCCGTCGTCGGCGCTATGGGGAATGCGGGGCAGAGTAATTACGCTGCGACCAAAGCGGGGGCGGCGGGTATGGCGAGGTCGCTTGCCCGCGAGCTGGGATCACGATCCATCACAGTGAACTGCGTGGCTCCTGGTTTTATCGATACCGATATGACCCGCGCACTCTCGGATGCGCAGCGTGAGGCGCTGTCGGCACAAATTCCACTGGCTCGACTCGGCCAGCCCGAGGACGTCGCGGCAGTCGTTGCTTTTTTGGCCAGCGATGCTGCGCAGTACATCACGGGTGAAACCATTCACGTGAATGGTGGGCTGTACATGGCCTAAAAGTGGTTATCAAGGGGTTTATGCTGGTTAAAAAGGGTTTTTCTTGCCGCAAAAGCTTGTAAAATCCACCGCGTCCGGGCGGGAGTCCGACTACCAATTGGGGAATAGAGAGCACGTCATGAGCAATATCGAAGATCGAGTCAAGAAAATCGTCGCCGAGCAGTTGGGTGTCAAAGAAGAGGAAGTCAAGGCGGAGGCTTCGTTTGTTGATGACCTCGGTGCGGACTCTCTCGACACTGTGGAGCTCGTGATGGCGCTCGAAGAGGAATTTGAAACAGAGATTCCAGACGAGGAAGCCGAGAAGATCACGACCGTTCAACTGGCGATTAACTACATCAACGATAATCTCGCCTGAGCGAGTCTCAGCGTCGTTACGGCGGGGCCGCTCTGCACTGGCAGCGCGGCCCTTTTAATTTAAGCGCTTTGATCGCTCGCCGAGAATAATCCGAAAAGAGCGCTGGCACGCATCAGTAGGGCAAGGCCAACATCACATGCAAACCTCCAGGGGCAGAAGGGTCGCAGTATGAAAGGCAGTAGAGTGGTAGTCACCGGCATGGGCGCCGTCACGCCGCTTGGCTTAGATGTCGCAAGCAGTTGGGACGCTATCTGTGCGGGCAAAAGTGGCGCCGCAGCCATAGAGCAATTTGATGCCAGTGCTTTTTCAACCCGCTTTAGTGCCAGCGTTAAAGCATTCACGACGGATGGCTATCTAGAAGCGCGAGATGCGCGCCGCATGGATCCGTTTATCCAATACGGCATGGTTGCGGGCATTCAGGCATTTCGAGATTCGGGTTTGGAGATTACCGACGCCAATGCGCATCGCGTCGGGTGCGCTATTGGCTCTGGCATCGGTGGCATTGGCTCTATCGAAGAGACCGCATTACTGGTGGAGCACAAAGGCCCAAAGCGAATATCGCCATTCTTTGTGCCCGGAGCGATCATTAATATGATCGCGGGTAACCTCTCAATTCTCTACAACTTGCAAGGACCTAATTTAGCGGTCGTGACGGCGTGTACTACGGGCACCCATAACATTGGTTTAGGCGCCAGACTCATCGCGTCGGGGGATGTCGATGCCATGTTGGTGGGCGGCGCAGAGATGGCCACCACCCCGGTTGGCATTGGGGGCTTTGCAGCCGCGCGAGCGCTATCCACGCGAAACGATGACCCGCAAAGAGCGTCCCGTCCTTGGGATCGGGACAGAGATGGCTTCGTGCTGGGTGACGGTGCCGGTATGTTGATGCTCGAGTCCTATGACAGCGCAGTGGCCCGGGGCGCGCGCATTTATTGTGAGTTGACCGGTTTCGGTATGAGCGGCGATGCGTATCACATGACATCACCGCCAGAAGACGGCAGAGGTGCTGCCGCATCGATGCGTCAGGCGCTGGCCGATGCAGGGTTGAACGGTAGCGATATCGCCTATGTCAACGCTCACGGAACTTCCACGGAGGCAGGTGACCTCGCCGAGTCGCAGGCCGTTAAAGCTGTCTTCGGCGATCACGCGTATTCGCTAGCCGTGAGTTCAACAAAATCGATGATTGGACATCTGCTCGGTGCGGCGGGTTCGGTAGAGGCGATTCTCACCGTCATGGCATTGCGTGATGGTGTGGCGCCGCCGACCATTAACCTCGACAACCCCGGGGATGGTTGCGACCTGAACTATGTGCCGAATCAGGCACAGGAGCGCCCGATCAAACACGCATTGTCGAATTCGTTTGGTTTTGGGGGCACCAACGGCTCCCTGATTTTCAGCCAACTCGACTAATACGAATCGAGAGATGACGCACACGTGGGTTGATGGAGTCGAGACCGACGTAATTCCCAATGACGATCGCGGACTGAACTACGCCGACGGTGTGTTCGAAACCTTAGCGTGTGACGCCGGCCGCATTGGGTGTGCGGAACTCCATTTGCTCAGGCTCATCGACGGTTTGTCGCGTCTGCGCTTTAATGATGCAGATCTCACGGCGAGGCGTATTTTCAGAGAAGCGCTGGCGCTGATTTTAAAAGTGAAGCACACCGGAGCTGCGCGATTGACGGTCACTCGCGGGTCCGGCCCCCGGGGCTACTCGCCCCCCAGTCGCTGCCTGCCGCGATATGTGCTGACCACTGCTTCACGTCTTCCGCTCTCTTCGAGTGCCTTACGTTGTGGCATCGCATCGATGTGTTGGAGCGCGAATATACAGCTGGCGGGCATCAAGTCGCTTGCCCGAGTCGAGCAGGTGCTTGCCGCGCTAGAGGCACAGCGCCAGGGATGGGACGATGTCATCATGCTCGACGAGGCAGGTGGCGTTATCTCCTCCAGTAAGGGCAACCTGTTTTTGTTAAATGGCAACCGGGCGCTTACACCTGCGTTGGATCATTGTGGTATCGCCGGCACGCGCCGCCAGCTGCTCATGGAGACGGTGCTTCCGGACTTGGGGTATGGCGTTCACGTCGATACCGTGCCCCTCGACGCGTTGCTTTCGGCGGAAAACGTCATCATTTGCAACACGATTATCGGCGCAAGGCCGGTATCGCAGGTGGGCGATCGCACATTCGAAGCCGGACCACGGTGCGCAGAAATTCAATCGCGATTATCCGCGTGCATCGCCGCATGCGTCAGTTAACCCTCGCCGCGCTCGGGGCGCTGTTAATTGTATTAACGCTCGGCGGCTTTGGCCTGCGTGCGATATGGATGCAGCCGGTCCTTGTGTCGACTGGAGCTGTCGTCAGCGTTGCGCCCGGGCAGAGCTTGCGCGACGTGCTGGCCGAGGCGGAGGGTGCTGGTTGGATAAGGCACAGTTTTTGGGTGGGCCAGATCGCCCGCTGGTATGACCTGGATAAGCGCATGCAGGCGGGCGAGTTTGAGATCCTGCCGGGTGCCACGGGTGAAAGTATGGTCCGGCTATTGGCGAGCGGGCGGGTGCGTCAGTATCGCGTGACGCTTCCGGAAGGCCTCACTCTGGACCAGGCATTAGAGCGACTGGGCCGAAATCCGCAGCTGCGGAAAACGCCAAAAGCAGAAGCCGAGGCCGCGCTGCTCGAGCTGGTAGGGCGCAGCGACAGCGCGGAAGGTTGGTTTTTGCCAGAGACCTGGGCTTTCACGACGGGCGACAGCGACCTCGATTTACTGCAACGCGCGCACGAGGCTATGCGTGACTTGCTCGAGTCGCTGTGGGTGCAGCGAGACCCGGGGTTGCCATTGGCGACCGCCTACGAAGCGTTGATTCTAGCGTCGATTGTTGAGCGAGAAACGGGGATTGCCGACGAGCGGGCGCAGATCGCGGGTGTGTTCTTACGACGTCTGGAGCGGGGTATGCGTTTGCAGACCGACCCAACCGTCATTTATGGTTTGGGGGATGCCTACCAAGGCGACCTGAAGCGACGTCACTTGCGCGACAAGGCAAATCCCTACAATACCTACGTGATTCCCGGGTTACCGCCGACGCCTATCGCATTGCCCGGAGAAGCAGCCTTGCGCGCTGTCTTTTCTCCTGATGAGTCCGAGAATCTCTACTTTGTCGCCAAGGGCGACGGGTCGCACGCTTTCAGTGACTCTTTAGAAGCACACGAAGCGCTGGTGCGTCGATATCAGCTATCGCCCCGGGCTGACTATCGATCAAGTCCGACTGTCAATGATGGGCCCTCCCCATGACCGGGTGCTTTATCACGATCGAAGGAGGAGAGGGCGCGGGTAAGTCAACAGCACAGAAGACTCTCGCCGAGTTGTTACGAGCGCGTGGGCACGCAGTGACTTGCACGCGAGAACCAGGCGGTACGCCTCTGGCTGAAGCGATCCGGCAGACGCTGCTGAGTATTGATGGAGAGTCGCCCGTTGAGATGACCGAGCTGTTGCTGGTTTTTGCGGCGCGGGCTCAGCATCTGAGTCGCGTCATAGAGCCGGCGCTGAATCGCGGAGAGTGGGTTATTTGTGACCGATTCACCGATGCCACTTACGCTTATCAAGGTGCGGCGCGCGGGCTGTCGCTGGAGGCGATAGCGCACCTCGAGCAGCTGGTGCAGGGAGATCGTCGTCCTGACGCGACGATCTTACTGGACATGCCACCGGAGGTCGGTTTGGCTCGAGCCCGGGCGAGAGGTTCTCTTGATCGCTTTGAGCGCGAGGACATTTTATTTTTCGAGCGGGTCAGAGCGGGGTATCTGGAGCGCGCCAAGGCTCATCCGAAGCAATATTCGGTCATCGATGCCACGCAATCACTTGAGTCGGTGGGTATGGCACTTGCCGCTTTTATTGAGGCGCGTCTGGGTGAGTGACGACGCACTCATCACGCCGCTCCACTCGATCCCGGCCTGGTTAGAAGGGGCGCTCGATCAGTGGTCCTCGCCGACCCATGAAAGCCATAGAGGACACGCCTATTTGGTTGTCTCGGACGATCCGTATGAGGCCGCGCTGTTCTGCGAGCTGCTGACCGCACGGTTGCTCTGCTCTCGCATTGGCAGCGTTGAGCCCTGCCGAACCTGCGCGGGTTGCCGAGCGCATGAGCAGGGGGCGCACGGTGACGTCATGCAGATCGTCAGAGAGCCGGGTAAGCAGGCGATTGGCGTGGATCAGGTGCGTGAGGCGACTCGCTTCATGCAGCAAACAGCGTTGTATGGCGATACCAAGCTATTGTTTATCCGTGACGCGGAGACGATGACCACCGCAGCGTCAAACAGTCTACTCAAGACCCTCGAAGAGCCTCCCGGTGCGAGTCTGATACTGCTGTCTACCGCCGCTGCTTGGCGCCTGCCAGCCACGGTTCGCTCACGCTGCCAGCGAATACGCCTGCCCGTGGCTACTGCTGAGGCAGCCCTTCAATGGCTAGATGCCAATATGGAGGTCGATCGAGTAGAGGCCGCAGCGCTTTTGGCAGTGACCCGCGGGCATGCGGTCGCGGTTTGGAGGCATCGAGCTGACAGCGATCTGTTAGATCGTCGCGCTTTGGCCGAAACATTTCCTGAAGTGGCGGCGGCGCAAGGTCCGATACATCTGCCTCAGGCGTGGGGCGCCGCCGACCCCGAAGTGCTGTTGTTCGAGCTCTTGGTTTGGTTGGAGGCGCAGTGCGAGCGAGCCGATGCCGCCACACTGAGGGCCGCGGGTCGAGGCGACTTGATATTGCATCGGTGCCTATCGGTGCTATCTGGGCGGATTCGTAGCGGTGTTACACCGGCTAGAGAGGTGATTGTCGCAGAGATCTTCAGGCTATTTCGCAGTCGAGGGCATAGCGACTTTCCCGCTATCGCTGATCGGTTTTTGACAAGTCTTGGCAGGGACAGCGTTGCTGTTTAAGGTATTCCCATGAGTGAAGCGACGCATCAGGGTGTCATAGCTCTGACCATTGCCGACAAAGCAGTGCTGTACGGTGCGTATATGCCGTTTCTGCAGAATGGCGGCTTGTTTGTCCCCACCAGTCGGGCCTATCGACTGGGTGACGAGGTATCGTTGTTGTTGACCCTGATGGACGAGCCCGAAAAGATCCCCATCGAGGGGCGTGTCGTGTGGTTGACGCCCGGAGGCGCTCAAGGGAACCGACAGGCGGGCATCGGGGTACAGTTTTCTGAGCAGGATATCGCCGTGAATGCCAAAATAGAAAATCACCTGGGCGGCATGTTGTCCTCAGACCGAGCCACCCACACGCTCTAGCGGCAAGGTTTAGAACAGACAGCACTCTGAATTGACCCAGAGCGTGGACCCCGGTGATGGCACGGGGCGCCGACTTGCGCCGAGGGACGACCCATCTCCTCATCACCCACTCAGCGAGCGGGCACGCAGCAATCACAGCCGCAAAAAAAGCGGGCCCCGAGGGGCCCGTAGTCATAGACTTTTAGGAGTGGTGCGCTCGCGGGCACATCAGCGGGCGCACACACGGGCACTTGGGATACCCGCCGTCGTCAGGCTTCTTGAGGGGCGCTGCGACACTTTTCATTATGCACCTTGCCAAAAATTTATCCAGCGTCGTCAGTCGTTTTCTTAGATCATTGCGGCATATTACCCGTCTCACCCATCCTCTACCTCCGCTATTTTGTCATATTAAGTACTTAAATTACTGAATTTACTATTATAAATTCAACGCAGACTTTTTAAACCAATTTGTAAGGAGTGGTGGCGAGCCTGAGCAGGGGCTCGCCGGTCTCCAGCGAGTGATTCAAGGGCGGCCGACGGCGCCGTGAGCGTTGAAACTCCTCAGATTCTGTGACACCATCGCGCGCCTCGCTGTCAGGCGCTGCGGCAAAAAACCTCGGTGTTCTTTGCGGAAGTGGCGAAATTGGTAGACGCGCTGGATTTAGGTTCCAGTGTCTAACGACGTGAGAGTTCGAGTCTCTCCTTCCGCACCATTTCTGCTAAGTCGAGGTCAACCAGTGACCCGATGAGGGTGCTGTGGTCGGCAGTGAATAACGAATCAATTATCCAGGAGCACAACATGCGGGTCTCCGTAGAAACAACCTCTGGGTTGGAACGCCGGCTCACCGTCGGCGTCCCGGCGGATAGAGTCGACTCGGCCGTTGCGAGGCGACTTCAGGAAGCCTCCAGAAACGTCAGATTGCCCGGTTTTAGGCCCGGGAAGGTCCCAATGAAAGTCCTGCAGCAGCGCTTTGGGGCGGGCGTGCGGCAAGAAGTGCTGGGTGAGGTGATCAGTCAGTCTTTCCAGGAGGCGGTCATTACTGAGAACCTGAGGCCTGCCGGCCAGCCCTCGATCGAAGCCCGCAAGATGGAGGCGGGCCAGGACGTCGAATATACGGCGACGTTTGAAATTTTCCCGGCGGTTGAGCTACAACCGATCTCGGACCTGACGATTGAAAAGCCGTTGGCCGAGGTATCCGAGACGGATATTGACGACATTATCGAGGTCTTCCGAAAGCAGCAGGGCAAGCTCGTAACTGTCGATCGGGCCGCAGAAACGGGTGACACTGTCGTCATTGATTTTCAGGGCTTCCGCGAAGGCGAACTGTTTGAAGGGGGTTCAGGCGAGGGCACCTCGCTGGAGCTTGGCTCTAATCGCATGATTCCGGGGTTCGAGGACGGATTGGTCGGCGCTTCGGCCGACGACGAGCGCTCGCTGAGCCTCACTTTCCCCGAGGATTATCAGAAAGAAGATCTCGCGGGAGTTGCGGTTGAATTCAAAGTGCAGGTCAAAGAGGTCAAGGCGCTCGAGCTGGCACCGGTGGATGACGCACTGTTTGCTCAGTACGGTCTTGAGGATGGCACTGAAGAAGACTTTCGTGCCGAAGTAAAGCAGAACATGGAACGCGAGCTGCGCAATGCCGTAGAGGCCTCGGTGAAGAACCAGGTGATGGACGCGATACTGCAGGCGCACGAATCATTGGAATTACCCTCTTCGCTGATCGCGCAAGAAGTCAACGCCATGCGCGCGCAAATGTTCCAGCAGTTTGGCGGCGCAGCGCCCCAGGACCTCGACCTGACGACTATTTTGCCGGACGAAATGTTTGCGGAGCAGGCGCAGCGTCGGGTCAAACTGGGGCTTGTGGTGGCCGAAATGATCGGAGCATACGAGTTATCAGCCGAGCCGGCGAAAGTGCGAGCCGCGATTGAGGATATCGCCTCCACCTATCAGGACCCTGACGAAGTGATCAACTGGTATTACTCGGAAAATGAGCAGTTAGCGGGCATCGAGTCGCGCGTACTCGAGGATGCTGTGGTCGAGAAACTGCTGTCTGAGGCTGCCATCGCTGAGGTAGAGTGTAGTTATCAAGACGCGCTGGCAAAAGCGCGCCCGGCCGCCTCGGCCTAACGCTCCAAAACAGGACAACGATATGAGCCAGCGAGATGTGACTCTGGACCCCCAAAACCTGGGTCTCGTGCCCATGGTGATCGAGCAAACCTCCCGTGGTGAGCGCTCGTTCGATATTTACTCCCGCCTGTTAAAGGAGCGCGTGATTTTTATCGTGGGTCCGATCGAGGATTACATGGCCAATCTGGTCGTCGCCCAGTTACTGTTTTTGGAGTCGGAGAATCCCGACAAAGACGTCCACCTTTATATCAATAGCCCTGGTGGATCTGTCACTGCCGGACTTTCTATCTACGACACTATGCGCTTTATCAAGCCAGACGTGAGCACCATGTGTATTGGTCAAGCGGCATCGATGGGGGCGTTTCTCCTCAGCGGCGGCACCCGCGGTAAGCGCTTTATCTTGCCCAACGCCCGCACGATGATCCACCAGCCCAGCGGCGGCGCTCAGGGGCAAGCGACGGATATCGAAATTCAGGCGAAAGAGATACTGTTCCTGCGGGAGCGCCTCAACAGCCTCCTCGCGGAGCATACCGGTCAGCCGATGGACGTGATTGAACGAGACACGGAGCGAGATCGCTTCATGAGTGCGGAGCAAAGCGTCGAATATGGGCTGGTTGATGAGGTTATCGCCAGCCGTTGATGCGCCGCTCCCGGTGCCCATCGACTTGCAAACACCCCGGAAACGTATCAAGGTTAGGGGCATCAGGTCGCGATAGCGCGCGAGGGTTCGCCAGATGACAGACGACAACACTTCCGGAGACGGCGGCAAGCTTCTTTATTGCTCGTTTTGCGGGAAGAGCCAAAACGAGGTCAGGAAGCTGATCGCGGGGCCCTCGGTTTTCATCTGCGACGAGTGTGTTGATCTTTGTAACGACATCATACGCGAGGAAATCCAGGAGGCGTCGACGGAGGGCGATAACTCCCGGCTACCGATTCCCGAAGAGATTAACGAAATTCTTAACCAGTACGTGATCGGGCAGCAGCGCGCCAAGCGCGTGCTGGCGGTCGCCGTTTACAACCACTATAAGCGGCTGCGAAACGCAGCCCCAGCCGGCCGTGGCGCTGAAGAGGTCGAGCTCAGCAAATCCAATATCCTGCTGGTCGGACCTACGGGCTCGGGTAAGACGTTGCTCGCCGAGACTTTGGCCCGTCTGCTCGACGTGCCTTTCACCATTGCCGATGCGACTACGCTGACCGAGGCTGGGTATGTGGGGGAAGACGTCGAGAATATTATTCAGAAGCTGCTACAGAAGTGCGATTACGATGTAGAGCGCGCACAGATGGGTATCGTTTACATTGACGAAATTGACAAGATTTCTCGCAAATCTGACAACCCATCAATCACCCGCGATGTGTCCGGTGAGGGCGTGCAGCAGGCGCTGCTGAAGCTGATCGAGGGCACGGTCGCCTCCGTACCCCCCCAGGGTGGCCGAAAGCACCCGCAGCAGGAATTTCTGCAGGTCGATACGAGTAACATCCTGTTCATTTGTGGCGGCGCTTTTGCGGGCCTCGACAAAGTAATTCGCCATCGCTCGGAAAAGGGCGGCATTGGTTTTGGTGCCGAGGTAAAAAGCAAGGACGAGACGCGCAATTTCGGAGAGACGTTGGCGGACCTTCAGCCGGAAGATTTGGTCCAGTACGGCCTGATTCCGGAGTTTGTTGGGCGTCTCCCGATCATCGCGACACTCGAGGAGCTCGACGCCGATGCGTTAATCCGTATTTTGACCGAGCCGCGCAACGCGCTGACTAAGCAATACGCGCGTATGTTTGAAATGGAAGGTGTTGAGATCGACTTCCGAGAGGATGGGCTGCAGGCGGTCGCGGAGAGAGCCATGGAGAGGAAAACGGGGGCACGCGGTTTGCGCTCGATCCTAGAGGGTATTTTGCTCGACTCCATGTATACCATTCCCTCGACCCCAGACGTCGCCAAAATAGTGATCGATGAGTCGGTCGTGAAGGGCGATTCCGAACCCCTGTTGGTGTATGAGGCACCAGCCGCCGCGGCAGCGGGCGCCGAGGACTAAAGCGAGTCATTGTCATCAGATTAAACGGCGGGCCGATCCGTTTTCACGCCTTCGGGGTAAGATAGATACGTTCGATGGCCTTTAAAAACGACAGGCCGCCCCCATATCCCCGTTAACGACGGAGGACACGATGACGGATCAAGACCTGCAACTCCCCCTGCTGCCACTGAGAGATGTGGTGGTGTATCCCCATATGGTGCTACCTCTGTTCGTGGGGCGCGAGCGCTCGATCGAAGCCCTCGAGCACGCCATGCTGGATAACAAACAGGTTCTGCTGGTAGCGCAGCGCAATGCAGCCGACGACGAGCCGGATGCCGATGACCTCTATCAGGTTGGCACCGTGTCCAACATTCTGCAGCTATTGAAGCTCCCCGACGGAACGATCAAAGTCCTCGTCGAGGGTAGCTACCGCGCCGCGGTCGTTGCTATTGATGAGGAAGAACAGTTTGCCGTTGCCTCGGTGCGACAAATCGAGGGGGACAGCTTGTCCGACCGCGACGGCGCAGCGCTAGTTAAAGCCACTGTCGAGCAATTCGAAAAATACGTCGGGTTGAGCAAAAAAGTGCCCGCCGAGGTGTTGTCCTCATTATCGGGGATTGATGAGCCGGGCCGTTTGGCAGACACCATAGCCGCACACATGAGCGTTGATCTCGAGGAGAAGCAGCGCATTCTCGAGATCGCAGATATTCGTGTACGCCTCGAGCATTTGCAGTCGTTGATGGACGCGGAGATTGATCTCTTTCAGGTAGAGAAGCGGATTCGCGGGCGCGTCAAAAAGCAGATGGAAAAAAGTCAGCGGGAGTACTATCTGAATGAGCAGATGAAGGCGATCCAGAAGGAGCTGGGGGAGATGGATGACGCCCCCAACGAAATCGATGATCTGCAGAATAAGATCAACACCGCAAAAATGCCGGAAGAGGCGCTAGAGAAGGCCAACGCCGAGCTCGGCAAATTGAAAATGATGTCGCCGATGTCTGCGGAGGCTTCCGTTGTGAGGGGCTATCTCGACTGGATGGTGAGTATCCCGTGGTCTAAGCGCAGCAAGGTGCGGCATGACCTCAAACGTGCGCAGCAGGTTCTCGATGAGGACCACTTTGGTCTCGAGGAAGTCAAGGAGCGCATCCTTGAGTATCTGGCGGTACAGAAGCGTGTCCGCAAATTAAAAGGCCCTGTGCTCTGTCTCGTTGGCCCGCCAGGAGTGGGTAAAACGTCATTGGGTGAATCGATCGCCCGCTCAACTAATCGCAAGTTCATTCGAATGGCGCTCGGGGGCGTCAGGGACGAAGCTGAGATTCGCGGCCACAGGCGGACTTATATCGGCTCAATGCCGGGAAAATTGCTGCAAAAAATGTCCAAGGCAGGCGTCAAAAATCCGCTCTTTTTGCTGGATGAAATTGACAAGATGGGCATGGACCACCGTGGGGACCCGGCCTCGGCCATGCTCGAAGTGCTGGATCCCGAGCAGAACCATGCGTTCAATGACCATTACCTCGAGGTCGACTACGACCTGTCCGATGTCATGTTTATTTGCACTTCGAACACCATGAATATCCCGGGCCCGCTGTTGGATCGAATGGAGGTGATCCGCATACCCGGGTACATCGAGGATGAAAAGCTCAATATCGCGCAGCGATATCTGATTCCCAAGCAAACTCGGCTGAATGGTCTAAAGGTTGACGAGTTAACGATCTCTGAGGCCGCCTGCCTTGACATCATTCGCTACTACACGCGCGAGGCCGGTGTGCGCTCGCTGGAGCGGCAGATCGCCAAAGTGTGCCGAAAGATGGTGAAGGCGTTCGCTCTAGAAGAGCAGAGCGGCAGTTCGACCGTCACACCCGATATGCTGGCAGATTTGCTAGGCGTCAGGAAATTTAACTTTGGCACCGCGGAGAAGGAAAACAAAGTGGGGCAGGTCACCGGTCTGGCGTGGACCTCTGTGGGTGGGGAATTGCTGACTATCGAAGTTGCCTCCACTCTGGGCAAAGGGCGCCTGGTGAAAACGGGCTCTCTCGGCGACGTCATGCAGGAATCAATTCAGGCGGCCATTACGGTGGTTCGAGCCAAATCTCAGTCGCTCGGTGTTCCAGCGAGGATGCACGACGTTAGAGACATGCATGTCCACGTGCCCGAAGGAGCGACCCCCAAGGATGGTCCGAGTGCGGGTATCGCCATGTGCACCGCGCTGGTCAGCAGCTTTACCGGGATCCCGGTGCGCGCCGACGTCGCCATGACCGGTGAAATTACTCTGCGTGGCGAGGTATTGCCGATCGGTGGACTCAAGGAAAAATTGTTAGCCGCGCGACGGGGAGGGGTCGGCACCGTCATCATTCCTCACGAAAACGAGCGCGACCTCCAGGAGGTTCCAGAAAACATCAAGGAGAACTTGGATATTCGCCCCGTAAAATGGATTGATGAGGTGCTGGCAATCGCGCTTGAGAGGCCCCCAGAGCCATTGTCGGACGAGGCGTATATGGAAGGCATGAGCGGAGTGCGCCGCACCGATGATGCGGAGGTCGATTCGGCGGAGAATAGTCGGCCCAGATCGCACTGATTTCGGCGGTTTCGTGCGTTGACCCCGCCGGAAGTGAGGAGTAGTCTACCTAAAGGCTCTGGAATAAGTGCCGTTGAATTTTTAGTTCAATAGACTCGAGGGGAACAACGTGAACAAAAATGACTTGATTGATGCCATCGCCGCTGACGCGGATTTGTCCAAAGCTTCTGCTGGCCGAGCACTCGACGCGGCTATCGGAGCAATCACAGGTGCACTCGCCAAAGGCGGCAGTGTCTCCTTGGTAGGATTTGGTACATTTTCAGTGAAGGCGCGGGCTGCCAGACAAGGTAGAAATCCTCGCACTGGCGAGACGATTCAGATCGCCGCTTCGAACACGCCCGGTTTTAAAGCCGGTAAAGCACTGAAGGATGCCGTTAACAAGTAACTGATCCCGATTACCCCGCCGGCTATGGCGGCGGTTCGAAGAAGGCGCCACTGTGCGCCTTCTTTGTGTTGTAGCCCTCGAATCCCGCGGTTGGGAAGCGGTCAGGAAAACCCTTGCCGCCGGCTTTAGGTTAGAAACCCTCAGAAAGAGTCTGATTTCATGTTGCAATCCATGCGCAAAGGCGCCCAAAGCACTGCGGCCAAGGTCATCATTGGCTTGATCGTCCTGTCGTTCGCGGCGTTCGGGTTAGAGACGCTACTGCCTGGTGGCGCCGGGAACTCTGTAGCTGATGTAAATGGTGAGGAAATTACGCCGTTCGCGCTACAGGAGGCCATTACCCAGCAAAAGCGCCAGCTTGTCAGTATTTTCGGCGATGATATTGACCCTGCAATGCTGGATGATGATCGTTTACGTCCGCGGGCGCTCGATTCGCTCATTCAGCGCATGTTGCTGCTGCAACAGACCGCCGACTTGAAGCTAGTCGCTTCCAACGCCCAGATTGGGAAGTCGATAACGTCGGTGGAGGCGTTTCAACTCAATGGTGTTTTTTCTCCCGACGCGTATAAAAGCGTGCTAGCTAACGCGGGATATACCCCAGAGCGGTTTCGACGGGCGCAAGCCGAAGACATTGTCTTGACGCAATTACAGACCGGAGTCAGTGAGACGGAATTCAGCACCCGAACCGAGCTGCTAGCGACCGCAAATTTCATGGCGGAGGAGCGCGATGTTCGATACCTCGTTATCCCCGAGGGCACGCTCGTGAGCGCTGACGATCTTTCCGAGGCCGCTCTTGAGGCCTACTTCGCCGACCATCGGTCTGAATTCATGAATCCGGAGCAACTGGTTGTCGACTACATCTTGCTTACCCCCGAGGATTTTGCGGTGGAGATCGATGATGATGCGGTCAGGCAGCAGTTTGAAATGGTCCGCGATGAATACGAAGTGGCGGAGCAAGCCCGAGTCTCACATATTCTTCTGATACAGGGCGATGATGAAGCGGATGCAGATTACGCTGCGAGAATCGCGGAAGTTTCTGAGCGGTTGGGCGGGGGAGAGGACTTTGCTGATCTGGCCGCGGCGCTATCGGATGATTTAGGGTCAGCCAATATAGGCGGCGAACTGGGCTTCACAGACGGTAACGCGTTCCCGGATGCCATGGAGGATGCGATCGCGACTCTTTTGGAGCCTGGAGCAGTTTCAGGCGCGGTTGAGACGGATGCGGGGGTGCACTTTATCCGCCTTGAGGAGCGTATCGCAGGGGATTCCGTCAGCTTTGAGGATGTCAAAGAGGAGTTGCGCGCATCCATGGCATCGGCCGAAGCCGAAAGAGAGTTACTGGTCAGCGTGGAATCGCTTCGCGATCTGGTTTTTAACGCAGCGGACCTGGCGGGTCCTGCCGCTTCCATTGGCGCCACGGTAGTACGATCGGCCCCTTTCTCTGAGGATAATGGCAGCGACCTTTTTGCCGATGAGCGCTTGCGCGCTTTGGCCTTTGCGGAAGATGTCAGATCTGATCGCAATAACAGTGAGGTGTTAGAGCTCTCAGGCAAGCGATTTGTTGTGGTCCGTATTCACGAAATTCGGCCCCCGCAGGTATCGCCGTTTGAAGAAGTCGAGGGCACGATACGTGAACGCTTGGCGACGCAGATCGAGTCGGAAGCGTTAACGGACCTGAGGGCGCGCGCCGAGGCTTTTCTGTCTAACGGCGACAGTCTGGAGGCGGCAGCAGAGGCGCTGGGTCTGGAATGGCGTGTCGAACTGGCGGCAACGCGGTTGTCCAGCCAGCTACCCCGAGAGGTGCTCAATGCGGCATTCGCGATGGCCGCGGATCAGTCCTCAGTACTTGAGCCCGTGGCCTTGCCTGCAGCGGGCCATGCGCTTGTTCAACTAGCCAGGGTCTCTCCCGGCGAGCTTAACAATCTCAACGAGGGAGAGCGGGCATCGCTGCGAGCCCGACGTACCTCTGAGCAACAGCAGCTGAGTTTTGGTGAATACGTTCGCTCTCAGCGCGACAGTGCCGACATTATCGTTCGATGATGGTTGGCGCCCCGGATGACCAAGGCAGCATCAAAGACCTCTTCGACGCTCAATGAGCTCTTGGGGAGTGTCCCCGATAAACACCACGCCAAGACGAGGCTCGGCGGCCACTTGTCGGTTAACGGGCGCCATCCCGCACCTTTAGAGCGCTGGCAGCCAGCGTATTGCGGTGATATTGATATGGCCATCGCTGCCGATGGGACGTGGTATCACGAGGGCACAGCCATTCGTCGCCCAGAGCTATGGCAGTTATTTGCCGGCATTTTGCGCCGCGAGGCGGACAACGAGTACTATCTCGTTACGCCAGTTGAAAAATGCCGCGTTTCAGTCGCACTGCACCCGCTGATTGTCACTGACATTATGGCTGATGAGACGGCAGAAGAACCGACGCTGGTGGCGCTATTGAACGCCGGCGGAATGTTCCCTATCGGGGATGCCTTCCCGATACAACCAGAGCCTCGGGCCAGCGGCGCGGCGTTTATATCACTGCCCCACGGGTTATCAGCTATTTGCTCGCGCGCAGCGTGGTACCGATTGGTCAAGCTTGCTGATGAGCGCCACCGCGTTTTCAGCAGTGGCGTCTGCTTCAACTTGTTACCCGAATAATGTCGCGCTACATGTTGGGGTAGTTCGGCCCCCCAAATCCCTCTGGCGTTACCCAGGTAATGTTCTGAGAGGGGTCTTTGATGTCACAGGTTTTACAGTGCACGCAGTTTTGGGCATTGATCTGGAATCGCGGCCCGTCCGCTTCCTCAACAATTTCATAGACGCCCGCCGGGCAGTAGCGCTGCGCCGGCTCTGCGTAACGCGGCAGGTTAATCGAAATGGGGATGGTGCTGTCACGTAACGTGAGATGGCAAGGCTGATCTTCCTCGTGATTGGTATTGGACAGAAATACCGAGGAGAGTCGATCAAAGGTGAGCTTGTTGTCAGGTTTTGGATAGCTGATTTGCTTCGCCTGATCTGCCTCTACCAAGCAGTCGTAATCGGGCTTGGTATCGTGGAGAGTAAAGGGCAGGCGGCCTGCAAAGAGATTTTGATCAATCCATACCATAGCCGCACCCAGTAGCGTGCCGAACTTGTGCATAAAGCCTGAGAAGTTTCGCGCGCTGTGCAATTCCTGACCAAGCCATGAGTCATGAATGCGAGCCGCATAATCGCCAAGTATTCTTGGCGGTGTTCCCTCGACCTGCAGACCCGCCATGATGCTCTCGGCTGCCAACATCCCGCTTTTCATCGCGGTGTGATTGCCTTTGATCTTGACGCTGTTGAGCGTGCCGGCGTCGCAGCCAATCAGCAGACCTCCGGGGAAGGCCATCTCGGGCAATGAGTTCTGCCCGCCTTTGGCCAGCGCTCTCGCGCCATAGGCGATACGCTCTCCGCCTTCTAACACCGCGCGGGTTTTGGGGTGTGTTTTCCAGCGCTGAAATTCCTCAAACGGGCTGAGATGAGGATTGCTATAGTTCAAGTCTGCAATCAGACCAAGATAAACCTCGTGATTTTCGGCGTGGTAAAGAAACGCGCCGCCACTGGAGTTGGATTCTGACAGCGGCCAGCCGATGCCGTGCACTACCAGTCCCTCTTGGTGTTTCTCTGGGGCTACTTTCCAGACTTCCTTGATGCCGATTCCGTAATGCTGCGGGTCTTTGCCGTCGTCGAGCTTGAAATGACTGATCAACTGCTTGCCCAGGTGTCCGCGGCACCCCTCTGCAAAGACGGTATAGGTGGCGTGCAGCTCCATGCTCGGGACGTAACTGTCTTTCTGTTGACCATCTGCGCCCAGCCCCATTTCGCCAGTCGCAATGCCTTTCACTGAGCCGTCGTCATGAAACAGGATTTCTGCCGCAGTGAACCCCGGGTATATCTCCACCCCAAGCCCCTCCGCCTGCTGGGCTAACCACCGGCACACGTTGCCCATGGACACAATGTAATTGCCGTCGTTATGGGTCGGTCGCGGAATCGCGAATCCCGGCAGTTTGATGGCTTTTTCTGGGCCCGTGTAAAAATAAAACGTATCACCGCTTACAGGCGTGTTGAGAGGCGCCCCTTGAGCTTGCCAGTCCGGCAATAGCTCATTCATTGCCCGCGGCTCCAGCACTGCACCCGAGAGGATATGGGCGCCGACTTCCGAGCCTTTTTCGACGACGCAGACAGTGATTTCTCTGCCTTCGCTGGCACTCAGCTGCATCAACCGAATGGCTGCACTGAGGCCGGCAGGGCCAGCGCCCACGACGACGACGTCGAATTCCATAGATTCTCTTTCCACAATCTACCTCGGCTTGTTGAACGGTGTGCTTTAGTTATCTCCATCATCACTGAAATTCATTACAATTCCAGCGCTGTGGGTGCTGTCCCCATGGGGCGGCATGATACACTAACCGCTTGGGCAACACAGGTAGCACAGGGCATATCACCCGAGCTCCGGTGGCTCTCTGAGAGCGCTTGCCCAGTAGGTCTGACAATCTGCATTGAGTTTCGCAACACATCTGGAGACACCATGAAAGCATTGGTCGCGGTA